>JAKAQA010000092.1 GCA_021811805.1 bacterium | reverse complement strand
GTTCTTTAAGTTCTATAATTTTTTCTAGAGCTTTTTTCATTGCATTTTCTTCCCTGAAAACGCCTACGTCTGCTCTCATTTCTTCCTGAAGTTCCGATTTTAACAAACCGTGCCTCTCTTTTCCTGAAGATTTTTTAAGCTTTTCAAAAGCCTCCTCGTCTCTTTTGACAGTCGATTCATCGAATTTTCTTTCGTCTGCGGTTTTTAAATATTCGGCTATATCGATTCCGGCTCTTCTTCCGAATACCACGGTATCCAGAAGAGAATTGCCTCCAAGCCTGTTTGCCCCGTGTACGCTGACGCAGGCGGATTCTCCCGCCGAATAATAGCCTTCGATTACCGTCCTGCCGTTATAATCGGTTTTAATGCCGCCCATGGAATAGTGGGCTCCGGGTCTGATAGGAATCGGTTCGTAAATTGGATTGACGCCTTCGAAATCGATGGATAACTGCATTATTTGGGGAAGCCTTTCCATTATCCTTTCTTTGCCTAAATGCCTGACGTCTAAAAGTATCGCGCCGTCAACTCCTCTTCCTTCGTTAATTTCAGTCTGTTCCGCCCTGGCCACGACGTCTCTGGGGGCAAGCTCCATAGCCTTGGGAGCATATTTAGACATAAACCTGACGCCAAGAGAATTAAGAAGATAAGCGCCCTCTCCCCTCGCGCCTTCGGTAACCAATATTCCGGTACTTTTAAGAGTCGTAGGATGAAACTGCACGAATTCCATATCCATTAAAGGAACGCCCGCTTTTATAGAAACGGCCATACCGTCTCCCGTATTTATGAGAGCGTTCGTATTGGAAGAATATACCTGCCCGTAACCGCCGGTAGCAAACAATACGGCTTTTGCGGCAATACCTTCAAATTTTCCGTTTTTAATATCGTAAGCGACTACTCCGCTGACCTTTCCGTTATCGGCAACCAAACTGGTGACGAAATATTCGTAAAGAATTTTTGTTTTATATTTGAGGACATTGTCGAAAAGTCCGTGCAGCATCATATGCCCTACCGCGTCGGCATAATAGCAGGAGCGTGGAAAACTCTGCCCGCCGAAAGGCCTCTGCGCAATGCCTCCCTTATCGTTTCTATTGAATACCACCCCCATCTTCTGAAGGTCGAGTATGTTGGCGGGAGCTTCGCTCGTCAAAATTTCTATCGCATCCTGGTCGCCGAGATAATCGCTGCCTTTAACCGTATCGAAGAAATGGGATTCCCACGAATCGTTTTCGTCGAATGCGGCATTAACTCCTCCCTGAGCCGCTCCGGAATGCGACCTCGTAGGGTAAACTTTGCTCACTATTACCGCGTCTATCCCTTTCCTTCTAAGTTCTACGGCGGCTCTTAATCCCGCAAGTCCGGCGCCGACGATAATAACGTCATGTTTTAACATTTATAACCTCTATTTTATAGTCTTTTTTTAGGAATGCAGTTTTTAAATATTATAGGATAAACCTTTAAAATTTGCAATAAAATTTTATCTTTTATACCGCCCGCTTTTTCCGCCTTCTTTGCTTATCAGATAAATTTCGGATATTTCTATAGATTTATCTACGGCTTTTAACATATCGTAAACGGTTAACGCCGCTACAGACGCCGACGTCAAGCTTTCCATTTCCACTCCGGTCTTGCCGGATATTTTAACCGTAGAAATTATAGTTATAGAATTTTCATTTGCGTCCGGCTTAAAAGCAATATCGCAGCTTTCAATATTCAAAGGATGGCATAAAGGGATTAATTCGGAAGTTTTTTTTGCCGCCATAATTCCCGCAATTTTTGCCGTTCCCAATGCGTCTCCTTTTTTGCCGCCTTTGCCGACGGCAAGTTTAAACGCTTCTTTCGACATAGATACTTTTGCATGGGCGGCGGCGATTCTTACGGTATTATTTTTTGGGGAAACATCGACCATTTTAGGCATCCCTTTTTCGTCGAGATGGGTCAGCCCTGTTTCTTTTTTCATTATGATTTCCTCCGGCTTGATTAACCTTTGTCTTATTTTTCTAAAATTAATCCGTAAATTCGGCATAATACCATTTCCTTATATCGTATCCTATTCCGGCAGGAGCAGGCTTGATGCCTTTTATCGTCTTTTTCACGACGGGCATAGCATACGGAATATATAAAAAAGTGTATGGCGATTCTTCCGCAAGAATGCTTTGAATTTTAAAATAATATTTTCTTTGCCTTCTTAAATTGAACGTTGACCGCGCTTTTCTGAATAAATAGTTTATTTCGCTATTATCGAACGACGTAAAATTTAAACCCTTCGGGACGATATTAGATCCGGTAAATATAGCGGCGTTGTCGTAAGGGTCGGGAGTTATAGTAAATCCGAGCAGGACCGCCTGAAATCTTTTCTTCATAATAAATTCCGATATCAGGGACGTCCACTCCATGACCCTGATGCCAACCTTTATGCCTATCTTTTTTAAATTTTGCTGTATTATTTCTGCGGCCGATAATCTTTCCTGGTTACCCTGAGGAGTAAGTATGGTAAATCGAAAAGGCCTGCCGCTTTTTTCCAAAACCCCGTTTTTAAGGCTCCAACCCGCCTCGTTAAAAAGTTTCAGCGCTTTAACGGGGTTATAGGCGTATCTTTTTACTTTGCCGTCGTAAAAATATGTTCCCGGCATAAAAGGCCCGTAACAGCGAACCCCTAAACCCAGCAGCGCGCCTTTTATTATTTCTTTTTTATTTATCGCGTAGCTTAAAGCCTGCCGGACTTTTATATTTTTAAAAAGAGGGTCTAGAAGATTATATCCTAAAAATGTAAAACTTAACGAAGGATGTATATATTTTTTAAACCTAAGATTAAATTTTTTGCCGCCGGATTCATATTTAAACTGGAGCGGGCTTAACCCCATGTAATTTATGCCGTTTGATTTAAGCATCAGAAACATGGAAGAAGGGTCGGGGACTATTTTATATATTAAGCGCTTTATATGCGGAGCGCCCATAAAATAACGCGGATTGGCTTTCAGGACTATCTCGTATCCGTGGACCCATCTGTCGAATTCGTAAGGGCCGGTACCTACAGGACGGCTTCTTAATTTTGTGGTCAGCAGGTTTTTTCCTTTAAGGAGTTTTTCGGATAAAATACTTAACCCCCATGAAGATAATGCCGGAGCGTAAGGTTTTTTATAAGTAACCCTGAAAATATATTTCCCTATAATTTTCGCCTTATATACCTTGAGGTATTCCGCGGCATAAGGCGTGGGAGTTTTTGGATTTACCATTAAGCGATATGTGAACATAACGTCTTTTGCGGTAAATTTTTGTCCGTTCTGCCAGTAAACATTGCGGCGGAGAAAAAAAGTTATGGTTTTGCCGCCGTTGCTTATTTTCCATGACTTTGCAAGGTCCGGAACTATTTTAAAATTTCTGTCATAACGGACCAATCCGTCGTAAATTTGAGAGGCAACCTCGGCGGTAGGGGCATCAGCCGCCATATTGCCGATAAGATTCACGGCATCCGCCGGCAGTCCTATAATTAAAGTATTTTTTAAATAATTCCGGGGCGCCGGGGCGCTTTTATTATTTTTAGCGCCTGACCCAAAACGAAAAAACGCAAACGATAAAATTAACGCGGCGGCAATAATAATAAATAAATACGCGGCGCGCTTTTTCTTTTTTTTATCTAATTTCATAATTATTTGAAGAAAATCACGGGAAAGGAGAATAAGCCGGAATTCCGCAATCCGGTTCCAATCCGAACATAAGATTCATATTCTGAATTGCCTGCAGGGAAGCGCCTTTGCCAAGGTTGTCTATGGCGCTGACGATTTTTACCGTTCCTTTATTTTGTTTTTTTTCCGTTTCAAAGGCTATATGGCAGTTATTGGAATAAACGACGTTTTTTATATTGCAGTCTTCTATATTGTCGAGAATAGACACGAAAGGACTGCCGCCGTAGAATTCCTTATATATCCCGGTTATATTTTCCCGAGATACTCCGTTATTTAATTTCATATATATCGTAGTTAGTATGCCTCTCGATACGGGAATAATATGGGGGGTAAACATAATATCGGGCATACGGTTATCCGATGCGCCGGGCAAATTTAAAAACGCGCTTTCAACCTTTTCCTTAATTTCCGGAAGGTGCCTGTGAGACCAGACGTTATAAGCTTTTACCGAATTTTCTGCCTCGCAGAAAAGGTTCTGTAATTTTACGCCTCGTCCGGCGCCCGAAATTCCAGACAAAGAATCTATTATAACGGGAAAAGCAGCATCCGCCGCGCCTTTAAAAACAAGAGGCAGAATGGGCAGTAATGCGCCTGTTGGATAGCATCCCGGATTGGCGACAAATTGCGAATTTTTAATTTTTTCCGAAAAAATATCGGAAAGCCCGTAAATAAATTTAGGATTCAATGCGGGAGCATTATGCTTTCCGTAAAATTCTTCGTATGTTTCGATGCTGTCGAATCTGAAATCCGCGCCGACGTCGATTATTTTTATTTTGCCGTTTTTTTCTAAAATGTCCGGTATGAGTTTGGAACTTTCGTTATGCGGGAGGCAAAAGAATATCGCATCGGAAGATTCCGCAAGGCCGGCCGCGCCGAATGAACTGAACTTGAGCTCCGAAATTAAGTTATTTTTAGGGCAGGTTTTCGTAAATTGGGGGGAAACTTCCGAAAGTTTTTTGCCTGAATAAGTCTGCGAAGTTATTGCCGATATAGCAACATCCGGCCTCAAAGACAGCGCATATATTAAATATATTCCGCTGTAGCCGGATGCCCCTATAATCGAAACTTTAATCATCTGATTATTACGATTATTATCTCTTTGAGAACTGGAATCTAGCCCTTGCCCCTTTCTGGCCGTATTTCTTTCTTTCCTTGACTCTCGGGTCCCTCGTAAGCATGGAAGCTTTTGCAAGGGTTTCTTTAAGCTCGGGGCTTATCAATAGAATAGCTTTTGCAAGCGCAAGCTTTATTGCTCCCGCCTGACCGTTTAATCCCCCGCCTACTACATTGACGTATATATCGAATTTGTTTTCTACGGAATAAAATGCCAACGGCTTCGTAGCGGTTACTCTGTGGCTTTCAAGCGGGAAATATTTATCGAAATCTCTTCCGTTAATTATAATTTTGCCGGTTCCTTCTTTAAAATATACCCTTGCTATGCCTGTTTTTCTTTTTCCTACCGCATGTATAATATTTTTTTTTGCCATAAGCCTTTTTACCCGTAATTTAATTTTTAATTTATTTTATTATTTCTACTTTAACCGGTTGCTGAGCGGTGTGAGGATGCTCTTCGCCTTCGTATATTTTAACTTTTTTAAGAACGGCGTCCGAAAGCTTGTTTTTAGGCAGCATTCCTTTAATAGCCTGATAAACCGGAAACGTCGGGTCTTTTTTGAGCATATCTTTATAGTTAAAAGTCTTCATTCCTCCCGGATAACCGCTGTGAAAATGATATTCTTTATCATCCGCTTTCCTGCCCGTAATTTTTGCCTTAGCGCTGTTGACGATAACGACAAAATCCCCGTTATCCGCATACGGCGTCCAGTTTGCTTTATCTTTGCCCATAAGCCTGTTAGCCACAAAACTTGCGACCCTTCCTAAGCTTACTCCTTTTGCATCTACTAATATCCACTTGCTTTCCGTCATTTATAAGTCTCCCGCGGTTTATAAATATATAATATATTTTAAGCGTAGTTTT
>JAKAQA010000010.1:20572-25376 GCA_021811805.1 bacterium | reverse complement strand
ATACTGAAGGCTCAGGATGCTACGTCCGCCAGCACAGGTCGGATACAGATAAGTTCGCAGGAGTTATCTAACCTTGCTTCTTTGCTGGCAAAAAACGTCAGCATTTTTAAATTATAATTATGGCGGCCGATATATGAGTAGCCAGAGTACATACACAGGAAAAGAGACAAACACAAACTGAGTTTCGTCCCCGCACAGTCTGAATAGCCCTTCTTATTTTTATATAATATCGTTAAGTTTAAGTCAATGAAAATACCTTTAACGGATTAGAGGAGGTGGTACACACACCCTTTTTTTAAAAAGCGCCGTTTAATATTTCCGGATATTTTCTTCCTCATCGATTCATCGGTTAGCTTTATCTGATACGCTTTATGTATTATGCTATCCAATATGTAGCAGAAAGGCGGCGAGTAAAAATAGTAAATTATAATAAAATTATGCGGTTATGAAAAATAGCATAGTGATTCTAATAATATTGGAATAATAAAAGTAATTATTCTATTTATTAGAATAAGTTATTTTATTATTCCAATAAATGTGGTATTATTAGAATAATAAAATATATGAAAAACAAACCTTATATACCTCAGAAACTGCCGATAGAAATCAATTATTTAGAGTTCATTAAGGATATAGCCGATGCAAATAGGGCACTTGGTAGACTTGATGGATTATTAATACATTTGCCTAATCCACGGTTATTAGGGAAAACGTTATTAACTAAAGAAGCGGTTTTGAGTTCAAGGATTGAGGGAACACGAGCAACGATAAACGATATATTTGAATTCGAGGCAAAAAATGATGGTTATGGGAAGGAAACAGAAACACGCGACATCCATGAAATACTAAATTATCGTAAAGCATTGGATTTTGGCATAAGAAGTTTAAAAAATAGTCCATTATCGGAAAATTTAATAAAAAGATTACATCGTATTTTATTAAATTCAGGTCGCGGCCAAAGTAATGCACCTGGAGAATTTAGAAAAACGCAAGTATGGATAGGCAATTATAGTTCTTCTCTTGAAACAGCCTCTTATATACCGCCGCCGCCCAATGAAATTATTCCGCTTTTTAGCAATCTTGAAAAATATATTAATTCGGATTCCGAAAAAAGTGAGCTCGTACAAATAGCAATGGCTCATTATCAGTTTGAGGCTATCCATCCGTTTCTTGATGGCAACGGTAGAGTAGGAAGATTGCTTATTTCCCTGTTCTTATACGAAAGGAAGCTATTGTCCCATCCTTTTTTATATTTAAGCGAATTTTTTGAAAAGAATAGAAGCGATTATTATAGTCTTTTAAAAAATGTAAGCGAGAAGCAGGATTGGGGGTCATGGATTAGCTTTTTTATGAAAGGATTAAATATTCAAGCCATAAAAACTGAAAAAATAGCCAGAGAGATTCTGCAATTATATGATGATTATAAGGAAAAAATTACTGAAATTCGTTCAATGTATGCTATCAAATTACTAGAGATTATTTTTATCTATCCGGTATTTTCCTTTTCATTAATTAAAGATAAGATAGCTATAAAAAACGATCAGACTATACTTAATTTAATAAAAAAATTTGTTGAAGCCGGTTTAATTGATAACGTCTTTAAGGATGCTAAGCGTAATAAATTATACAAATTTACAAAATTATATGAAATTTTGAAAGAAAATTAAATCGTTTTTATTCCTAAAGAATATGATATTGACAAAAGGAGTGGTGCGCCCAGAGGGATTCGAACCCCCGGCCTGCAGATTCGTAGTCTGACGCTCTATCCAGCTGAGCTATGGGCGCTTTTAGATTTGCGGTATAGCAAAAATAGGGACTAAGGGGCTTGCCGTTAGCGTAATTCTTATTATTACTATGCTTTAATAATTGATTTTATATTATTAATTATATATAATAGTTTGGCGTAACGCAAATTAAATAATCATTTTTAGCCGTTTTACATAATCCGCTTTTTACCCGCCCCCGTAGCTCAGTAGGATAGAGCAGAGGTTTCCTAAACCTTTGGTCATCGGTTCGATTCCGGTCGGGGGCACCATGTGCAATAATCAGCGTATATTATATAATCCAAGGGTAATTTTCTATTTTTTTGCCGTATTGCTCTCGATATCCATTAAAACCAATATAAGCTCGGCATACGCCCATATTAATAAAAATATCAATATCGTAATAATAATGCCGCCTAACAAAGAGAAGAAAAACGACGAAAGCGCAGACAGGAAATTAAATTTGCCGGCGCCGAACATCTCAGCCATTTTTCCTGCCTCGTCCGCCCATACGAACGACATAATCAAAGTGCCGATTAAGCCCACGACGAGATATACTAAAGCTATAATCTTCAAAATAAACGCGATAAGCGAAAGCGCCGGATATTTTGAATCGTTGTTCAGCGTGCCTTTAAATTTAAAATAAGATACGTAATTCATAAATTTTTCTCCTCCTAAAATATTTAAAGGTTAGTTTTAATATTATTCATAATATTTCAGAAAACTATCAACCTTTATCCTTTCCGTTTTTATATTGTTAATAGGGCTTTCTTTTTTATAATATCCTATCGTAATGCCTAAAAGGAATTTTTCGCTGTTGCCGAGTTTAAAAGCTTCTCTTAAAATATCCGGATACCTGACTAAATAAGCCTGCGGACAGGCGCCAAGCCCGAGGTCGTGGGCGGCCAAAAGAATATTTTGGACAAACATTCCGCAATCGAGAGTGGACCAGTGCCCTAATTTCTCGTTCATATATACGAAAATTGCGGTTTCCGAACCGAAAAAAAGATAATTATTCAGCGAAATTTCCCTTCTTTTTTCTTCGTCATCCCTTGGAATTCCGAGATATTCATATCTTTGTTTTCCCGTTTCGAAAATATTTTTAGACTGTTCCTCCGGCCAGAACTCCGGAAAAGGGAAATCGGGATTGCCCTGATTGCCCTCCCGCGCCAGCTTATATATTTTTTCTTTGATGAATTCCGACGTTTTCCCCGTCGAAACGGCAACTTTCCAAGGCTGAGAGTTAGCCCACGACGGTGCATGGGAAGAAATTTCTATAAGCTTAATAATTAAATCTTTAGGTACGGGTATGTTTTTAAAATCCCTTTTGGAAGAACGGCCGACAATGCATTCTTTTAACTCCATTTATCCCCTCCCGCTTTATTATTTATATATGTTTTCTTCTGCAGGAAACGCGCCGTTTTTAACTTCATCTCTGTATGCTTTTAATCCGTCTATCAGCAAAGAACGCGAATCCGCAAACTTCTTGACAAATTTAGGAGGCTTTTGGGGCAGCATTCCGACGGCATCGTAAAATACCAGAACCTGCCCGTCGGTAAATCTACCCGCGCCTATACCGATTGTCGGGATATTAATATTATTCTGAACGCTCAGCGCCGCTTCTTCCGGCATCGCTTCCAATACTATCATAAATGCGCCTGCATCTTCCAGTGCTTTAGCGTCATCGACAAGCTTTTCTATCTGCGGCTCTATTTTACCCTGAACCTTATATCCGCCGAGAACGTTAATAAATTGAGGCATAAGGCCTATATGCCCGATTACGGGAATACCGCTCCCGGTAAGCCTTTTAACTGTATCCGCTAAGGCTTTTCCGCCCTCTATTTTAACAGCGTTAACTCCGCTTTCCTTAAGTATTCTGCCGGCATTGGTTAATGCCTGTTCCGAACTGACCTGATAAGACATAAAGGGCATATCGCATGCCGTAAACACGTCTTTTAAGGCATGTTTAACCATTTTTGCATGGTAAATCATTTCTTCCAGCGTAACGCTTATAGTGTTGCCTTTTCCCTGAACGGTCGTCGCGAGAGAATCCCCTACCAGGACTATATCGATGCCGGCTTCTCCCGCTATGCCCGCCTGAACAAAATCGTAAGCGGTGAGCATCGCTATTTTTTCGCCGTTTAGTTTCATTTTAATAAAATCTTCTATTCCTTTAGGCATAAGCAGATAATTTAGCCGTATTGAACAGGCTAAGTTTAAGTTTTTTTATAATCCGGCTTTGTAGTCCAAAAATTTAGGATAATTTTCCGAAACGATAGAAGCAAATGCCGCCGAATACAGCCTCGCTTCGGCGTTATCCGCCCTCGAAGTAAGAACTACCGGCACCTTAAGCCCTACCGCAACGCCTGCCGCCTTTGCTCCGGCAAGGTATTCCAAATCTTTAAAAAGGATATTGCCGGATTCTATATTCGGCACTACTATTATATCGGCGTCTCCCGATACCTCGCTTCGTATACCTTTTTCGACGGCCGCTTTTTTAGAAATTACGTTATCGAAGGCAAGCGGACCGTCCACTATCCCTCCCGTAATTTGTCCTCTTTCCGCCATTTTAGAAATAATTGCGGCATCTAAAGTCGAACTTATTTTAGGATTTACCGTTTCCACGGCTGATAGCACAGCGGCTTTTGGGCGCTTAATGCCGAGCATTAGACATACGTCTATCGCATTTTGAAGTATTTGGACTTTTTGCGTTATATCCGGATTAATGTTTATTGCGGCATCGGTTATCGATATTAATTTTTTATAGGTTTTAATTTCCATTAAAAATATATGGGAAACAAACCTGTTCGTTTTTAAGCCGTTTTCCGCATGAAAAAGCTGATGCATTAATATATCGGTATGGATATGCCCTTTTATTATTATATCGACTTTTTTTTCCGAAGCAAGTTTAGCGGCGATATAAGCGGCATCGGCATCGTTATCTGCGTCTATTATTTCAATATCTTTAAGGTTGAAACTTTTTAAGCGGTTTTTCTTTAAAAGAGAAAGTATCTTGTTTTTATTTCCGATTAATTTAGGAA
>JAKAQA010000010.1:0-20472 GCA_021811805.1 bacterium | reverse complement strand
TTTATGCCGCAAATTTAATATATTTATCTTTAGCGCAGCCGCAGACCGGACATTTATCCGGAGCTTCCGCTCCTACATGGGTATGGCCGCAGACGGGACAGATATAGACCGTTTCTCCGTCGAAATCTTTCCCTGAGGCATCGAGTTCCTTTGCCTTTTTATATATCTCCCTGTGTATTTTTTCTGCTTCCAGCGCATAATGCGTAGAACGCACGGCTTCCTTTTCGCCTTGAAATTTAGCTACTTCATAAAATACCGGATACATCTCCTCTATTTCGTAATCTTCGCCGCTATATGCCGCGGCAATATTTTCTCCGGATTTTTTAATTCCTCCGAGCGCCCTTAAATGATTTTTTGCGTGAATGAGCTCGGCTCTGGCTATTGCCCTGAATACGTTAGCAAGCTTAGGCTTGCCTTCCTTCTGCGCCTCTTCCGCAAAAATCATATACTTTACGTGCGCCTGGCTTTCGCCCGCGAAAGCGGCTTTTAAATCTTCTTCCGTCATGCTTCTCATTTTTAAACCCTCCTGCAATTTTATATTAATAAAAATATACGTTCGATACGGCAATAAAATAATTTTTTAAATACGCCGCATATGCTTTAATAATTTGCCTGTATTTTTTATAGTCCTTAACTGATACGGCAGGTTTTTTCGATTCAAATTTATAAACGCAGCTTAACTCGGCTTTATTTTTCGAAAACGAGCAGTTTGAATAGGCGGAGCCCGCTTCATTGTTGAATTTTAACGGCTGCGGCAAATAATATATAGAGGATTTTTCGGGGATTTTTATTTTAATTCTGCCGATATGTTCAAAAGGATAGCCTATTATCAAAGGATAAAGCCTTTTTCTTTTTAAAACAAGCCGTATCAGGCTCATATCTACAGGCATTACAGAATGGAATAATAATTTATCGCCTTTTAATACCCCGTAATTCCTGTCGATAAATTTTATATTAAGCTTAACGTTTCTATCGATTTTCTTAATATTTTTATATTTAAAACTTTCTATATAGGCTCCGGGGATAAAGTCATATAAAAAATTTGCCGCTTTGAGTTTTTTACGGTAATTATTTATATCTTTAAGCGAAGTTCTTTCAAAATTGGAATATAATCCTTTATAAATTATTGAAATCCTGCCTTTTAAAGTTCCGCTTTTAGCAATCCTGCCTTTAAATAATAAAACTTTTTCGTTCTGTTCGGGCTTCTCGGCAGGCGTAGAAATAAATTTAAAACCGCCGCGCCCTATAATCGCTGCGCCTTTTCTTCCCGCCAGACCGTAGGGAATCTTAAAGGCTTTATAGGATGAAGAATCGGGGTAAAGATAATACTTTTTATTTTTACCTTTTTCTTTCAAGGTAAAACCGACTATAACGGAATCGAACTGCCTGGGAGAAACGTTTTTAATATTTAAAGGGGCCGCATCTAACGACGATATAAGAACGGGATACGCATCGATACCTTCAACCTTAAGCATCGTTATAAGCAGGGCGGCTAAGGATTTTGAATCTCCGTAACCGTTCGCAAACGTTGTTCCGGCAGGCTCCGGATTATAGCCGTTTATACCGTAGCCTATTCCTACATATCTAAAGGTTCTTACAAAGCTGTAATAAATTGAAGCCGCTTTTTGCCTGCGGCTCTCGTCTTTGACTTTTTTTACCGCCGACTCGGCAAATTCTTTAATTTTTGCGTTAGGTCTTTCGGCTTTCGCGAACATCGCGTTTATTCGGTTAAATAGTCTGCCCCAGGAATTATAAGTAGATACGGCAATATAACTTCTTAAATTTTTTATAGGCGGCATATAGGATTCCTTTTTTATCGCCGCGACGCCGCCAATGGATGCGCTTAGTTTTACGAATTTTTTATTTTTAATATAAACGAATTTTTTTGAAACTTCATGCCGGTTTAATTTATGCAGATACAAATTAATATTAGCCCCTTCGGGATATATCAGCGAAAAATTTATTTTCCAGGCCGGTATAGTATAAGAAAAATAACCGGTATAAAAGACTCCGTTCTTAATCAACGGCTTAAAATTATCTATCTCGTAGGAAAAATTTATAACCGAACCTTCTTCGACCGCCGGCATCGAAAGCGTAAGATATTTTATATCGGAATAAGCCGGGTAATTAACCGCAAAGCTCGGAGAAACAATGTTGACTGCGTGTTTGCCTACGGGAACCTTAAACATCCCGTTAAGCAAAGTATAGGCATATAGCAATTTAATCTTCTGATATTTTTCCGAAAAAGGGACTATAACCTCGGAATACTTATTAATTCCTCTTTGCGACTCTATTTTTACCGATTCGGTTACATACGCTTTTAATCCGTAATGCTCATTCAGCTTTAGAAGTATGTCTTTTTTTAGTATGTACGCCCCGAAATTTTTGCCGTCTTTTTCGATACCGGCTCCGGGCTTAACGGCGGCATACGAAAAAACGGGGTTAACGGCGTCAAATGCCGAAAAAACAAGAAATGCCGAAAAAACAAGAAATAATAACGATTTTAATTTTTTAATTTTCATTAATAAGAATCCTTTTAAAGAGTTAGAGTCTGATTGCAAATATCGTAAATGCCGCATTTTTCGCAGTCCGCTTCGTTCCGGTTTTTTTTGCATAAATCCAGTATTCCCAGCCTTGTAATTGCAAAATCGTATTTTACCGGGTCGGAATAGTCGAGTTTTTTGAGATTTTCTGTTATCTCTTCAGCCATTTTAAAAGAGGGGTTTTTACGCGAGGTTAAACCTATGTACCGGCTGATTCTCCCTATATGCGTATCTACCGGCATTATCAGCTGGTAAGGCTGGATGCCGCCCTGCCATATCCCGAAATCGAGATTGTCCGAATTTCTTACCATCCATCTTAAATATAAATTCATTCTTTTGCAGGGACTGTTGTCAGCGGGAGAGGTAAAAAAGAAACGCACCATGGAATCCTCAGGCGGAGCCGGCGTGCCGTAAACAGGCGAAAAATCGACAAGTTCTACCGCTCTTTTAGAAAAGCTAATCAATGCGTTTTTCAGGTTTAAATCGGACGGATTAAAACCTATAAGGAAAAAATTTTCTATAGAACCGTATTTTTTGAGTATTTCGCTTAAAACCAGAAACAGCGCTACGACGTCTTTTTCTTTTATAAAACGGTAATAAAAATTTTTAAATAGTTTTAATCCTTCGGCGGTATCGAAATTTACGGTAAATTCATAGAATTTATGCTCGACTATTTTGTCTATTTTGTCTAATATTTTAAGAATCTGACTCACGCCGCCGAACGCAAATCCGGCCGCTATAAATCCGGCAATCTCGATATCTTTAGGGTCGCCTGCTTTATGGACAAAACCGAGAGGGTCCGAATAAAGATAAGATTCTTCGAATTTTTCGTATAAATCTTCAAGGCGCTCTTTTAATTTTAAGCTTTTTTTGTCTTCGCCGAACGATTTGACCCTGCTGATAATACCGCCTTTGTAAGCAAAAGTTTTGCCGCCCGGAATAGTCCAGCAGTCGCCTTCTTCAAGCGGATAAGGAACGTTCATCCCCCTGCCTATAAAAACTTCTTCTCCGTCTATTTTCGTATAAAAGTTAAAATCGTTATCTTCCCAGATTAACGACCCGCCTTTTTCATATTTGAAACTCATTATAAATTTTTTACGGTTTAATTTATTTGTATTAATATTTATGAATCCTGCGTTATTTTATATGCAAAATCCATTCCGAATTTTTCGCAGTTAAGCAAATCTTCTTCAAACGGCGTCATTTGAATTTTTAATCCTTCCTGAACTATAACGAATCTGAGGCTCTTAAGAATATCCTGCACCATCTGAACCGCCTCCCCGCTCCAGCCGTAACAGCCGAAAACGGCCGCCTTTTTATTTTTGACGTTAAGCATAACCATGGACGATATCATATCGAATATAGGCTTCGGGGGTTTCGCGTTAAGGGTGGGCGAACCGACTATTACGGCAGAGGCGCTTTCGATTTCATCTACGACGTCTTTAATATCGCTTTCTACTAAATTTATCAGGGAGACGTCCGTAAGCCCGTCTATGCTTGCGCCTTTTGCGATATGCCTTGCCATTTCTTCGGTATTGCCGTAAGCCGAAGCATAAATTACGGCTATCTTTTTAACGGCCGAATCCGCATCTGACGGCTTGCTTGCTTCCAGATACCAGTCGAAATATTTTTTTAAATCTTTTCTCAATATAGGTCCGTGCGACGGAGCAATTATGTCTATATTATAATTTTTAAGTTTTTCGAGCGCGCTTAAGGAATAGTTTTTAAACGGCCTCATTATGTGAATAAAATAATATTTAAACGCTTCGAAAGCCTCGTCTTTGTCCGCCAATAAATCGTTAAAAACCTTAGGGTCGCAGTAATGGGCTCCGAAAAAATCGCAGGGGAAAAGTATCCCGTCTTCTTTCAGATAAGTAAACATAGTATCCGGCCAGTGCAGAAAAGGGGCGCTTATAAACTGAAGGGTTTTTCCGCCCAAGTCGAGCGAATCTCCGTCTCCTACCGTGATATTATTGTAATCTTTTTTAATAATATGTTTGACGAAATGATGCGCATTTTTTGAATAGACCAGCGTCGCGTCTTTTGCAATGTCCTTGATAAGATGCAGCGCTCCGGAATGGTCCGGCTCCGTATGGTTTATAACGATATAATCTATTTTGGATATATCCGTTATACCGCTTAATTTATTTATCAGCTGGTCTTTAGTATTGAGTTTGACCGTATCTATTAAAGCGGATTTTTGGCTCCCCTGAATAAAATAAGAATTATACGTCGTTCCGTTTGCGGTAGGTATTACTATATCGAATATCCTTAAACCGGGGTCGAAAGCGCCGGTATAAAACACGCCGTCTTTTATCTTGACTGCTTTTTGGGATAAATATTTATCGTTGCCGGTATCCACAGACTTAAACCTCCTATTTAAGTTTAAGGATTTATAAAGGTATAAATTTATCTAATCTTTATAAATTCAATTTAATAAATATACTTTTTTATTATTATATCATATATAATTGTTAATTATAAAAACCAACGAGCTAATCGATGAAAGAATTAAGCATCTACATTCATACCCCGTTCTGTAAAAGCAAATGCAATTACTGCAGTTTTTATTCCGTTCCTTTATCGGAATTAAAGCCGGTAAGCGGCTGCGCTGAACTGGAGCGATACCCGGAATTTTTGATAAAAGAGATAAATATGGAGGCCGAAAAATATTCCCTTGGAGGCTCTCGCGTAAACAGCATATATTTCGGCGGCGGCACTCCGTCTATAATGCCCGCGGGGTTTTTTAGCGGATTGATAAATCATATAAGAGAAAACTTTGAAATTGCGGAAGGCGCCGAAATAACCGCGGAGATAAACCCGGAAAGCGGAAACTTAGAAAAACTGTCGGATTTAAAGCCGCTTGGAATAAACCGCTTATCTGTCGGAGCGCAAAGTTTTGACGGCGGCGTGCTTAAAACGGCAGGCAGAATACATAATAAAAACGATATTTATAATGCGGTAAATAATGCAAAAAAAGCTGGATTTAATAATATTTCGCTCGATTTAATAATAGGACTGCCGGGACAAACGAAAGATATTTTATACAACGACGCAAAGTCGATACTGGGTTTGGAACCGGCTCACATTTCGGCTTATATGCTCAGCGTCGAAAAAGGCACGAAATTTTATGAAATTCGTAAAAAAAGAAAAATAAAGGGTTTTGCATTTACGCCGGAAGAAAACATAGCAGAGTATTATGAAATACTATGCGGATTGTTAGCCGAAAAAAGCTATGCGCGCTATGAAATATCTAATTTTGCAAAAAACGGATACGAAAGCAGGCACAATTTAAACTATTGGAAAAGGGGCGAATATTTAGGATTGGGGCCTTCGGCCTCCTCCTTCTTAAAACTTGAAAACGGCAAAGAAATACGGAAAAATAATGCGGCTGATTTAGAAAAATATATACGAAATATTTCAAAAAAATTTCACGGCGGGGAAAGCGATAATAGGGGCGTTATACAAAATAACGGCGATTTTATCGAAATACTTACGGAAAAAGATAAAATAAACGAGGAAATATTTCTATCCTTGAGGACGGCTTCAGGAATTAACGCAAAAAGACTGTCGGAATTAGCCGGCCGTGAAATTATAGATAAATTCATAAAAGAAGGATTTATGCAAAATTCTAAAGAAAATATTATACTGACTTTAAAAGGCGCGCTTTTATCGTCGGAAATATTCGCCCGCATTATGATTTAATCCAGTCCGGCAGTTTTATATTGCAATAATGGAAATCAATATTTATAATATTACAATAATAATTCCTACGGAGAGATGGCCGAGCGGTTTAAGGCGGCGGTCTTGAAAACCGTTGATGCTTAAAACATCCGGGGGTTCGAATCCCTCTCTCTCCGCCAGATAAAACCTAATACTTATAAATAATACGTTATTACTATAAAGAGTTTTTGGATTCGAACACCCGTAGCGCGAAGCGCGTTTGGGGGTTTGTCGCTTTTAGCGTCCCTGAGATACGTAAGCAGACGTTTACAAAAGCAAGGCTTTTGTGAAGTGTCATTCCTCTCTTAAGCCGGCTATTACATTTTTTACAAAGTGTAAAACTTGTAGTAGTTTTGAACAAAGTTTAAATTTTTTCCGCCTAAAACACGAAATATAAAAGTAAAAGTGGAATTTGGAAGCTTTTTCCTTTTACAAACTGGCAAAAAGAAAGAGGGTTAAATAATGGGATTTTGCCTGTTTACTCGATTCGGGCAAACGAAGCTTCTAAGTTACATTTTTCTCCAAAATTCCAAAATGCCATGGATCTGATTCCTTAACGATATTAAGTAAAATTTTTACTACGTCTCTACTTTCACTTTTGTCCTTGTGTTCTATGGTACTAATCGGGTCTGAATTGTGTGAAAATTCATTCATTAATTTATACACCTTGCCAGCATCTACCGTGCTTATTTTTTCATCTGTATCATTAATTTTTTTAATTAAAATGTCCATTTTGGATCTTGGATCGCCTGTTGTTGGTATTTTGAAGTCCGCAAAAATATCAAAAAATCTTCTCGCCATGTTTCCAATAGTGTAAAAATCTTCATATTCTGTAATCTGTTTTTCTGAAAATTCTTTAAGTTTGGCAAATAAGAAATGATATTCGGATTTATAGTTTCGTAATGTCCTATCAAGTTCAATAATTTTCGCTTTTCGGACATTTTGTTCAGTAAAATTCTCTACCATGAAAAACTCGCAAAGGATTGGTTTTTCCTGCTTGTTTTTTAATCTTAATTTTTCATTATCTTTTTTTATCGATTTATTCTTATCAATAAACCATCCTTTTACTAAATTGAAAAACTGGAAATTGTGGGTAGAAATAAAAAGTTGCTCTACTTCTTTAAAATACGTGTTTATTGTTGAAAAACAATGATAAATAAAATTTGAATCAAAACTGGAAATTGGATCATCAATAAAAATAATTCCTTTTGATTTGTCAAAATCGCGCTCGCTAACTTTTACAACAAAATACGAAAACGCAATCGCGGTTTTTTCTCCTTCGCTCAAATTTTTTGCAAGTTGCCCCTCTCTTTTTATCGTATAACCCTTTTTGTATTCGTCCAGTTCAAGTTTTATTTCTTCTCTGCCAAAAAATTCTTTCAGGTGCTTATTAATTTCTTTTATTGCTTGCCCTATATTCGAAGTCTGTTTTTCTAATTCTGAAATTTTAATGTTATTTTCATTAACGGCTTCAAGCGCCTCTTTTTCTTTTTTTATTGCTTCTTCAAGGTCGGCTCCCATTTTTTTATAACCAGCCGCAGACAACGCAACAGCAATTAAATGTAATTCAAGTTTTCCTTTTGCGCCACTTACTTCAGAAGTATGATTTTTTGCTTTCGCGTTATGATCCGAAAAAATCTTATTTATTTCTGAAATATACTGATTGTACGAAGTCAAAAAATCTTCCGGTATTTCAGGATTAGCCACAGTTACAAGTGGATTATTGTATTTTTCTTCTAATTTTTTCACCGCCTCATCAATCCACGCATTTATTTTTTTAATGCATCCATTAAGCTCTTCTGCCTTATTTATATATTTGTCCTTTAGGTAAGGGTCGAGCTCGTCATTTTTTTCAGGGATTTGTAACTTTTTGATTTTTAAAATCTCGTCTTTTAGGCGAATAATCGTACCCTGTAATTCTTCGTAATCTTTACTAAAATGTTTTGAAAGCGTATCTAAAAAATCACTATCAAGCGGTTTTTGGCAAAACAGGCATTTTTCTTTTTCATCCTTTGTTTTATATAAATCAAAACCTTGTTTGACCCAACTATTTAAAGTTTGATCATTCTTCAATCTTTCCAGCGTTTCCGAAACGACCTTCTTGTCGAGCAATTTTTTAATTTCCTCATAAATTTTCTTAAAATTATTTACCGTTTCTCCGTCAAAAGAAAAAGAAAACTTAATGTCGGAAAGAGCGTCTTGGATTTTCCCCGCTTCACTTCTGCTTATCGTTTCATTTATTTTCCTATCTTTGTCGGAAAGTATTTTGATGCCGAAATTATCAACGCCTATGCTATTAATTCTATTTTCTGCTTTTATTTTGTTGTATGATTTGTCAAAAAGAGTATTTGCAATTTCTCGTCCCAAATCTGTCAAAAAAGTGCTTTTCGTTTCTTCTTTTGAGAATTTGTCTTTTTTTGCTTCCACGTATGCTTTGTCAAGTGCGGTTTTATTTTGCTTTAATTGTTCAAGCTGTTTTTTGCTTTTAATATCTTCCTCACTAACATAAACAATCGGATTGCATAAATCCGAGGGATCAAAAGAAATATTTTCATCAATAAAATCTTGATTGAAGACTTTTATCGGCAATACATTATTAGCGACATCGGTATTTTCAACAGTTATTTCTTCGCTTGTTTCTAATTTAAATTCTCCCTTTTCCGGGTATTGCTTGAATTTATCTTTGTCATAAACGCACTTTTTTTCGCAACTCGCAAAAATGCGAGAAATAGTAGTTTTCCCACTTCTATTCCAACCATAAATCAGATTATATTTATTGAAAGTGGGAATCTCTGTTTTCCAAGCAAAATCATGAAATATGCCAAAATTTTTGAGTTTTGATACTTTAGTGATCATAATTATAAAATCAAATCCCTGTTTTATCCTTCAATCATTGTTAGTGACGCTCTTTATAATAACAAATTTGTTGATTTGATTAAATTATGATATATTATAAATGAACCAATTGATACTTTTTATATTATCATGAAGTTGGATAAAAAACAATTTCATACAACAGAAGAAACAGCATAAATCCTTGAAGTTTCGTCGATTACTATAAAACGCTACATTGTCAAATATAAAATTCCTTCAATTAAATTTAAAATTTAATATGGTTGAAAGGATTAAAGTGAAGATTTGGCAAAAATTTTTTCTTAACAAAAAAATATTATGCTGAATAATTTAGTAAATACTATCCAAAATATTGATTGCTTGGAAGGATTTAAAAATATTCCTAATAGATCGATAGATTTAATATTAACTGACCCTCCATACGGACTAAATAAACAGGGGATAAAAAATGACCACGACTTAAGTTTGTTTTATTCAATCTTACCTGAAAGCTACCGCGTTTTAAAAGATAATTCATTTTTTATATCATTTTTTAGCACAAAATTTTTACCGGACATTTTCAAAAATAATCCCTTTCAATATCATTGGAATTTCGTCTTATATTGCCCAAATGGGCGCGTGATGTCTCCAATTGGATTTACTAAATATATGTCCTGCGTCATTTTCAAAAAAGGGAATCCTAAAATTATTAAAAAAGGTAAAGATATATTTGTGGATACGCCCGGAAAAATGGTTGAACCCGATGAAGGTTTTATAAATCACCCAACTCCAAAGCCGAAAACTTTTGTTAAAGAAATTTTGGGTATGTTTTCAAAAGAAGGCGACATTATTTTAGACCCATTTATTGGAAGCGGGAGCACAGCGGTTGCCTGCAAAATTCTTAAAAGAAATTATATCGGTTTTGAAATTAACAACGATTATTGCAAATTGTCTGAAACAAGAATAAGTAAATTTTAATATGAATAACAAAAAAGAAATATTAGGCCAATATTTTACGAAAATAGAAATAGTCCAACGGCTACTTGATTTGTTATTTGCTTATAAAAAATATAACAAAAAAATCAAGATATTAGAACCTTCTTTCGGAACTGGTAATTTTATTGCCGGATTAAAGGAAAAAAAATATTTTGATATCGACGGGTGCGAAATTGATAAAAAATTAACGGAAAATCCCTGTGATTTCATTGAAATGTCCCTAACAAAAAAATATGATTTACTAGTAGGTAATCCACCGTTCAGTAAATACAATTTAACGGAAAGTTATTATTTGCTAAAAAAATATATTAAATCAAAAGTTTGGCCGTCTTTATATTTAACACCAAAAGAATTAAAAAAAGATAAGGAAAAAATTGAAAATATTTTTATTTTAAAATCTCTTAATCATATCAAAGATAAAAACTCATCGATCGGATATGTTCTACCAATATCCTTTTTCATTAAAAACAAAAACAAATCAGTCAAAGAGGAAATATTGAAATGCTTTTCTACAATAATAATTTATCAAAACGAAAAAATTTGGTTTGATCAAAATATACCATGCTGTTTCGCTATTTTCACAAACATAAAAAAATTAGAAAATAAAATTATCGTTATTTATGAAAATAGCGTAAAAAACGAGGAAGTCTTTGATATAAAAAACATACACGAGGAATTGATACCGCAAATAATTTTTCATAAAAATAACGGTTATATCGAAAACGATAAAGGTATCCCCTTGAAAGAATTTTTGGAAAGTAAAAATGTTAAAGTCAAAAAATCATATAAAGAAAATAATGTTTCCGCCGGCAATATTTTAGAAAAAGATAAGATTCCAGCTAACGAACCGGTTGAAAATTATAAATTAGCGGTAGTGCGCGTTGGAAACGCTAGTGTAGGAAAATGCGGTTTAATCAATATAAAAAATGATGTCCTGAATGATATGTTTTATATTTTTGACCTCAAAGATCAATATAAAAAAGATAGGCAGATAAAGGAAAATATCTGCCAGCAGATAAACAGAAAAATTGATTATTTCAGAAACATAACCTGCCGAGTTGGCAGCAAGTCAATTAAAAAAGAAGACGTGCTAAATTTCCGAGTATCAATCTGAGACAATCGAATTTAGGATATCCAAAATATCATTTTTGTGAATTTCCGAAGCAATAATAAACGCTTTCATTGTTTGAATGATAACATTTTTATCTAACACAAAAGTTAGATTCTTTAAACCGCTCGGCAGTTTTCCGATTATAGAGTTTCCATCTATATCCTTTAGATTGATGGCTTTTACACAAAGAAAAATCATGTTTTGATAGCCGATAGCATATTGCATATGCTTTTTTATTATTTCTATGAAAAAATCATCGTTCACATCATTAGCAAAAAGAGGATATTTTTCCCATTTTAAGGAAAATCCGAAAATTGTTTGATTGTCCCTTTGCTCTCTTTCTATTTTATAAGAATCTAAATATTGTGTTGTCGAATTGGCAAAATCTATTAAATTTTTAATTTCGATTTTTGAAATTATGTTATTTTTATAAGCTGTCCTATAATAATCGGACAATTCACTGATAATTATTTTTACATCTTTGTCATTTCTTCTCTTTACTATAATTCGTTCGCCAAACTTATTTAAAATTGGTTCTAGTGAATTTATAAAATCCGTTTTTTTATTTCGTTTAGATAAATTTTCTGGCAATTTTTTATAACATTCTGTAATCTTTTCCTTCAATTCTTCGGGCTTGCTTTCACCAATGACATCATTCAGATCTTTTCCATCTTTTAAAACATTATAAATATTATCAATCTTAATATCATAAGAAATTTGCCATTCAATATAATCGGTATCTGCAATGGTTTTATCTGCTTGTAAAATTAAATAATCGGAAAATATTCCTGTCCTCCTTTTAAATCTATATTTTGAAGTGTGAGCATTAACAGGAATATTGTCCAATATAATTTTATTTTCAACAATTTTCATAAAAAATAAGTTATATCTTTTTTATAAAGTTTTGCCAGTTCTTTTAGCTCTGCAACATCAATCCTTCTCTCGCCTCTTTCTATCTTTGAGATATATGATTGAGGTCTTTTTAATTTTGCTGCTGCGTCTTCCTGTTTTAAACCAGCATCAAGACGGGCTGTTTTAAGCCGTCCAATGATATTTTTATATTCTTTAGAATAAATTGATTTTGACATAGCTATTTGTATTTTATATCCTATTGTGGTATAACCCAAAATAGGATATTATAATAGGTGGTAAATCTGTTGCCCATGGGGAGCAAGGGCAATATTTTTTAGCAGCATATTTCGCTAAAAGAAACACGAAAATTGCAGTGGCAAGCTGGTCTACGCCGAAGATTTGCGAACAAACGGGAGCATGTCTGCTTCCTTAGGTATGGATCCTTAAGTTTTTGGACTTTCTTCCCTAACTTATATCCTTTCTATTAAATATCTGCGCAACTATAACGAAGAGCAAAATAGTATAGCATAACCCGTAAATAATTCTGTATATAATCGTCCCGCCGGGAATCGATATTTTATATGCCGCTTCGGAACTTATATTGAATATGGAAAAATTGGGCAGAACGGTATAAATAAAACGGACTATATGGGCCAAAACATGGTTAGCCTGATGCACTATAACGACTTTGCCGTTTATAATCTTTTTCACGGGCCTAACTAAATCGTTCATCCTGCTCGAAACGTTGCCTATAAAAAAAACGAGTATCGCAAATACGGAGGCCAAAGCTTTTGACGTTATCAAAGAAAAAAGCAGGGCCGCAGCGGAGATAAATATTGATTCGATTATTATAAACAACCCCTGAATTATCAAAGGCTGGGGCAGAAGATAAAAAGTAAAAGGCGCCGAAGAGACGCCGGCAGGCTTAACGCCTGAACCGGCCGCTTTTGCAATAGACCCCGCCGGCACGATAAATTTATGCATAATCAACAACACTAAATAAAAAATCAGCATCATTATAATCGTAGAAAAAATTATCGCCGCCGCAAGCCCTAAAAAGCGCCCTATTAAATATTCGGTTCTTTTCAGCGGCCTGGTAATGCTAAGAAAAATGCTTTTCTTTTCAATATCGTCGTAAACCGCCGAAGCGCCGATAAAAATTCCGATAAAAATATTAAAAATAGATATGGCGAATATAGAAAAATCCACCATAATTCTTCCCTGGTTTATGAAACTCGTCTGGGAAACGAAATAACTGCCGGATACGAGTATTAAAGCGAATATTAAGAAAGAATAAAAAATTTTCGAATTTTTTATTTCCTTAAAAGAGTACATTATTCCGTATAAAATCTTTTTCATTAAAATACCCCGCTAATTTTTTCTGCTTTTAAGCATTAAATCGTATAGATAAATTTCTAAAGGCGTGCTGTATTCCGCAGGCAAACGATAATCTCTTCTTTCTTCCGCATAACCTGCCGCCTCGTTTTCCATATCCTCAAGATTTTCATTTTTTATTAATCTCCCGTTTACCAGAACCGCTATCCTGTCGCACAGCTCTTTACTGTCGGCAAGCACGTGGGACGAAAAAAATATGGTCTTTTTTCTCTCCTTGAGCTTAAATATTATATCCTTAAACTCTTTCCGCCCGATAGGGTCGAGTCCCGACAGCGGTTCGTCGAAAATTAAAATCTCCGGATCGCCCAAAATAGAAACGGCAAGAGCCAGCCTCTGGGTCATGCCCTTGGAATATTTATGGGCTTGGATATTTTTTGCATAAAAAATACCAGCTAATTTTAACGTATCGTCAATTTCATCTTTATTTATTTTTTTATTTAAAAGCTTTGAGTAATAATTAATAATTTCTATGCCTTTAAGCCCGCGCGGAAAACTCGGATTTTCAGGCAGATAGCCTAATTTAAGCCTCGCCCTGTAATCCGACGCATCATACCCGTTTATTTTAATGTTTCCGCCGGATGGCTTAATGAGTCCTACAATCATTTTAATCGTCGTGGATTTGCCTGCGCCGTTCGGACCAAAAAAACCCGTAACTTTTCCCTCTTCTATATCCAAAGAAAGGTCTTCTACCGCATTTTTTTTCGTTCCGAAAAAACCGACCCTGAAATATTTGGCTGCGTTTTTTATTTCAATCATGATTTCCTCTCTTTTTGAGGCAGAAATAATTTTAAAGAATAAGGGATTTTATAGCTTTCATGCTCTTTTTTAAAAATTATCTCTTTCTTAACCGCATCTATCCTGTATTTTATTATCTGCCTTATATAAGGATTTTTGTTATTTTTATACATATCTTCGAGGAAACTTAAAGTCTTTTTAAGGCTCCCGGATTTATTGAGAAGTTTAATATATAAAAACTCTAGATATTTAGGGCTGCCTTTCATACCGACCGCATATTTTAGATAATAGGCGGCTTTCTTATAATCGCCGAGGCTGTAAAAATAGTTAAAAGCTATCAGAAAAGGTATGTTCCAGTTTCCTTTAAGATGTTTCATTCCCAGCTTTAATAATTTTATCGCCCTTTTCGGTTTTCCCGCCAGGCCGAGAAGCGTCCCCCCCGACTGGTAAGCGTAATTAAAATTCGGATTCAGGGAAACCGTTATGAAAGATATTTTATACATATAAGGATAATGCATCTTCGCTAATCTGAAAGACGAAACCTCCTGAACGAAAAGCGTCCAAAAATAATCGGAAGCCAAAGTATTAAAGTTTAAGTCTATGAATTTTAAAAATTCAGGTTTTACGGACGAATACCTTAAAAAAGAAATAAGTTTAAATTTTAAATGCCGCTTGGAAAAAATCACGGCATTAAACGAAAATAAGACGGAACATGCTAAAAATAGAATGATTAAAAATACCGCGAAACCTTTGAATAATTTATGGACGCTTATTCTCATTTTAAAATATTCGGGCTCTTTAACAGCTCAAGATAAAATGCGGATGTTTCGGACGCTACCGCTTTTGCGTCGAATTTTTTAACGACTTCATTATAGCAATTCAGGGCAAGATTTTCAATTAAATCGTATTTATCTATTAAATACATTATTTTTTCCGCAAGTTCGGAAAAATCTCCGTTCTTAAACAAAAGTCCGGTTTCGTTGTTTTTAATTATCTCCGGAATCCCTCCGACATCCGACGCTATAACGGCTTTCTTCATGGCGCAGGATTCGATAATAATGCTTCCCATTCCTTCGAGGCCGGACGGGACTATTATTAAATCGGATGCGGCTATAAATTTCTTAATATTTTCCTTAAAACCGCTAAGAACAAAATAATCTTTCAGATTTCTTTCCGCGATTAATTTTTCGATATAATCGTAAAGTCCGCCTTCCCCTATTATGACGAATTTTAAATCTTTTCTTTTTTTCGCTATGAGTTCCGCGGCTTTTATAAGTATCTCATGCCCTTTCTCGCCCGACAATCTTCCTATAAGTGAAATCATTTTTTCATCGGGTTTAATGCCGAGTTCGGTTCTTATTCCGGTTTTTTCGGATTCGTAAAAAGATATTTGATTTTCATCGTTATAAATTCTAGGGCTGTAAATAGTTTTGATTTTTTCAGGAGCCGCTTTAATATCTTTTACTAAACTTTCTTTAATAAAATCGGATATTACTATAAATCTGTCCGTTAAAAACCTGTATATTAAAAATCCTTTCAAAAAATCGACTTTATATGCGACATGCCGCGTTAAAATCTTAATTATCTTTTTTTTAAAAATAGAAGCCGCCGCTATGCCTCCCAGAAAATGGTCTATCGAGGAATGAAAATTTACTAAATCTATATCGAGAAGTTTTAAAAAACGCCTAATTTTGAATACTGCAAAAATATCGATAAAATTAGTCATTCCGACGGAAAAATTAGAGATATCGTATTTATCCAATTCCGCTTTTAATCTTTCGTTATTATTATGGATAACGTATATATTAAAATCTTCGCCGTAATACCGCTTCATGAACCTCAGCAGTATTACGATATCGTTTTGCGCTCCGCCGAAACTTTTAAAACCGTCTATATGGAGTATATTAAATTTATTTTTTTTATTCATAGAAATTATATTATAATACTATATTATATTTATTTAAAACAATTTTGGACAATAAAACCGATGGAAAACATTATTTTAATTTTTTTTAAGGATATATTTCTTGCCTTAATTCCCCTTTTCGTCGCGATAGACATATTCGGCGTACTCCCTATATATTTAGACTTCGTAAAAGATACCGACATAGAAGAAGAAAAACAGATTAGAAGAAACTCTTTGATTACCGCATTCAGCGTCGGAGTCGGCTTTCTTCTGCTCGGCAAATCCCTTTTCGACGTTATGGGTATTTCTATATACGATTTCGAAATGGCGGGCGGCATACTTTTGCTTATAATATCTATAAACAATCTGCTCTCCGAAAAAACTAAACTTTATGCATCTGCGGATAAGGCGGATTTAGGAGTAGTTCCGATAGGCGTACCTTTGATAGTCGGTCCGGGAGTTTTAACTACGCTTTTAATAATTACCGGCATATACGGATATTTAGTCGTCACGGCCGCATTTATTATTAATCTTTTAATCGTTTATATTGTTTTAAAAAAAACAAAGCTGATTTTAAAATATCTCGGGAAAACGGGTTCAAACGCCGCGGGCAAACTTGCGGCGCTTCTGCTTGCCGCTTATGCGGTAATGATGATGAGGGTGGGAATTATAAATACGGTATCCTCCTTCATGAAGAACCTGCATAAGTCATAAAAAAGGAATAACACTCTTGACAAAGCGGGATTGGCGAGCTTCGCCGGACTTCGTCCGTCCGCTATCGCTCGCAATGACAATAAAAAATAATAAGGTTAAACGTTAAACCTAAAATGCATTATATCGCCGTCTTTTACCGTGTAGTCTTTTCCTTCAAGCCTTAGAAGCCCCATTTTTGCGGCATTAGCTTCCGAACCGGCTTTAATAAAATCATCGTAAGAAATAACTTCCGCTCTAATAAAACCTTTTTCGAAATCCGTATGAATAGTTCCGGCGGCTTGAGGCGCCTTCCAGCCGTTTTTTATCTCCCATGCCCTTACCTCCTGTTTGCCGGCGGTAAAAAACGAAATTAAACCCAGAAGTCCGAAACTGACAGACGCAACGGTATCCAATGCGGAAGAATCCAGTCCGTAGTCCTTAAGAAAAGCATCTCTGTCTTCATCTCCTAAAGAGGAAAGTTCTTCTTCTAATTTTGCGCACAATCTTATAACCGGTATATTTTTAGGCGAGGCTATACTCATAATTTCTTCGATATCTCGATTGGAAAAATTTTCCGCCAGCATATCCTCATCGACGTTAAGAACATACACCGCCGGTTTTGCGGATATTATGCCTAAAGATTTCAGGATGTTTTTTTCCGCTTCGGTAAATTCCTTCCCGTTAATAGCGCCTGTTTCGGAAAGCTGGACGTTAACTTTTCTTAAAAAATCTAAATTAGATGCAGCCGCTTTATCGCCGCTTCTGGCTATTTTTTCGAGCTTCTGTAGATGTTTGGAAAGAATTTCTATATCGCTTAACGCAAGCTCGGTATTAATAATATCTAAATCCCTTGCAGGATTTATTCCGCCTTCTACGTGCACGACCGAGTTATCTTTAAATATTCTTATAACGTGTATGATTAAATCGACGTTCCTTATGTGGGAAAGAAATTTATTGCCCAGCCCTTCGCCTGCCGACGCTCCCTTGACTAATCCGGCAATATCGACGAATTCCACATATGTAGGGGTATATTTTTCCGGATTGAATATATCGCGCAATTTTTCTAATCTTTTATCTTTAACCGGCTTTATGCCCACATTGGGCTCTATAGTGCAGAACGGATAATTGCTTGCTTCGGCTCCGCCGGACGTAATAGCGTTAAATATGGTAGATTTACCGACGTTAGGAAGGCCGACTATGCCGCATTTAAGTCCCATTTTTTTACGCTCCGCCTTTCTTTAGCGGTCCGCAATTATAATTATTCATAGTTTTCGCAAGACCGTCCTTTATAATGGACAATAAAATTTCATTTATTATTTTTAATATATCGGGCAATCTTTTAATTTCGTCTTTTGAAAAATTAGACAGGACATAATCTGCGCCTGAATTAAATTTAACTCTTTCAGGGGAATTAATGCCTAATTTTATGCGTATAAAATTTTTGCTCTGAAGCGAATTTATAACGGAATTAACGCCGTTATGGGAACCGCCGCTGCCGCCTAACTTAATTTTATAATTTCCAAAATTAAGGTCGAGGTCGTCATGAATTAAAACAATGCCCGAATCGGCTTCGTTTTCTCCGATCTTAAAAACACCGTTTTTATTTAAAGCTTCTTTTACGGCTTTTCCGCTCAAATTCATAAAAGTAAGCGGTTTGAACAAGAATATATTTTTGCCGTATATGATTTTACGGGAAATCGAATAATTTTTTTTATTAATAAACAACGGGAAATCGTTTTCTTCGAAAAAATAGTCTAATGCCGTAAAGCCGAAATTGTGCTTAGAAAACCGGTATTCCGACCCCGGATTTCCAAGTCCAAAAATAAATATATTCTCAGGCATCTTAATAAAATAGAAATTTTAACCCTTCTGAGAAGGCTGGGCTGCGGCGGCGGTAGGCGCTGCGGCGGCAGTTTCGCTTTCGGCGGCAGTTTCGCTTTCGGCGGAAACTTCTTCGACTGCAGGTTCGGCAATGGTTACTATAGCCGCATCCTCTTCAGCCATTATTTCTATGTTTTCGCCTAATTTTAAATCTCTTACGTGTATAATATCGCCGATTTTAAGCGAGGAAACATCGATATTTATAGTATCTATTATATCTTTAGGATAGCCCTTTATGGCAATATGCCTCATAAGCGGCTCGAGAATTCCGCCGAGTTTAACTCCTTCAGGCTTGCCGACAAAATGGACGGATGCTTCTATCTCTATTTTTTCATCCATCGATATTTCATGCAAATCGATATGAATAATATTATCGGTAACGGGGTCCTTCTGGATTTCTTTTATAACTACGGTTTTACCGTTTACGCCGTCTTCCTTGCTTACTAAGTTGATAAAAGAAGATACCGAATGCTTTGCGAATGCCTTAAGAAATTCTTTATAGTTCAACAGAATGATAAGCGAACCTATTTTTTTTCCGTATAGTACCCCCGGTATAATGCCTTCTTTTCTCAAGGATTTAAGATTGTTTTCTTTTTTTCTTGCTTCAACGTTTAAATTAATTATTTCCAATGAAAATCTCCTTTTTTATTTTTTTTATTTTATTATACCAATTATTAAATAAAAAGCGAACTGACCGAATCTTCGTCATGAATTCTTTTGACCGCTTCTCCGAGAATATTTGCGACGCTTAATATTTTAATCTTGCTTGACAGTCCCTGCCTGTTTTTCTGGTTTATAGTATCGGTTATTATAAGCTCCTTTATGGGAGAATTATCTATCTTGTCCATTGCTTCGCCCGACAAAACTCCATGCGTAGCCATTGCTATTACATCGCTTGCGCCGTTATCGGAAAGCGCCGCGGCTCCCTGTGTAATAGTGCCGGCGGTATCTATCATGTCGTCTAACATAATAGCGATTTTATTTTTAACGTCGCCGATAACGTTCATTATTTCCGCGACATTTGCTTTAATTCTTCTTTTATCTATAATGGCAAGATTTGCCCCTAAATGCTTTGCGAAAGACCTCGACCTTTCAACCGCTCCGGCATCGGGAGAAACTACGACTATATCCGTAGGTTCATATTTTTTTTCTTTAATATATTCAAGCAGTACCGGCGCCGCATATAGATGGTCAACCGGAATATTAAAAAATCCCTGTATCTGACCGGCGTGCAAATCCATAGACAACAGTCTGTCCGCACCGGCTGTAGTAATAATGTCCGCTACTAATTTTGCGGTTATAGGCACTCTTGATGCCGTTTTTCTATCCTGCCTGGCGTAGCCGTAATACGGCACGACGGCGGTTATTCTGTTTGCCGATGCCCTTTTCATTGCATCTATCATTATCAGAAGTTCCATTAGATTTTTATCTACGGGATTCGACGTGGACTGCATAAGAAAAATATCGCAGCCTCTGACGTTTTCGTTTATATTGATGAAAGTTTCCCCGTCGCTGAAATTGTAAACCTCTGCGTCTCCTAAAGTTATGCCGAGATAATCCGCCATTTTTTCGGCCAGTTCTTTATTAGAATTACCGGTAAATAATTTTAATTTATTAGTCATATTCTCCCGCAATTTTTTATAAAATTAAGCCGCGTCATTATCCTATTTTACTGCTTTCGTCTTACATACTGCTTGGCTGGGGCGGGAGGATGACTCCCTTCGGTCGTGATCCCATTCCAAACATATTTATTATCCTATTTTACTGCTTTCGTCTTACATACTGCTTGGCTGGGGCGGGAGGAT
>JAKAQA010000091.1 GCA_021811805.1 bacterium | reverse complement strand
GGAAAAATATTGGCAAAGATGCAGATTTTATTTTAAATAAATACAAAAAAGACCGGCTTCTTATAGCCGCAAGAAGATTTCAAACTGCAAGCGAACTTGCATATTACGTTAAAGGAAGACCGCAGACGTACTCGTTTAACTATTTTATGAGAAACAATGAATATTCGCTTTGGAATAATTTTAAAAACAAAAAAGGACGGAATTTTCTTTACGTGATAGATACAAAATACGGAAAAAACTTAGAAAAAAGCTTATGCGAAAATTTTAAGAGTTGTTCTCTCGTTAAGAAAACCGTGATAAAAAATAAATTCGGCCAGAAAATCAGGACGGTAAAATTTTATATATTAAAAGATTTTCTTTACAAAGATAAATATATGTTTAAAAAATTCTCTTCTAAAGAATTTTAATTTAAAAAATTAAACTTAAAATTTAAAAACCTTTTTCGTTAAGAACTTTTAACGGTTCCGAAATCATATCGCTGAATTCCGCTTCTTTTTTTGAAAAACCGAACGCTAATGCCATTAACTGCGTCAGATAAACAATAGGGAGTTCGGAGTCCTTTCCAAATTTCTCGACTATCTTAGGCTGATTGACGTCTAATGCGCCGGCGCATTTAGGGCATATAAGAGCTATAACGTCGGCTCCGGCTTTTTTAGCCTTTGAAATCGTCTGAGAGCATAAGGTAAAGGATGTTTCCTCGTCCTGAACTACGTTTCTGCCGCCGCAGCACTGCACTTCATTGCCGTAAAAAACAGTTTCCGCACCTAATGCTTCTAAAAATTCATGCATGAAACGGGGTCTTTCTGAATTATCCATTTTAGGTTTTTTATCCGTAAAGGTGTACATAGAAGGTCTGGAATAAAGGCATCCATAATAAGGAGCTACTTTAAGTCCTTTAAGGGGTTTAACGACGTTCTTTTTTACTTCTTCTACGCCTTTTTCGTTATACAAAAACTCGAGAATGTGTCTTGCTTCGCCGTCCGGAATATATTCCTCGTTAAATTCGCCCGCTTCTTTAAATATTTCGTTAACGGCGGAAAGTTCGTTTTGGTTTTCCTTAACCCTCGCAATAGACCTGCTGAATTCGTGGTAGCATACCGAGCAAGCCATAACTAAATTTTTAGAGCCGAGCCTGTTTTTAGCAAGCATCATATTTCTAAGGGGCATATACATAGAAGCCGCCCCCTTTGATTTCATTTCGCCTATTCCGCAGCAGTTATAATCCGGAATTTCGACAAGTTCTATACCCATTTTTTTTGAAACTAATTTTGAACTATTATTGTAAGCTCTGTCTATAGTCAATAATGCGCAACCAGGATAATACGCAGCTTGATTTTCTTTTAATTTATCCATTTATCTAAACCCCCGCTTCGGTGTTTTCAATTGTATTTAGTTTACGTAAATAATTTTCCATAGCTTCTTTAGAACTGCTCCAGTTATGAGGCTTGCCCAGCCTTAATACGGAAAATGCCCTGCCGTCTTTAACCATTTTAAAAATAGCGTCTCTTTCTATCTTTCCGAGCAGTTCTTTCGTTCTGCCGGATTTTTGTATTGCGTATGTATGAAGCTTAGCGAGATCCAACCTTCCGTGACCTATTATCATGTCTTCGTATATTTTTTTTACTTCCTCGTCAAGTTTTAATTTGGTTTTAACCTCTTCCGGAAAATATTTTTTTATAACAAGCGCAAGAGCTTCCATCATTTCGGCGGGATTTACCTGCTTGGGACATCTCTGGGAACATTTATAGCATCCCACGCATCTCCAGGCAACGTCTATATATTTTTTCAGCTCTTTTAAGTTGCCCAACTGCATCATATAAATAAACGCTCTGGGATTAAACCTCCTGTATAAAGGCGTCACGGTACAGCTTGCCGTGCACATTCCGCACTGCCAGCACCTGTTTATCCTGGAACCTGCTACTGTTTTTTTAATTTCTTCAAAAAAACTTCTGTCGAATTCGGAATTAACGCGTGAAATAATGAAGGTATTCCAGCGGCCGGAAACATCTACGCCGTCGATAACCAGATTTTTTTCTTCTTTAATATTGTCGTCTTCAATAAGATGTCTTGCTACTATATGCTCGCCCTTTTCGGCAACCGGTCTGCCGCCGCCCGAATTTTCTTTATCATGTTTTTCTATAGCCATATTTTTCCTCCTATTTTATTGCCTGTTCCAACTTTTCGATACCGAGAAGTTTTTTCATTAAAGTAAATCCATCCGGAACGCCGACCGACAAAGACTTAGATTCGGCATAAACCATTTTATAAACATAGTCCGAATACATATAGCTTAGCAGAATATCCGCACCGTAAGGACGTTCCAAATTAAGCCCGTTTTTGCCTGACAGTTCGTAAAGATAATCGATTTCGTCTTTCATTTCTTTAATACTGAAAGGCATAATGTAAGGATTACCGTCCCACGTTCTTTTCAAAAAATCTGCCATATAAGGCAGGCATCCGGTTCCGTTGTCCTGCCTGTAAACCCATGAAGTCCAAAAAACATTCTTATCCGGTTCGTAAAAATGCAAAAGCTCTAAAGCTATGTCTCTCTTAACTATAACGTCATCATAGGAAAACAATTCTAAAAAACGCCCTATTCTTATTTCGGCGGACTTTTTAAAATCTGATAGCGAGACAAACGAATTTTTTAAAGTTTCTTCGCTTACGCCGTTTAAAATTTTTTCCTTATGCCTTCTAATCGAAAAAATCATGGATAATATTTCATCCGCTTTTTCTTTTTTTAATTTACCTCCGGTTTTCGATGCGTTTATGACATCTGATAAAAACTCCTTTATAATTTCCGTTTTAAATTTCAAAAGATAATTAAAAAGTTCTATTTTTTCATCCGGTAAATTTTCTCTTACTATCTCGAAAAATTTTTCTTCGTATCTTTTATCTATTTTGTTATTTTTTAGTATATAAGGCATTTTACCTGTTTTTTACGGCATAAGTATAAGCATTCATAGCGGCGGCGGCACCTTCGGTAATAGAATCGGAAATAGCCTTAGGCCCTGTACACGCGCCTGCCAAAAAAACTCCGGGTTTATTAGATTTAAACGGGGAAAGCGTAACGTTTTCCGGCTTTAAAAAACCGTGTTCGTCAAGTTCGATGCCAAGCTTGCTCGATATTTCGGGAGACTGCGGTCCGCCTTCCATACCGGAAGCAAGAACTACCATATCGAAGGGAATTTCGAACGGTCCCCTTAAAAGCGTGTCTTCGCCTTTGCATACGACCGTATTGTCCGGTCCTGAAGTAATTTCCGCAATTCTGCCTTTAACTATCTGCACGTCATGTTCTTCCATAGCTTTCCAGTATAAATCCTCAAAAAAACCGTACGTCCTTATATCCATGTAAAATATATACGCTTCGCAGTCCGGAAAATGCTCTCTCATTTCAATAGCCTGTTTTACGGAAACCGTACAGCATACCCTAGAACAATACTGGTTTCCGACATGCCTGTCCCTTGAACCTACACATAGAATAAACGCTACTTTTTTGGGCGGCTTGCCGTTTGACGGCCTTACGAAATTATTCTCTCCCATCATTCTTTCGAGGTCTTTTATATCTATAACGTCGTCGAAAAGCTGATAAGAATACTTTGCATCCCTTGCCGGGTCGAAATGCTCAAAACCCGTAGCAACGATAACGGAATCGAATGTTTTAGTTTCGCTTCCCGATGCAGACTTTATAACGGCGTCGAATTTTTTTCCGTTTTCTTTAAAATCCGAAACTTCGGAAGAATAATAAACTTTGATGTTACCGCCTGATTCGGCTCTTTTAATAAGCTCCCCAATTACGTTGTCTGCCGGCTGCATATCGGGAAATAAAAATTTATATTTGAATTTTTTAGGGTTGCCGCCGAGAAACGAATCTCTTTCAACCAAAGCTACATTAACTCCCAATTCGGAAAGCATAACTGCCGCGTTCAAACCTGCCGGACCCCCGCCTATCACTAAAATATTTTCAGACATAAAACATCCTCCATTAAATCGCCGTGTTAATTAATATTAATTAATCTTTTTATTTTTGTCATTCCTGCATATCTTTGCCTGCATCATTGTCAACGCACGCCGTTGACGCAGGTAAAGACGGCAGGAATCCAGTTTTAACTTTTCGGATACTCGTATAAATTAACGGTTTTGCCGCCCGCTTTAAGTTCTTCGAGATAGGCGTTGTATTCTTCTTCCGATTTTTTCCAGTCTATTCCTATTTTTTCGCATAAAGGTCTCCAATCGGTGGTATGCCATTGAAGCTGGACGATTTTAAAAACGTCCGCGCCGCACGCCAACGCCGCAAACATAACGTCCGCCATAACCGGAACCTGTTCCGTGTAGCCCATAGCTTTTCCTATCCACTGATTTTTATCCAAGGTAGTGGTGCATCCGGTATCCTGAGTAATACAGACGTCGGAATGGGCTTCCCTGACCATCGGCCTTATTTTTCTGTCCATTACGAAAGACCTCGACGCTTCCCTTTCCGTCAATATATGTCTGAAACCAAAACCGCAGCAGTCGTACCATGTAGAATAATCAGCCACCTGCGCTCCGAGAGCAAGCATTACTCCGGTAGAAACGGCGGTTCTTTTCCCCGCATATATATCTTTGTCGTAAATGCAGTCTTCCGGAATCATTTTATATGTATGGCAGGCGGGATGAACTGTCGCTATGATGCTGCTTAAGTCGTATTTTTTTAACTTTGCTATTTCAAACCGCATAACGTGTACCCATTCGCTGTAATGCACTATATATTCGGGGATGACTAATTCTCTTCCTATTTTATGCATAATTCTGCGCACTTCGTCGCGCAGTTCTTTATTTTCGACAAGCAAATTTCTCATCTCTTTATAGTCGCCGAAAGTAGTAGCACAGTGAAAAAGCGGAAATAAACCTAATTCGTATGCCCTGTGCCAGTTTCTTACGGCGACGGCGGCAAGCCCGACCGGATTAGATGTTCCAGAACCGTGGTAATTCCAAGCGGTGCATGACGTCTGGTTTCTTTCATCGACGTATTCCAAACCCATCTGGTTCATAAACCACAGCAAAGACACGGGATATCCTGGAATATTACCGCACTGTCCGCATGATTTGTGATGCCATAATTTATTGGTGGGGATCTTTTTCTTCCATCCAAGCAGGGTTTCGGCTTCTATTGGTTTATTTTCTTCTTTTATGTGTATTACCTTAACCTCGCCTTTTGCTTCAAGTTCAAGAAGTCTTTCATGTATATCTTCAAGTTTTCTTCCTGCGGTGTGGATATAATCCGATTTTACGTTTGCAAGACCGAGCCTGTTGCTGATTTCAATAGCCATATCTATGTCTCCTTATTTCTGGATTCCCGCCTGCGCGGGAATGACTAAACTTTAATTTAAATATTTACCTTATTTTATAATTCCGGTCTTTTCTTTATTATTCCCCCATGCTTATTTTATCATTCCTACGCAGGCGGGAATCCAGACTATATATAAATTAAAACTAATTATCGCTTCCCGTTAAGAACTTCTGACGTCGTCCACTATATCCTGGATTATTTCGTAAAGCGAAGGGTCGACGGATTCTATTATTTTAAAAACTCCGGCTTCGTCAAATATATCGTATAATTCTTTCATCGTTTCGGGAGCGACGTCCCATGCCAAATTGGTAACCTGAAGGGTCGGCATAGGAATAGCCTTTCTTTTTA
>JAKAQA010000090.1:2501-5685 GCA_021811805.1 bacterium | reverse complement strand
AAGGACTAATTCCGTATAAAAAAATAAACTGCCGATAAAATATGCTTATAAAATCTAACAAAACCGTAGCCGTGGCAATGTCCGGCGGCGTGGACAGTTCGGTTAGCGCCATAATTCTTAAAAACAGGGGGTATTCCGTAATAGGCGTTTCCATGCATTTAATTTCTAAAGATATTAACGCTTCGGCGGACTTAAAGACTTGCTGCAGTACTGAAGATATAATCGACGCAAAAAGGGTTTGCGTAAAAATAGGCATACCCCATTTCGTAATAAACCTTGAAAGCGAATTTAAAAAGGCGGTAATAGACCGTTTCGTCTCGGAATATCTCTGCGGAAAAACTCCCAACCCTTGTATTTTATGCAACTGCGTTATGAAATTCGACCTGCTTCTTAAGAGAATAAAAGAATTGGGTGCGGTATCTATTGCGACGGGACACTATGCGAGAATAACAAGGAATAAAGAGGGAAAGTATTTTCTTTTGAAATCTAAAGATTTATCGAAAGACCAGTCTTACGTTCTTTATAATTTATCGCAGGAAAATCTTGGAGAAATAATGTTTCCGGTGGGCAATTTAAATAAGCCGCAAACTAGAAAAATTGCATACGATGCCGGGTTCGGCGGAATATCCGGCAAAAAAGACAGCGTAGAAATATGTTTCGTTCCGGATAAAAATTACTCCGGATTTATAAAAAAACTCTCCGGAAATCTTTCCGACGATTCCTCAAATAAAGGGTTTATAAAAAATTTAAAAGGCGAAACAATCGGCGAGCATAACGGTATTTTTAATTATACGGTAGGACAGAGAAAAAAATTAGGCATTTCATCTAAGAACCCTCTTTACGTCGTTCGAATTTCCGCCGAAGACAATGAAATTATCGTCGGAAATTTGGAAGACTGCTTCTCGGAAATTTTAACGGTTAAAGATTTTAATTTTATAAATCCCGAAGATAAAAACAGGCTGCATGAAATGAAAACGACCGCAAAAATTAGATATTCGTCGCCCGGCTATAGGTGCAGGGCATCCGTGTCTCAAGACGGTTCCGTTAAAATCGTATTCGACGACAAAGTTAAATTTATTACCCCGGGACAATCCGCCGTTTTATATTCGGGGAGCAAAGTAATAGGCGGAGGGATTATAGAATGAAAAATATAAATGCGAAAGCGGATATTAAAACCGCCGACGATAACATAATGCGGTTAATGCAGTTAAGCGAAAACGATATCGAATTCTTAAGCGGCAAAGGCGGTTCCATAAACTGCGCCGTAATATCTTCGGGTTGCAAGCTTAACCAGTTCGAATCGTCGCAGTTTGAGGAGATATTTAAACGGATGAACATAAACGTCGTGGACTTCCGCGGTTCCGGCGGCAATATAGACCTTTTTTTAGTCAATACCTGCACCGTTACGGAAAAAGCCGATACGGAAACGGATAAAATAATTAGGAAAATAAGGAAAAAGTATCCGCGCAGCCGCCTTTTACTAACAGGCTGTTCGGCACAGCTTAATAAAATTAAATTTTCTGGGATACCGGGCATAAAGCTGATGGACAATATTCAAAAAACCGAGGTTTTAAAAATCTCATCGCAAAGATTTCCGAATATCGCACTGAATCAAAAAAGAACGAGGCCCTATTTAAAAATACAGGAGGGATGCGATTTGGAATGTTCCTACTGCATAATTCCTAAAGCAAGGCCTGTAAAATGGTCTTTGGATGTAAAAAGCGTTTTAAATTCGATAGAAGAACTCGGCAGGCTTGGACGCAAAGAAGTCATTTTGACCGGAGTCAATATAGGTTCGTATAACGATAAAAACTCTAATATTAAGCTTAAAACTTTGCTTGCATCGATAGAAGAACTGAAAAATAACGTAAAAATAAGGCTGAGTTCCATAGACCCCGTCTATATAGACGACGATATAATAAAAATATTTTCGCTTTCTAAAAAAATCAGAAACCATTTTCATATTCCCCTTCAGAGCGCTTCCGATAAAATACTTAAATCTATGAACAGGAACTACTCTTTTAAAGATTATGCTTCCCTTGCGGCAAAAATAACCGAAAAAATTAAAGATGCTTCGATAGGCACGGATATAATAAGCGGTTTTCCGGGTGAAACCGAAGACGATTTTTCGGAAACGGCAGACAACCTTAAGAAACTGCCTCTCTATTATATTCACGCATTTTCTTATTCCGACAGGCCGGGAACAAAGTCTTATTACTTAGGACAAAAAACCGGCGAAACCGAAATAAAGCGCAGAACCGGTATAATCAGGGAAATTTCATCGCAAAAAAAAATGGAATTTCATCGAAGATTCCGGAATAAAACTTTAGAATTCCTCAGCCTGACCGATAATAAAGCGATAAGTTCAAATTATATAAAAGCTAAGATATGCGGCGATTCGCCCGTTCCTCCCGGAAAACTTTTTAAGGGAAACATAATAGAAACGCGGAACGGGGTTGCTCCGGCTGAAGAGGTATCTGTTGCGATAGAAAATTATATATAAATTTTAAATCATCATCTGAAAATCATATAAGTATGTTAAAATGTTTATAACGGTCTTCAATGGATTATAATATCATAGAAAAAAGAATAGGTTATTCGTTTAAAGATAAAACATTGTTAGACCTTGCTTTTACGCATAAATCTATAAATCAGGCAAAAAATTACGAGAGGCTCGAATTTCTCGGGGATGCCGTTATAGGAGCAATCGTAGCCGAGCACCTTTATTCTAATTTTAAGGATTTAAACGAGGGGGAACTTTCGAGGTACAGAGCGGCGCTGGTTAGATTAGACGCTTTATGCGGCATAGCCGAAAAACTTAATATTTCCGAATTTATTTTAAAAGAACGGGACAACGGGATAGCGGGTAAAGGCTCTAACGGTATAAATAAAAGGATAATAAGCAACGTTTACGAAGCGGTTATAGGAGCAGTGCTCTTAGACTCGTCTTATAAAAAAGCGCAAGATATCCTGCTGTCGCATATAAATAAATTTATTCCTGATATTCGCAAGACAATTTCTGAAAATACGGATTTCAAAACGAATCTTCAGGAGCTACTCCAGAAAGAATCGGGGGCTACTCCCGAATACCGCACGGTTAAAAAAGAAGGACCGGTGCATAATGTCGTTTTTACGATTTGCGTAAAAATAAACGGAGAAATTTTCGCTTACGGAACAGGGCGCT
>JAKAQA010000090.1:0-2401 GCA_021811805.1 bacterium | reverse complement strand
CTCCAGAAAGAATCGGGGGCTACTCCCGAATACCGCACGGTTAAAAAAGAAGGACCGGTGCATAATGTCGTTTTTACGATTTGCGTAAAAATAAACGGAGAAATTTTCGCTTACGGAACAGGGCGCTCTAAAAAAATTGCGGAACAGGAAGGCGCAAAAAAAGCCCTTAAAAAATTTTTGGAAAAAATAAATGATAAAAAATAACGATTTTTTTGTACTGCTAATCGGCAGGCCTAACGTCGGCAAATCAACCATATTTAATAAAATACTCGGCGGGGCATCCGCATTGTCTTCAAAAATAGCCGGAACTACGCTTGATTTGAATATTAAAAAAGTTTCTTTCGGCGGCGCCGATTTTCTTATTTCCGACAGCGGCGGATTTAACGTTTCTCCCGCAAACGAAACAGAAAAAAAAATAAAAGAAAAGGTTTTTGAATATTCAAAAAAAGCCGGCATAGTTTTATTCGTGGTCGATTTTAAAAGCGGATTTATACCGGAAGACAGGGAAATTTTTCTGCGTTTAATTAAAAACGAATCTAACATTGTCCTAATAATCAACAAGGTGGATTCCCCTAAAGACGCACAAAACGCAATAGCCGAATTTTCCGGCATGGGCATAAAAAAAATAGTTGCCGCAAGCGCCGAAACCGGAATGGGAATTGACGATATTATCGAAGAAATAACAGACGAAATAAATTTAAAAAAGCCTACGAAACCTTTAAAGAAAAATGAAGAAACAGGCTTTAAAATTGCGATTATAGGAAGGCCTAACAGCGGCAAATCTACTTATATTAACTCTATTTTAAAGGAAGATTTGCTTTTTACTGACCAGAAACCGGGTACGACAAGAGACTCTATAGATACGTACATCCGATATAAAGAACACGCCATAACCCTTGTCGATACCGCCGGTATCAGAAAAAAATCCAGATTAGACGCAAATTCTTCTGCTTTTCAAAAACAGAGCATGGAGCAGATAAAAAGGGCCGACGTCGTTATCGTTTTTATAGACGTCAATTCGGAAATATCGCATGAAGACCTTTCGCTTTTAAAAAAGGTTACATTAGACAAAAAACCTTTTATAATTGCTTTTACGAAGTGGGACTTGAAAGATAAAGATGCGGAGGATGCCGGCTTTAATTTAAAAAAAGAGATTAAATTCAGGCTGAAAGAATTTCATGAAACTCCTTTCGTTTATATATCCTCCAAGATAAATAAAAATTTATATAAAATATTAGATTTGGCTATAGAAATTTATCATTCAAAAAGAATAAAAATTAAAAAGAAAGACTTGAATAAATTTATAGAAGAAGCGAAAACGGACAATAATGCCGGAAGATTATATAAATATATAACATACGGCGTTCAGAAAGAAGGAGAGGAAATCCCGACTTTTATATTATTTACCGGCAATAAAGGAAAAATCTTTACAATGGTAGATATAAAATTCTTAAGAAACAGCATAAAGGAAAGATTCGGAATAAAATCCAACGTGGAAATTATAATAGAGTACAAAAAATATTAATTCAATTATTTAGTATTTTTCGACAGCTCCTCTACTTTAGCTTCCAATTTCTGAATTTTTTTGGTCAGTTCTTCTATATCGTAAGTCGAGGCAAAATTCATTTCATCTAATAAAATATCGGCTACCTTTTCCTTAATGGATTTAAAGATAACGCCGGATTCGTATTTTACGGTTTCTATAATCTGGTCTGCCGCTTCCCTGCTTTCTTCATCCGATATATCGACGTAATCGTCTAATTTCTCCTGTGCAAGAATAGAAAGACCCTTAAGCGCTTTAAGAACTAAATTTATATTGTCCGACATCTTAACCTTCCCCTTATTTTATTTTATATTTTTTAGATTTCGTTCTGCCTGACTTTCGCCATTATACCTCTGAGAGACACATTATGCCTCGAAAAACCCATTTCGGCATAATCTCCGCCTAATGCTATGCCTATCAGCTGAGGAAGATGCAGTATCGGCAGAGACAATTTTTTATTTATGCTTTTTGCCGCAACCGTCTGATAAGTATCGAGGCTTAAATGGCATAAAGGGCATGGGGTAACCATTACGTCCGCATTTTTTTCCTGGGCTTCGAAAATAGCATTTCCGGCTAAAGACGTAGAGGTAGCCTCGTTTACGAGTATCGTCTGAAAACCGCAGCATTTTGTCCTGCGCCCGTACGATACGGGTTCGCCGCCTAACGCCTTTATTAGTTCTTCAAATCCCTGAGGATTTTCTACGTCGTCGAACTTGACCGCGCTGGAAGGCCTCAATATATGGCATCCGTAAAACGGAGCGATGTTGATTCCCTTGAGGCTTTTTACGGCTTTTTCTTTAAGCTTATCGAAACCTATATCGTCCCTGACGGCATATAAAATATGTTTTACTTTAACTT
>JAKAQA010000089.1 GCA_021811805.1 bacterium | reverse complement strand
ATAATAAGGGCCGCAATTCCAGCCGGCGCAGCATCCGGTTGCGAAAGATACCGTAAACATTATCATTGCTAAGAGGATAGCGATTGTTATTATCGATGCCGGTTTGTTTTTTAGATTTTCAGACATGATTTTGGTCGTCTTCAATTTTATGCCCCCTTTATTTCCGTTATATTTATTTATATATATTTATACCACATAAATATAAAAATAAAATATTAATTTTTTGAATTAAAAATAATTATTTATAATCAAGGTTTTGATTCCGGGGTTAGGGGGGAGGGGACAGAGCGAACATGAAACGGCTGTCAACGGCAGGATTGTCTTGTTGCGGGATAATCAAAAATAATATAAAATATTAAAATATTTTTATACAGCGGAAAAACATAATAAAACTATTGCCTCATAATAACTTTAAACAGTTTTGAAGAAGGGGCGGCAATATGTCCGATAAAATAAATAATATCTTTTCTTCCATTGCGGATGTTTACGATTTCTGGGGGCATCTGTTCAGTTTTGGGGTTGACGGCATATGGCGCAAAATGGCCGCTGAAGAAGCTATATCCGATATCGGCGGCTATAAAATACTGGATGTCGCTACCGGCACCGGCTCAATTGCTATAGATATCGCCCGGAAAGCAGAAAGGGCAAAAAAACGGGTTGAAATCGTGGGAGTAGATTTTAATCCCGATATGATAAAAATAGCCGAAGATAAAATCAAAAAGAAAAAAATAAAAAATATATGTTTTAAGATTGAAGACGCTATGGACCTAGGCGAACCCGGATGCGCTTACGACGTAGTCACCGCAGGATTTTTACTGAGGAATGTTGACGATACGGAAGTTTTTGCGGAAGAACTCCGTAGGATTCTAAAAAAGAAAGGCAAATTCATATTGCTGGAAATGGGCAGGCCGCAGAATAAGCTTTTGAGTATATTTTTTAAGTCGTATTTTTTTATTATAAGGCTAGTAGGTTCGTTAATAGACGAAAAGGCGTATGACTGGCTGACATACAGCATATTGGGGTTTGACAGAAAAAAAATGATGGATATATTAAAAGAGAAAGGCTTTAAAGACCTGAAAATCAAAAATCTCCCCTTTAACATAGGCTTTTTAATTACCGGAATAAAAGGTTGAGAATAAATTTAATAATAAATATCAATAAAATAAAGATAAAATATATTGACTTATGACTTTTAAGTCATTATAATAAAAATATAACAATACTGCAATACGTGGTATTTTAAAATATTATGAAAAAAATTTTACTTTTCATTCTGTTTTTCTTATTTTCGGTCTATTCGATAAATTTTTATCCGCATAAGGCTTATTCATTTTACGCGAAATCGGTCGGGGTAATTACGCTGAAAGAGGCATATATTCTTGCGGCAAGGCATAACGATACTATAAAAGCAGCAAAAGAAAGCTATTACCAATCGACTCTTTTGAAGTGGTCCGCGATAGGCATGGTTTTACCGGATATATCGCTTAAATATACCGACCAGAGGATGCATGTTAATTCCGCGCCGTCCCCCTTATCGTCTTCGGATATAATGAACAACATTTTTTTGTTCTTTTTTCCTAATTATGAATACAGTTTTACGTTAAACGAACCTATTCTAAATATAGGCGCGATTCCTGCTTATATGTCTGCGCGGAATGCCGAAAAATCCACTAAAATGGCTTTGAATAACGTTTCCGCAGACACCCTGTATAACGTTGCGGTTGGTTATTATACCGTTTTGAACGATTTAAGCCTGATAAAAGCGGATACAAAGACTCTTAAGGAAGCAAAGTCCCATCTCGAACTTACAGAAGCTAAATTAAAAGCGGGTCTTGCCATAATCACCGACCTTCTTCAGGCGAAATCACAGTTTTACGCCGCCAAGCAGGAACTTATCAGTTCCAAAAATTTATTGAAGGCCGCAAAAGCCAATCTTGCGGCTCTTCTCGGAATAAGCAGGCGCTTCACGGTAGTTAAGCCGCCTAAGCCGGTTTTAAAAAAAGCGTTATTAAAAAAGTACGTAATTCTTGCCTATAGAAACAACCCAAACATAAAGTCGTTAAAGTTTGCGCAAAAATCGGCCGACGACCAAACCGGATATTACGAATCCCGGTATATACCCAGAATTGATTTTTCCGCTTCTTATAACGCGCTTTCCAACATCCATTTTATTCCGCAGGGTTCGACAAATTACTGGACAGCCGGCGCCGTCCTGACGATGCCCTTGTTTCAGGGCGCGTCTAGAATTATATCAATCGAAAAAGCTCGTTCCGAAGCGAACAGGTCTATGTATAATACTGCTCAGGCTAAGCGCGATTTAAAGGCGCGGGTTATATCGGAATTTTATAATGTCCGCAGTTTAAAATATGAAGTAAATACGCTTGAACACGAAGAAAGATTTGCTTCTAAAAACTATATGCTTGTCGAAGAAGAATTTAAAGCGGGGGTGGCGACGAGCGTAGATGTGGTAACCGCGCTGGCGGAATTAATCGGGGCAAGGCATAATCTTCTTTCCGCAAAGCTGAGTTATTACGAATCCGTACTGGATTTAAAAAGGCTCATAGGCTCTTTCAAAAGGAAACTAATTAGTTTAACAGTGGATAAATTTAATTAAAATTATTTAATATTTGTTTTATAATAATTAACGGGTGATGTTTAATGAACGGGGAAAAAGAAAAAACCGAGACTAAAATAGGCGGAAACGGCAACGGCTTGAACGATAGCAAATTTACGAGGAAAAACATTATTACCGCTTCTATCATACTCCTGCTGGCAATAATAGGAGGCATATTCGTTTTAAGGTGGTATCTTTTCGGCCTTACGCACGTTTATACGGAAGATGCGGAGGTTGACGGGCATATAGTTTCGGTAAGCACGATGGTTCCGGGTAATATTAAGGCTATTTATGTTCATAAAAACGAATCGGTAAAGAAAGGCGAATTAATTGCAAAAATAAACGATTCCACTTATTATCCCGCTATGCTGCAGGCAAAAGCTAATTATAAGCTTGCGAAAGCAAAATTATTCAGCGCTGGCGGGAACGTTGCCCAGTTCATCGGGAATTCTTATAATTCTTTCTATCTTAATAGATTAGCTTATACTACGGCGCTATCAAATCTCCATAAAGCGGAATTATCGTATAAATTAGCTAAAAAGAATTATTTAAGGGGTCTTACGCTTATTAAAAAGGAATTCATAACCAAACAGCAGTTTGATACTTTGAGTACCCAGTATTTAATTTCTAAACAGGCGCTTATTTCCGCCGAATCGTCTTTAGGTACGGCAAGAAGAAATTATGTCGAATCAAGATATGTTAAAAGCGTTGCATTCGCAAATAAAATGACGACGTTAATACCGTTAAAAAAAGCCGTTAAAGTTGCGGAAGCCGCATACAAAATTGCCCTTGCTAATTATAAAAATACGTTCATATATTCACCGATAAACGGCGTTGTAAGTGAAAAAATGTCTTATATAGGCGAATATGTTATGCCGGGAACTCCTATAGTTATGGAAAATAATCTGCGTAAAGTATGGGTAACGGCAAATGTCAAGGAAACGGTTGTAGGAAATATCAAAAAGGGAGACCCGGTTAAAATCGGCGTAGATTCTTTTCCGGGGAAAGTTTTTAAGGGAACTGTGGATTTTGTGGGTTCCGTCAGTACTTCAAAATTTGCATTAATCCCTACAAACAACCCTTCCGGAACGTTTACTAAAGTAACGCACAGGCTTCCGGTAAGAATTAAAATATTAAACGACGAAAAGCATATTTTGAAGCCTGGAATGATGGTTGAAGTTACCATAGATACTGCTAAAAGGTAAAATAATAAATAAATAACAGAGGCAATAAAATGAATTTAAAAAACAAACATAAAATGTTTCTATTTTATGCAATTATATTGTTTTTATCGGCATATATTTTAAGTCCGGTATGTTCGAAAAACGCATATTCTTATAATAAAGGGCGGGGCAAATACCTTTTTCATTATTATAACTGCGGCGATTGCCATTCAGTTAACGGAGTCGGCGGCAGTCTTGGACCATCGCTTTCTAATTACGGAAATATGGTGCCGGATTTTAATTGGACGGTGCAGCAGATTAAGCACCCGAATACCCATTTTAAAAGAGGAGATAAAATAAATATTCAGGGCAAAACATATTATGTTATTATGCCCTCTTATAACTATATACCTGAATATGAAATAAACGAGTTAGCTTCTTATCTGGAATCTTTGAAAAAATAAATACCCTTATTTAATTTCCGATGCCGGTGTTCCATTGTTTTTAACGTTATCGCCGCCGGTATTGGTATTCTCCACCTTTAATTCGTTCCTAAATGCAATGTTAGTCCACGGATAGGTTAAATCTATATCGTATTCCGCAAACTTCTTGGCTATCTCGAAGTTTATGTCGCTTATTATAAAATGCCTCCTTATGGGCGACGATATCCATACAATCAGTTCCAGATTAAATGACGATACCCCGATGTTAACGAACCATACGGACGGTTCGGGTTTTTTCAAAACCTCCGGATTTTCTTCCGCTATCTCTAAAAGAACCTTTTTTGCAAGGTCTAATTTAGAAGCGGTTTCCTCTATTCCTAACGGTATATGCAGTCTTATCTTCGGGTCCCTGTGAGACCAGTTTATTACGTTGGACGTTATGAAATTAGAGTTGGGAACTATTATCGATATGTTATCCCTCGTCGTTATAGTTGTGCTTCTTGCCCTTATGTCGCTTACGATGCCGTCGTAACCTGCTACATCTACATATTCGCCTTCTTTTATGGGTTTTTCGAACAATATAATGATGCCGGATATAAAATTGCTTATAATATTCTGCATGCCGAACCCGATGCCGAGGCCTATAACGCCGGCTAAAAAGGCAAGAGAGCTAAGATTGACTCCTAAAACCTGAAAAGCTATGAAAAAACCTATTATTAAAATAATATATTTGATAAATCTCGTTACGGTTTTTATAAATGACTTGTTTACGGTTTTATTTTTTCTAAATTCCCTTCTGATTAAATGAGATAATATATATGCTATAATATACGAGCCTATAATAATCGCGATGGACGTAAGTATGGATAACAGCCTTATTTTATTTCCGTCTATCGTATAAATTTTATCTCTTAAAAATTCAAACATAATTAATCCGTTAATGAAAAAATGCCGTTTTGTTTTTTTATTATATTTTTAATTCCAATATATTATAATATATATATTAAAAATTAAAAATGATAAAAAGAAGACATACACGGACAATCAAAATCGGCGGTGTTTTAATCGGCTCCGATGCTCCCGTCAGCGTCCAGTCGATGACAAACGCCGTTACCGAAGATGCCGTTTCTACCGTCAGGCAGATAAAAGAATTAGAAAGCTGTAACTGCGAAATAGTCAGAGTTGCGGTGAATACGCCCGAAGCCGCAAACTCTTTGAAAGATATCGTAAGGAGCGTTAACGTTCCTATAATCGCCGATATCCATTTCGACCACAGGCTCGCTTTGGCATCTTTGGAAGCGGGCGTTAAAGGACTCAGGATTAATCCGGGCAACATAGGCGACAAGAAAAAAGTAAAAGAAGTCGCAAATGCCTGCAAAGACAGCGGAGTGCCTATCAGGATAGGGGTAAATTCAGGTTCTTTAGAAAAAGGAATTTTAGCGAAAAACGGCGGAGATTTTGCCGCGGCAATGGTCGAAAGCGGACTGAAGCACATAAAGCTGTTAGAAGACGAATCGTTTTACGATATAAAAATATCCTTAAAGTCCGCCGATGTTTTAACTACGGTAAGAGGGTAC
>JAKAQA010000088.1 GCA_021811805.1 bacterium | reverse complement strand
GCTCGTAACGTCCGAAAAAGATAAAAAATTCGCTTTGAATTTTTTGGAAAGCAATTTTCCAAAACCGGAAAAAAAAGAAATATTTATAGGAATAAATCCAACCGGGGCGTGGAAGACTAAAAGATGGCCGGTTAAATATTTTATTGAGATTTCTAAAAGATTAATAAATTCTTTTAGCGCCAATATAGTAATATTCGGAGGTAAAGGCGAAGATTATCTGGCGGACGAAATATTAAACGCCATAAACAGCCCTAAAATCGCAAGCGCGGTCGGCAGGACGACTTTGAAGCAGGCTAAGGAACTCCTTGCGGGAATGGATTATTTTATAACTCCGGATTCCGGACTTATGCATATCGCATCTTCGCTCTCCGGACTTAAAACCATAGCTCTGTTCGGACCGACCGATCCGGAACTTACCGGTCCGGTCGGAAAAAATTTTACCGTTTTAAGGGACAATCTTATATGCATACCGTGTTTTAAAAAAGAATGTCCGTTAAATAAAATAGAAAATAATAATTTGACGGAATGCGTTTTATGCATGAAACGAATTATACCGGATAACGTTTTTGAAATAATAAAGCAGGATTTGGAAATAAATAAAACAAATAAGACAACGTAGAAAGATAAATTTTTGCATATGAAGGATTCGGATAATATAAAAGATTTCTTGATATTCGGACATAACTATATAGGCGACGTTCTGACGCTGACTCCGGCTATTCGGGCGTTAAAGCTGAAGTTTCCGGAAAGCAGAATTACCGCCGTCGTTTCTAAGAGCGCCTCGTATGTTTTGCGAAGAAATCCCGACATATGCAGGATTATAGAGACGGAGAAAATTAACGGTATCAGGGGTATTGCCGGTATTTTTAAGCTGTTGGGAACGCTTAACGGCATTAAAAAAAAGAACGGGCATAAATTTTACGCCTGCATTAATTTTTTAACGTCTTTTAAATTTTCTCTTTTAGGATTTTTGTTAACTAAAAAACAGGTCGGGCAGAGAAAGTTTTTAAATAATTTTTTTTTGCGCGACCGTATAATATTCGATAAAAATTTAAATAATATAGATAAATCGTTAAAATTTATCGAACCGTTCTATATAAACGCCGGCGAAAAATATTTCGACAGGAACTGCGTTTATAACGTCGAAAATACCGATATTAAAAATGCCGAAAATATTTTAAAGAATTCGTTTAACGGTTACGGGATAAACATAGATGCGCAAAATTTTAAATTTGTTTTATTTTCTCCGGGCTCCACGAGGAAATCTAAAGAAGCGGACCCGGATTTGTTCTCTCTCTTCGCGGATTACTTAAATAAAAAAGGTTTTTATACCGTAATTACGGGAAGCAAAAATGACAGGCAGACTTCTAAAAAAATTTACGACAAAATAGAAAATAAACGTTTAAATGCGAATTTAACCGGTTTAACCGATATTTATACTCTAGGCGGGTTGATTAAAAAATCGTCTTTGTCGGTCTGCGTAGATAACGGAACAATGCATTTATCTTCCGCGATAAATACTCCGGTCATCGCTCTTTTCGGCTCTACCGACCCCGCCGTCTGCGGTCCTTCGTCCGGCAACGCTTACATAATAGATAAAAAAGCCGAATGTTATCACTGTTTTTATAGGGATTGCCCGAAAGACGGTTTTTATGCGCACGGTTATCCGGACTGCATGGGGAATATTATGCTCGAAGATTTAACCGCCGGATTCGAGTTTTTATTAAATTCCGGTAAAAATTCTAAATAAATAAATTATAAAAAATGAAAATTTCAGGCTTTACTTTTATCAGGAACGGCAATTTAATGGGATATCCTTTTAAGGAGTCTATAATGTCCGCCCTTCCTTTAGTCGAAGAGTTTGTAGTCGTGGTATGCGAAAGTACCGATGACACTAAAAAAGAACTCGAAAGGTTAAGAGACGAAAACCCGAAAATCAAATTAATAGATTCCGATTGGAATGTTACCAAAAAGAGCGGCAGTATAATGTCGGAAAAGACGAATATCGCGATAAAAGAAATTACGGGAGATTACGGACTTTACGTTCAGTGCGACGAGGGCATTCACGAAAAAGACTACGATAAGATAACCCGCGTGCTCGAGGATAATATTAATAACAGAAATATAAAAGGCTTCGTTTTCGATTATATACATTTTTTCGGAGGGTATTTTTCCTATGCGAAGAAGTCGGAAAAAAAGTTTTTTTACGACAAAGAAGTCAGGATTATAAGAAACGACGGAACCGTTTTTTCATGGGGGGACGCTATGGGTTTTAAGGATGCAGGCGGGGTAAAAATAAATATCGAAAACAAAAATGCCGTCCTTCTCAATGCAAATATGTTTCATTACGGCAGGGCAAAAAATCCCGCCGGTATGTATAAAAAAGACAGGGAAATGGAAAGGCTTTATAATTTCAGGATAATAAACAGGTTAAAAAATTGGGTTTCGAACTACGACCCGCGGGTGGATAAATATATATATTCAGATTTCAGCTGGCTTGAAAGAATTGAAAGAAAAAATCTCGATTTTCACCCTGCTCCTTTCAGAGAGCTTGCGTCTAAACAGGATTGGGATATAGACGATTTTAAGACATTTATGAAAGAAAAAAAAGGGACGTCGCAGTTTTTTAAAATGCTGATATACAGATTAGTAAAAGATTCAATAAACGAAACGTCGAACGCGGCAAAAAAAATAAAAGCTTTTTTAAAATTACGGCAAAGTTAATGAAAATTTTGGAATTCATAACCCCTTCAAACATAGGCGGCGCAGAAAATTACGTCGTTAATTTATCCCAAAAATTTGCGGAGAAGGGGCATGAAGTTTTTATTTTATCGTCGGCAGGCGAAAGCGGCAAAAATCAGGAATTATCCGTTTTAAAATTTTTACAAAACAGCGGCGTGCCTTTTAAGGTAATGGCCGCTGGTTTTAAATATAATCCCTTGACAGTATTAAGAATTGCGTATTTAATAAAAAAGAACAAATTCGATATAATTCATACGCATCTATCGAAGGCAAATTTTATAGGAGCATTGGCCGCTAAAATTGCCGGAATAAAATCCGTATCGACCGCGCACGGGCTTAACAAAAAAAAACAGTATAAATACAGCGATTATGTAATATGCGTTTCCAAAGCAGTAAGAGAAAACCTTATTTTGCAGGGTATGGACGGCGAAAAGCTCGGTGTTATTTATAACGGAATAGACACCGAAAAATTCAATCCCGAAGCGGAAGGACTTCCTAATAAAAAATACGCCTCATCCGACGCAGGTCCGGAAACGGACGGCAGCGTCAGGCCGTTTAACGTCGGAATGCTCGCAAGACTTTCCCGTGAAAAAGGGGTAGAACTATTTTTAGACGCCGCAAAATTTGTTCTGCTTGAAATACCGGAAGCCAAGTTTTTTATTGCGGGAACGGGACTCCTCAAAGACGAGCTTATTAAAAAAGCTAAAGATTTGGGTATTTACAATTCGGTATATTTCGTAGGGTTCGTCGGCGGCAATCTTGTTTCTTTTCTTCAGGAATTGGACGCGGTTGTTTTTCCGTCTTTAAAAGAAGGACTCCCTCTTGCCCTGCTGGAATCTATGGCAATGAAAAAGACGGTAATAACTTCCGATGCCGGAGGTATGCCGGAAGTCGTGGATGACGGCAGGAACGGTTTTGTAGTAAAGAGCGGCGATATAAATGCTATTTATCAAAAGCTGGTTTTCGTGTATAATAGCAGAGATGTCGTAAAGGAAATAGCTAAAGAAGCCAGAAAAACGATTATAGAAAAATTTAATATACGGGATTGCGCCGATAAAACGCTCGATTTGTTTTCAAGATATGTCTAAAGAACTGCTCAATATAATAAAAAAATTCGACAGGGCGAGAATACTTGTAGTCGGGGATATTATGGTTGACCATTTTGTTTACGGAACTGTAAACAGGATATCTCCCGAAGCTCCGGTTCCCGTCGTTAACGTGAAATCCGAAAAACTGATGCCCGGCGGAGCGGCAAACGTCGTAAACAATGCGGTTAAACTCGGCGCTAAAGTTTACGTAGCAGGAGTTGTGGGGGATGATTACAACGGAGACATATTAAAGCGGTTAGTCGGCAAAAGCGGCGGGAAAGATAAACCCGAAGCAAAAGTCGATTCCTCATACATTCTGACTTTAAAAAACTTTCAAACCATTATTAAAACCAGGGTTATTGCGCATAACCAGCAAATCGTGAGATTTGACAGGGAAGACAACGGAAAATTTACGGCTCAGGTTTACAAACGGCTGATGGACGGAATAAAAAAAATAGCGGACGATATAGACGCCGTTATAATTTCGGATTACGGCAAGGGACTTATAGAAAGAAAATTTTTTTCTTCCCTCGTGAGCTTTTTAAGGGAAAAGAACAAATTTATCGCTCTCGACCCTAAGGTCGAAAATTTTAAATTTTATAAAAACGTTTCTATTTTAACGCCTAATATTAATGAAACCTCGGGAGGTTCCGGAGTTAAAATTAACGACGAGAAGACCCTTGAAAAAGCGGGCAGGACTATTATTAAAAAGATAAAGCCTGATTATCTGCTTATAACCCGCGGCGAGGACGGCATGTCTCTCTTTAGCGGCGGCGCAAATAACGGGGGCAAGCCTTTGCATCTGCATGCGCGCGCAAAAGAAGTATATGACGTTACGGGAGCCGGAGATACCGTTATTTCTACCCTTGCGGTTGCAAAAAGCGTCGGCGCAAGCATTGCCGATGCCTGTTATATCGCGAATGCCGCAGCAAGCATTGCCGTATCCCAGCTGGGCACATACGCCGTAGGAGCAGACGAACTTACTGAGCTGTTAAGTTCGGATTAAACGGCCTAACCGGTTTTAAGGTGAAAATAAATTTAGGCATTGAATCGCTGTTAGGAACTATTAAGGAAAAAGGGTCAGATTTTTTTCCAAAATATACCGGTTAATTTATAATGTTGGTTACGGGATATTATTAAATGCAGAAACTTATTAACGTGGGATTCGGAAACGTCGTATTGCAGAGCAGGGTGGTGGCCGTCGTTTCCCCAGGCTCTTCTCCCATGAAAAGACTAAGGGACAGCGCTAAAGACGGCAATAATTTAGTAGATGCCACGGAAGGAAGAAAGACTAGGTCGGTGATAATCACCGATTCGGGGCATATTATACTTTCCGCTCTTAATACTTCAACCATTATAGCGAGATTGGAAGACAAAGATTAAGGAATATAACCATATATGGCGGACGATAAAAGCATAGAATTTGAAGATAAAAGACTGCATGCCGACGGAAAACCTAAGGGCTTAATCTTTGCGGTTTCGGCGCCTTCGGGTACCGGCAAGACTACTTTATGCAATATGCTTTTGCAGGAGTTTAAAGACATAAAACCGAGCGTTTCCTTTACGACCAGAGCAAAAAGAAACGGGGAAGAAAACGGAATAAGTTATCATTTTATTAATGATGCGGAATTTGATAGAATGATAGAAGAAGGCGAATTTATAGAATGGGCTAACGTTTTCGGCAAAAGATACGGAACGGCATATAAATCGGTTTTTAATCCTGAACGCTTATCGGATATTCTATTGGAAATAGACGTTCAAGGGGTCGAAAAACTTCTTAAAGTATATCCGGATGCGGGAAAATCCGATAATCCTTCCGGCGGCGGTAATAATAAAGCCGGGTCGAACCGTCCGATTACTATATTTATTACTCCTCCTTCATATGAAGACCTCTGCGTGAGGCTTAAAAAAAGAGGCGGCATAGAAGACGCCGAATTAAATAAAAGGCTTAATACGGCTTATAATGAAATTAAAAAAAGCGC
>JAKAQA010000087.1 GCA_021811805.1 bacterium | reverse complement strand
TTTCTTTATCTATAGCAAATAGAGGCGGAACATACGTTTTTTTATGCGACAGTTTCGCCTCTGCTAAGGATTTATATAAAAATCTTTCATTTTTCTCCGCGAAAAAAATCTTATTTTGCGAAGAAATAATTCCGGTAAGCCTCCTGTACGATTTAAAGCATGATAGCAATGCGGTTATAATACTGACCCCGATTTCTTTTTTTTCTAAAGTTCCGGAACCGGACAGCCTTTTAAATTCTTTTATACATATCGAGAAAGGATTGAATTTTCCCAGAGAAAACCTCATACGGACGTTAATTTCTTACGGTTACGAGAAAACGATTCAAATAGAGAACGAAAACGAATTTGCGGTCAGGGGCGGCATTATCGACATATTTAACGCGGACAGCCCTTATCCTGCGAGGATAGATTTTTTCGACGAGACCGTCGAGGATATAAGATATTTTGATTTAAATACCCAGGTAAGTTTTAAAAATATAGAAGGTTTTACCGTATTTCCGGTCAAGCCGGATTATTACGAAAAGAAACTGAACATTTTAGACGTATTGGAAAGCCCGGTCTTATATATAGAAGAACCTGAAACCGAACTTTTAGATGCGTTAAACCGCGATATGCTTAATAAAAATCTTTTAAATCTTTCCTTAAATAATTTAGACGAATTCTATTATTATAATTATAAAAAATCCGCAGTATATTTGGGCGCCAAAAACTCCGATAATCCGATAGGAAAATTATCGTCCGCCATAGAATCCGTCAGTATCGATTTTACCTCAAAATTAAAATATAAAGACGGGAAATTGAATTTGGCGTTAATTAAGAAAATTTTTATTAATCTGATAGAAAAAGGATACCGTATAATAATAGCGTCAAAGAACGAAATTCATAAAGAGAGGCTGGAGACTATTTTCGGGTCTATAGGCTTAGGCGCGTATAAAGCGGGAGACCGTTTTCAAATCTCGACGGGAAATATTTCCTCCGGAATGGTATCCAAGAAGCATAAGCTCTTTATAATTAAAGACGAAGAACTTTTCAGGGAGCATCTGGATTTAACGCCTGAATCCGGGCGCGGAGCGGCAGGCGCGGATTATTTTAAAAATATAGAGGAACTTAATCCGGGCGATTTCGTAGTTCACGACGAATTCGGCATAGCAAAATTCGTTGAAATAAAAAACATTACGCTTAACGGAATTTCATCCGATTATTTCGCGCTTATTTTTGAGGGCGGAGATAAACTTTTTGTTCCGTCCGATAAAATATTTCTGCTTCATAAATATATAGCGTTTTCCGAAGAAAATTCCCCCGTATTGAGCAGGCTCGGAAACAAATCGTGGGAAAAAGCAAAAATAAAGGCGAAAAAAAGGATTGAAGAGATAGCCGAAGATTTAAAAGTTTTGTACGCCAAAAGAATGGCCGAAAGAGGATTTGCATTCTCCGAAGAAAATGAGGAATACAGGGAATTCGAGGAAAGTTTCGAATTTGAAGAAACAGACGACCAGGCCAAGGCGATAAAAGAAGTTCTTTCGGATATGCGCGGCAGCAAGCCTATGGACAGGCTGATATGCGGCGACGTAGGATTCGGAAAAACGGAAGTTGCAATAAGGGCGGCTTTCAAAGCTGCCATGGACGGAAAGCAGGTTGCCTTACTGGCCCCCACCACTCTTTTAGTTGACCAGCATTACAATAATTTTAAAAAAAGATTTGAAAAATATCCGGTAAAAGTAGCATGTATTTCGAGATTTATTAAAAAAAACGAAGAGAAAGAAATAATTAAAGGAATTAAAGACGGAAGCATAGATATAATAATAGGGACGCATAAACTGTTATCCGAAAAGATAGAGTTCAAGGATATAGGCCTTTTGATTATAGACGAGGAGCAAAAATTCGGCGCGCTCCAGAAAGAAAAAATAAAAAAAATAAGATATTTCATAGACGTGCTTGCCATGAGCGCGACGCCTATTCCGAGAACGCTGTATCTTTCGATGTCCGGAATAAGAGATATAAGCATCATAAGCACCCCGCCTTCCGGCAGGAAAAAGGTTATTACGGCTATAGAGCCATATGAAGACGGTATTATAAAAGATGCGGTTTTTAAGGAATTAAACAGAGGAGGGCAGGTTTATTTCATCGACAACAGGATATCCAGATTAGACACGGTTTATAACAGGCTTAAAAAAACAATGCCGGATATAAGAATAGGGGTAGTTCACGGGCGGCTGGATTCCGAGGTAATTATGGATATTATGCATATATTCTATAAGAAAGGCTACGATATGCTCCTTTCGACGGCAATCATAGAATCGGGGCTGGATAATCCCAACGTAAATACGATTATTATAAATAATGCCGAACAATTGGGCTTAGGCCAGCTTTATCAGCTTAGAGGAAGAGTCGGAAGGTCTCATATACAGGCATACTGCCTGCTTATCCTCGGAACCGGCAAAGATAACCTGAGCGCCGAACAAAGAAAAAGACTAAACGCCATTAAAGATTACGGCGAACTCAGCTCAGGTTTTAAACTTGCAATGGCGGATTTGGAGATAAGAGGGGCGGGAAATATTCTCGGAGGAGCGCAATCGGGACATATAAATGCCGTAGGACTTGAAATGTGCATGCAGATGCTTAAAGAAGAGGTAGAAAAAATACAGGGCGTCGTTTTACCGACGCAGATAGTTCCAGAGGTAAAGGTAAATTTATCGGCCCATATTCCCGATTCTTATATAAGCGAAGGTAAAACCAAAATGTTCGTTTATAGAAAACTTTCGAATTGCAACAGCCGGAGCGACGTCGATAAAATAAGAGCCGAACTTAAAGACAGATTCGGAAAAATCGAAGCTCCCGTCGAGAATATTTTGAAAATAACGGAACTCAAAAGCTACATGAAAAATTCGAAGGTTCAGCTTCTTGAAATAAAAGACGGCGAATTTTTTTTAGAATTTCATAAGTCTGCCGTGTCAATTTTCGAGCAGCTTATTAAATTTGTAAACGATAAAGAATCTTCGTCGGAATATATAATTAATTTTATAGATGAATTTAAAATAAGGTTCAGGTTTAAACATCGCGATTCTAAGCAGGATAAAATCGAGAGGGCCAAAATTATCTTGCAACGATTATACGACTATGTTAATATTTAATAGATGTGTTAACTTTAATATAGATAATTTAATTTAACTTCTATTTGTTTAAGAGAGGGAAAAATGAAAAAGTTTAAAGGTTCGATTTTATTAGTCGCCCTGTTCTCGATAGTATTATCGATGAGTCTTTACGGATGCGCAAAAAAACAGCCTGCCGCATCTTCCAAGGTAATAGCGGAAGTTAATGGAAAACCGATTACAGTTGCCAAATTTAAAGAGGAAATGTCAAAATTCCCGCCCGAACTAAGGTTGTATCTTGAAACGCCGGCAGGAGAAAAAAGACTTCTAAAAAGTTTAGTCGACAGGCAGATTTTAGTTAATGAAGCTTTAAAAAAAGGGGTCAATAAATCAAAATCTTATAAAACGCAGATTTCCGATTTTAAGAAGGGACTGCTGGTACAGCTTTTATTGCATAAAGAGATGGCAAAAAAAGTTAAGATTACCGATGCCGATGCGAAAGCTTATTACAAAAAGCATTACCTATCTTTTAACCTGCCTTCTAAAATTAACGTTAGTTATATTCAGGTAAATTCTTTTAAAAAAGCACAGATGGCGTATAAAATGCTTGAAGCCGGCAAACCGTTTTCGGCGGTTGCGCAAAAATATTCTACGGCGCCTAATGCCAAAAACGGCGGAATACTCGGCTGGATAAAATCTCAAGAAACTACCCCAGCATTTAATAATGCGGCTTTCAGCATTTCTAAAGTAGGAGGAATCTCGAAGATAGTTAAGGTAGAAGGTCATTACGACATTATAAAATTAAATAACGTCATAACGGGAAAACGTAAACCTTTTTCATCTTTAAAGAATCAGATAGTTATGGTAATGAAACAACAAGAAGGTTCTAAAATTTTAAAAGATTTTGTGGACAATTTAAGAAAAAAAGCTAAAGTCGATTATTTTTACAAAAATTTACCGGTTGCAAATTTATCGTCAGCAACCCCCAGAGTTTCCGGTCAAACTAAGCCTCAGCCGCTTCCTAAAAATAAGAAACAAGGATAAGTACAGCTGGTTTTATTAAAAGTTAAATATATATCGATAAAGGAGATGCGGCATAATATTATTATGCCGCATTTGCTTATAGGTTATAAGCAATAATGAAGGACGGATATATCCGTTTTAATAATAAAAAATGAGAAAAAGTAAGATTTTTGTAATTTTAACATCAGCAGTTTTAACATTCGTTTTATTTTCCGCCTTAATAAAAAACGCAAACGCCTTAATAATAGATCAGGTAATAGCAGTAGTAAATAAAACGCCGATTACTTTGTATCAATTTGCAAAATTTGACAGGCAGGCTTTCGAGCAGTACGAGCAAATGCAAAACGAAGCGTCCCAAGGTATTTTTACTCAGGCAGATAACGTAGTTATGTCTAAAACCAAAGAGGCGCTTAATGCATTAGTAGATAAAATTTTAATTAAACAGGAAGAGGAAAAAGCCGCTATTTATGTTGCTCCTAAACAGTTAAAAGCTTATATAAGAGCCGTAGCACTTGCCAATAATTTTACGGTCAAACAGTTTTTTAAATTCTTATCTAAAAAAGGAATAAGTAAAAAGCTATATATAAAACAGGTCAAAAACCATTTTATGGAAGTCGAGCTTTTAAGAAAAGTTTACGGCAATAAGATGGTTATAACTAAGAGCCAACTGGTAAATTATTATAGAAAAAATATAGAAGAATTCAGAGGCGAGCCTAAAGTGGATTTGAAGCTCATATTTTTAGCCGTACCTAAAAATGCAGATAAGAAATTAAGGGAAGAAATATACAAGAGAATTTCCAAAATAAGGGAGACTGCTATATCCGGAAATAAAAGTTTTTCTGCACTTGCAAGGGAGTATTCCGAAGACCCTTCGGAAAAAAACGGGGGAAGAATAGGTTATATTTATAAAAATAAACTTTCTCCCAATTTTTCCGACACGGCTTTTAAACTGCATGTTGGAGAAGTAAGCGGCGTTATAAGAACCGAGTTCGGTTATGCCGTCTTAAAATCCGTCGGGGAAAAAACGGGGTCTTTTAAAACCTTTAAACAGGCAAGACCCGAAATATTTTCTATTTTAGAAAAATATAAAACAAATAAATACCTCGAAAAGATTTTAAAAAAGGCAAGAAAAAATTCTTACGTTAAGATATTGATCGCCGCATAATAAAATAAAATTCAAATTGCTTAAAGAAAACTGTTTTATAGGCATTACAATGGGAGACCCCGGCGGAATAGGGCCGGAGATTGCAATAAAGTCGTCGAAATATTTTGCCGGGAAAAATGAATGCATCAAACCGGTTATTTTCGGGTCTTTCGAACATATAGCCAATATTTCAAAAAAAGTAATAAAAACAAACGCGCCGCTGAATTTAATCAATCCCGGGTCGCCTCTTAAAAAATCCTATAATAACGGAAAAATTAACGTAATAGATTTATCTTCGAAGCCTTACGGTTCAGTTAAGTTAGGGGCGGCTAATCCGGAATACGCAAAAGATGTCGAACGGTACATAGAAACGGCTGTAGATTTTTCTCTAAAGGGTAAAATATGCGGCTTTGCGACTGCCCCTATTAATAAAGACATGATGCTTAAAGGAGGGGCAAAGTTCGGAGGGCATACCGAACTGTTAGGGCATTTAACAGGTTCCGACGATTTTGCTATGCTTTTTTATTCAAAAAAAATAATTACCGTTCTTGCGACTATTCATATTCCGTTATCGGCCGTTCCCGCTAAAATAACAAAAGATTTATTAAAAAATATAATAAATATATCGCTTAACTGGATAAAAAAGGATTTCGGCAAAAAAAACCCCCGAATCG
>JAKAQA010000086.1 GCA_021811805.1 bacterium | reverse complement strand
AACGCGATAAGGTTTCAGGCGGTCGCAGGTTTATTGTCGAAAAAATTTGCGACTTTAAATTACGCTATAACGAATTCTACTCCGTAATGCGCAGACGGCGTACAATAAAGACTGGATTCCTGCCTGCGTGGGAATGACAAAACATATAATAATAAAAAGGGCGGGTTATGAGTTTTAACGATTCTTTAAAGATAGCGGCGGAAGGCTTAAATGCCGAAAGAATAAGGATGAACGTTATTTCGTCCAATCTTGCGAACATTAATACCGACGATGCGGGCAACGGACTGCCTTACGTAAAGAAAGAGCCGCTTTTTAAAACCGTTAAATTTAAAAATTATTTCGGCGTCGAAGTAGAAAAAATAGAAAACGCCAAAAATCCGTTTTCCGAAAAATACGACCCGAGCAGTCCGCTTGCCGATAAAGCGGGATACGTCAAGACTCCCAATATATCGTCGATAAGGGAGCTCGTAAATATGATTTCGGCGACGAGGGCTTATCAGGCGGACGCTCAGGTTATATCGGAATCTAAAGCTATGTCGCAGTCGTCGTTAAAAATTTGACTAAGAAAAAATTGAGATAAATGGGACGGATTTCAAATCCGTCCCATTTATCCGAAATTATGTTATAATTAAAAATAAGGCGGGCTTAAACAAATCGCAGGAGATAGATTTAAGTCCGCCGGTTAAGCTTTAAAGAATAAAGCGGAGGATTTTAATATGGCTATACCTATAGGCGCGGAAAACGCAATAAATTTAAACGATATAAAAGAACTTAATCCTAACGGCATTATAAAGGGCGATGCGCCCGGAGCGGCCGATACCGGAGGCGGTTCTTTCGCCGATACGCTTTTAAATTCCATAAATAAAGTCAACGAACTCCAGAATACCGCCGACAACTCAGCCGAAGCCATAGCTACCGGAAAATCGTCCAATATACATCAGGCGATGATAGACATGGAAAAAGCAAACGATTCTTTCGAACTTATGATGCAGGTCAGAAATAAAATTATAACCGCATACAATTCTATTATGAATATGCAGGTATAAGAAAGCATAACACATAAATGGCCGCTACTTTCAAGGACTTCGGTTCCCAGTTAAAAACTTTTTTCGTCGAGCTTTCGGTAGAACGGAAGATCGTATTTGCCCTCGTAATCATCGGGGTTGCTATTGCTGTGTATTTTACGGCGGTTTATGCGACCGCTCCTCAATACGGCGTTCTTTATTCTAATTTAAACGCGCCGGCAGCTTCCGGCATAATCGATAAGCTTCATTCATACAATATCCCGTATAAGCTTTCCGACAGGGGAAAGACGATTCTAATCCCTAAAAACGAAGTTTACGGAACACGCCTTAAACTTGCTTCCATAGGTCTTCCCCGCCAGGAAGGGGTGGGATTTTCCATATTCGATAAAGTTCAGATTGGAATGACGGATTTTATGCAGCACGTAGATTATCAGAGAGCATTGCAGGGAGAATTGGAAAGAACGATAGACCAGATTAACAGCATTAAATATTCAAGAGTCCTTATAGTCCTGCCCCGGCAGTCGGTATTCGTAACCAGAAGGGCTCCCGCCAAAGCATCCGTCATCGTAAAGCTGAAACCCGGGATGACTCTAGATAAAATGCAGGTAAACGGAATAATCCATTTAGTCGCAAGCGCGGTGGAAGGTTTAAAGCCTAAAAACATAACGGTCGTAGATACGGACGGACGGGTGTTGTCCATTCCGACGAAAAGTTCTTTTGAATATACCGTTAATCAGCTTAATTACGTCCATAAAATCGAAAAAAATTTAGAAGATAAAATAAATTCTATGCTAATACCCGTCGTGGGGGAAGGAAACGTTACGTCTAAAGTATATGTAAAAGTGGATTTTTCAAAAAAAACCGAATCTAAATTAACGTATAATCCGAATACTACCGCTATAGTTTCCCGGCAGACATACAGGTCTTCTTCTACCGGCGCTTTAAAGCCGTACGGAATTCCGGGAGCAAAATCTAATCTTCCGCCGGGAAAGACGCCTATCCCTACGGCAAAACCGAGCACTCACACCGTCAAAAAAGAAACTACCAATTACGACGTATCGAAGAAGATAGAAAAGATTTCATATCCGGTGGGAGAGGTGCAAAGAGTATATGCTTCGGTTCTCGTCAACGGAACGTACGAAAAAGTAAAAAATGCAAAAGGCAAGCCGTCGGTAAAATATATCCCAAGAAGTTCTTCCGAAATGACCCTCTTTAATAATATCGTCAAAACGGCTATCGGCTATTCTAAAACCGCTAAAGACAAGGTCGTGGTGGCGAATATTCCGTTCAAGAGAATACGCTACGCGATACCTGCTCCGCCTAAAAAGTCCGTAACGTCCGTTATCAAATCTAATCTCGGAGAAATAGTCAGATACGGCGTTATTTTAATAGGCATAGTATTACTAATACTTATTATTTTGCGCCCCCTAATGAAATATATTACCGCGTATGAATCACGCTTGCCTGCAAGACTGGCGCAGGAAGAAAGACTCGAAACGCTGGCGCAGATAAAACAGGAATCAATTCAGAAGCCGGAGCCTAACGTAAAGGACGTTGCGGTTAACATAGTAAAAGCCGACCCGGATGCGGCGACGAATTACGTAAAAAATTTACTGAAAGAATCGAATAGAGAGATATAAATATGTCGAGAAGATTTTCGGGGCCCGAAAAGGCCGCTATATTTCTTGTTTCCGTGGGCGACGATGCCGCATCGGAAATAATAAAAAGGCTGGAACTGATGGAAATTCAAAAAATTACCAAATATATAGACCAGCTTCCTACCATCGAAAAAGAAGATTCGGAAAACGTTCTCAAAGACTTCAATTCTAATTTCTCTAAAGTCGGCATCGTAGTAAAGGGAGACGACTACGTAAAAAACCTTATAGCAAAATCTTTAGACCCGGAGAAAGCAAAAAAAATATTGGATAATCTGCACGGCCCTATCGAAGAAGAAGGTCTTCAGACGTTAAAATGGCTCGACCCGCACATTATCGCCGATTTCGTAAAAAACGAACATCCTCAGACTATCGCGCTTATACTGGGACACTTAGAGCCTATGTCGGCGGCGGCGGTAATAGGCCTTCTGCCCTCTTCCATCAGGTCGCAGGTAGTTTTCAGGCTTTCCAAATTAGAAAGGGTTCCGCCAGGCGTAATCAAAGACCTCGACGAGGTGCTTCAGGAACAGTTGAAATCTACGGGCTCTACGCAGAGCAAATTAGTCGGCGGCGTTAGAACGGTGGCGGACATCTTAAACAATATGGATAAATCCATAGAAGAGCCTATACTTGCGGATATAGAAAAATTAGATAAAGAAGAAGCCGAAAAAATAAGGGAGCTTATGTTCACGTTCGACGACCTTGCAAGCGTGGACGACAAATCCATGCAGTTAATTTTAAGGGAAGTATCCCACGACCAGATTGTTCTGGCTTTAAAAACGGCTTCGGACGAACTTAGAACCAAAATTCTGGCAAACGTTTCCAAGAGAGCACAGGAAATGATTAACGACGACCTAGAAGCTATGGGACCCAAAAAGCTATCGGAAGTAGAAAAAGTCCAGCACGAAATACTGAAAGTCGCCAGAAGGCTTGAAGACGAAGGCAAAATAAGCCTTGCCGTAAAAAGCGAAAGCGAAAAACTCGTATGAGCAAAATTTTAAAAGACCGCGAACTCGATATGGAGGGAAATGCTTTATACGACGGGAAAAAAACGCTTTTAGTAAATATACTGAGGAGCGAAAAGTCGGAAGACAATAAAGAATTAACCGCCGCGTTGGAATCCGTTCCTCCTTCCCTTCAAAAATTCATCATTTCGTATATAGAAAACTATAAATACAAGACCGCAAAAGCATACGAAGAAAAAGAAAGCGCCGTTTTAGAGGAAGCCCGCAAAAAAGGTTATTCGGAAGGATTCGGCCAAGGCAAAAGAGATGCCTTAAAATCGATGGAAGAAGGGGTCGGAAATATCTTCAGGGCTTCGGAATCCATAGCCAGATTTAAAAACGAATTATATGAAGACGTCAAACAGGACGTAATAAAATTATCTTTAAAAATAGCCGAAACTATCGTAAAAGCGGAAACCGCCGCCGACAGCAGCCTAATCGCCGGAATAATAGCCGATGCGGTAAATAAATCTTCGGACGCCGTAAAGTTTACCGTATGTTTAAATCCCGCAGATTACGCCGTCTTAAATAAAAATCCCGAAGCGGTAAAAAATTTGATAGAAAGGCAGGCTTCAATAAACTTCATTCCCGACGCCAACCTGCCGGGAGGCGGCGTTATAATAAAAACGGATTTCGGCGAAATAGACGCAAGGCTCGAAACTCAGCTCGAACAGATAAAAAAGATTTTTACGAAAGTAACCCCTGATTAGGGTTAAAGCTTTTTGATTTTTTTCATTTTAAGCCTTTCTTTTTTAGAAAGGCGGTGCGGATTGCCTTTTTTTGCGCCCCCTCCCCTTCTGCCTGATATCCCGTCTTCATAATCTTCCTCTTCCGCCCCTTCCGCAATGCTTTCGATGCCGCCGCCGTATATTCCCTGCGCTATTATATTTTCCGCCAGCCTTATAAACTCGTCCACGTCTAAACAGGAACAGTATGCGCTCGAAGCGCGCCGCCTTATATCGTTGTCGTTCGTAACTATCAGCAGGCTTCCCGTAATGCTTTTTGCTAATCTTACGATTACGTCGTCCGCTTTTTCGTCTTTTTTCGAATAGATTATTTCAATATTTTGACGGTTGTATCTCGACTCGGAAGGCTCACCGGTATTGTATCCGTCAAAAACCACTACCACTTTATTTCTTTTTACATTATAATATTTTGATAAAAAATTTATAGTTTCTTCTCTTAATTTTTGAAGTTCGTCCGACTTAAAACGTATTTTAAAATAAGAGTTGAATATAAAATTATATCCGTCAACGATTATAGTAAGCATAATATATAAATTATAAATAATATGAATAATATTAGTCAAACGGAAAAAAACATATCTATTATTTATATTATATCGGAACGGGAAGAGAGCCGCGCTCTTATTAAGCGGACTCTGATAAAAACGGCCGACGAAAAAAAAATAGCCGAACTTAAAAGCGTAAAAGCCCTTCCGTCTAATTTTAACAGCAATACTTATATTATTGCGGAATACAGCCGGACTAACGCATCGGCGGTATCTAAGATAACCCCGAAAAGGAACGTAAAACTTTATATTTACGTTAACAATTTAACGGATTTAAACTGGCAGGACATAGCTTTTTTAATAAAACGCAATATAGACCATATAATTCATCCCGGCAATATAGAAAAATTAAATTACGAAAAATTTATAGACTCGAAGATTTTTAAAAAAAAACATTACAACGCATTTATAGATAAAGCATCGACACTGCTCGAAGACTTATGTCAGAATAATGACGATACCGCCGATACCGGAATAAACATTTACGGCGTTTCTAAGCACATTAAATCGGTTATGGAAAAAGCCTGCAAAATAGCTCAATCCGAAAGTTCCGTGCTTATAACCGGAGAATCCGGAACGGGCAAGGAGCTTATAGCAAGATTAATACATAATAAATCAAGAAGGGGCATGAACCCTATGGTATCCGTAAACTGCGGCGCTTTTCCCGAAGGACTTCTGGAAAGCGAGCTTTTCGGATACAAAAAAGGAGCGTTTACCGGAGCGTTTACCGATAAGCCCGGCAGATTAGACCTCGCGGATAAATCGACCTTATTTTTAGACGAGATAGGCGATATGAGCCTTTCGCTTCAGGTTAAACTTTTGCGCGTTATTCAGGAAAGGGAAATAGAGCCGATAGGGTCTTTAAAAACAAAAAAAATAGACGCCAGGATTATTTCTGCGACGAATAAAAATTTAGAAGAAATGATTTCTAAAAAACTGTTCAGGGAAGATTTCTATT
>JAKAQA010000085.1 GCA_021811805.1 bacterium | reverse complement strand
AGAGACTTTTTGGTTCCTTCCAGATTAAACCACGGACATTTCTTTGCTCTTCCGCAATCTCCCCAACTATTCAAACAAATTCTTATGGTCAGCGGATTTGAAAGATACTATCAAATAGTGAAGTGTTTCAGGGATGAAGATTTAAGGGCAGACAGACAGCCCGAATTTACACAGCTCGATATGGAAATGTCTTTTGTAGAAACCGAAGACGTTATTTCGGTTACGGAAGAATTATTTGCTTCTTTATTTAATAAACTCTTAGGCATAGAATTAGAAAGACCTTTTAAGGTATTGGACTACGACGAAGCAATGGATAAATACGGCAGCGATAAACCCGATACGAGATTCGGACTGGTTATTAATAATTTAACCGATATTTTTGCCGGCTCCCGGTTAAACGTATTTAAAGACAATATCCAAAAAGGCGGGGTAATCAAGGCCATATGCCTGCCCGACGGTTCAAATCTCCTTTCGAGAAAAGACATCGACGAACTTTTAAATACGGTGAAAGATTTCGGAGCAAAAGGCCTTGCATGGACTAAAGTGGGAGAAAACGGCATCCTCGAAGGCGGAATTTCAAAATTTATATCCGACGACGAAAGAAATAAAGTTGTTTCAAGGCTTGCGGCTAAAAACGGCGATATCGTTTTCTACCAGTCAGATTCAAAAAAAATCGCGGAAAACGTCCTTGGAAGATTAAGGCTTCACCTTGCTAAAAAATACAATCTTATACGGGAAGGCAGATTCGATATTTTATGGGTCGTTAATTTTCCTTTATTTGAATATTCAGAAGAAGAAAAAAAAATCGTTGCCGTTCATCACCCGTTTACTTCTCCCGCCAAAAAAGATTCAGGCAGGCTCGAAAAAGACCCTCTTTCCGTTAAATCCGACAGTTACGACCTCGTGCTTAACGGAGAAGAAATAGGCGGCGGCAGTATCAGAATACATGACCCTAAACTGCAGGGTAAAATTTTTGAAATTCTTTCTATATCCCCTGAAGACGCAAAACTTAAATTCGGATTTCTTTTGGATGCACTCGGTTTCGGAGCGCCTCCCCACGGCGGCATAGCCTTCGGCGTAGATAGAATATTAATGATTCTAAGAAATGAAAGCTCTATCAGGGACGTAATAGCTTTTCCCAAAACTCAAAAAGCATACTGTCCGCTATCGGATGCTCCTTCCTCCGTAAAAGACGTTCAGCTTAAAGAACTTGGAATAAAGTTGCGGGAAACAGCCGGTAAAAATATAAAATCCGAATAAAACGGGGGTATTAAATTGGAAAAAAAATCCGGGTTTCCTCATCCATACTTTGAATCCCATCCTAACTGGAAGTGGTTCATACTCACGACGGTTCTTGTAGGCGCGACTATGTCCGCTTTGGACGTCAGCATAGTTAACGTCGCAATGCCGACGATGCAGCATGGCTTTGCCGTTCCCATGTCCACGATAGAGTGGGTTGCAATGGCCTATATGTTGACGCTAACGGTTTTTTTGCCTCTTTTCGGCAGGCTTGCCGATATGTTCGGAAGAACAAAGATGTATAATATCGGCTTTGTCGTGTTTACCGTAGGTTCCGCTCTGTGCGGACTGGCTCCTAATGCTGATTTCCTGATATTTTCCCGCGTGCTTCAGGCAATAGGCGCAGGCTTGCTTCAGGCAAATTCCGTTGCCATAATAACTCAGGCTTTTCCTTCGAACGAATTAGGAAAAGCTATAGGGCTTCAGGGTTCGATACAGGCTATAGCGATGTCCGTAGGTCCGTTCGTAGGAGGCGTGCTTATTGCCGCCGTAAACTGGCGGTTAATATTCTACGTCAATGTCCCCATAGGGATTATAGGCACGTTTATGGCGCTGTTTATACTTCCGTCGAGCAAAGCTCAGTTCGGCAAAGAAAAGGAAAAAATAGATTATTTGGGCATATCTTTCTTCGCCGCCGGACTGGCTTCTTTAGTCTTAGCCGTTAATCAGGGTGGAAAACTTGGGTGGGATTCCCCCGTAATACTTATTTATTTCCTTATTGCCGCAGTATTGCTGCCGCTTTTCGTATATACCGAGCTTAAGGTTAAACATCCTATGATAGACCTTAAAATGTTTAAAAAATGGGGGTTTTCCGCAGGCAACACTACCGGCCTTTTATCTTATTACGTTCTGTTTGCCGTTTTATTCCTCATGCCTTTTTACTTAGAAGAAGTACTGCATTATAATGCGGCGGTAACGGGTTCTATTTTAACCCCCATACCGCTTTCTATGGCTATAATCGCCCCTTTTGCAGGAGCAATCTCCGACAAATTCGGCTCCCGTATTATGACCACGGCAGGAATGTTTATTTGTGCGGTTTCGACGATGCTTTTAACGTTTTTAACCTCATCCGTAAACCTGTATCTTTTAATTTTAGAATTCATTATACTCGGGGTCGGAATGGGCATTTTTACGCCTCCGAACAACAGCGCGATAATGCTTTCGGCGCCTCCTGAAAGGCTTGGCGTTGCCGGCGGAATACTAAATATGATGAGGGCGCTCGGCCTTATTTTCGGCGTTGCGATATCCGGACTCATCTTTACTTATCTCAAACACGGATACGAGCTGTCGCATACGGGTACCACGGTGCATTCCCGCATGCCCGAATCGGTTTACGTTTCCGCATTTATGCACGGATTTGCGGTCGTTATGATTTCGCTTGTAGCTATAAATATTTTCGCAACTATTATTTCCGCCGCCAAAAAGGATGTAAAACTTAAAAAAATAGAAGGCGCGGAACCTATCGATTTAATGTAGCTAATTCAGAAAAATTATGGGAATTTTTAAGAAAAACAGAAATATTTTAAATGAAGGCAACGGCTACGAAATTACCTGCGGCATAGAATTTATCTTAAAAAGAGCGTTAAATAACGGGATTAATAATATATTCATCGACGGCGAACTAACGGAGAATCTCCCCGAAATCGACATAACGTCTTCTTTGAGAATTCAGGCGGATACGGATTTTTTATGGACGGAAATTTATTCTCTTGGCATAACTAACAGAAGGGCTATGGCATTTGCTTTCGACCAGTCTTTTTTGAATTTCGTAAATTTAGAAAAATATTTTATCGGCAATAAAAACTTAAACGGAGGCGTTGTCTTATTTCTTTTTAAGAAACAAGGCATCAAAAAGTTTTCCTTTTCTTTCGAGAGTATTTTCCCCGTCTATAATTATTACAAGATATCGGAATTCGTAGATTATCTGCCTTATTACTTCGAACTTTCCGAGAAATTAAAATTACCGGTTCTTATTTATCTTAACGACTCGGTTATGAACGAATACGGGATCGACGAAAAAAAAGAATACACCGAACGAACTGCGGCAAAACCCCATTTGTCTTTTTCTTTTGAAGGCGACGGCGGACAAACGACTACTTACGACCTGAAAAAAAATATTCAATTTTTCAAGAATACGGGCGGGCATATTAAACTATTCAAAGGAAAAACAGGGGTCAATCTTGTCTTGACCGATGCCGCATACTTTCACAGAATTATAGAAAATAATAATTTTTCGGAAAATTCGGATATTATCTTATTTAATCTCCTTAATCCGGTAGATTCATCGGAGTTTCTTGAATTAATTAAGTCTCATTGCGGCAGCTATTACAAAAATATATATATATTCGACGATAAAACTTTACTGCGGCAACAGCTCGCCGACATCTTAGAACACAATAAAACGTCATTAAACTTCGAAAATTTAAAAATTATTGAATCCTGGAATAATAACGGCATCGAACTAGGATTTTGTACGGATGATTTTAAAATAACGGAAATAAAATCTCCAAAATCTTTTTGCCCCGGCTGTACTTTATTTACATTTTTACAAGCTCTCGAAAAAAAAATAGGCGCTTCTGAGTATTATATATTAATAGGCGAAGAAGGCTGCTTCTCCCTTTTAAACTCAAGTCCGTTAAAATTTTCGTTTCAGAATATAATGATTGCGGAAAATCCTCTTTTCTTATCTTTCAATCTATGCTCTAAAGACCTGAATAAAACTTTTTATATTTTTATTTCGGCGCTCAAATTTTCCGAACAGATAGATAAATTTGTTAAAATAAACGGCGGATTAAATTTTAAAGGCAAAATTACGTTCGTCGTTTATAAATCGATTTTCGATTCCGGTTGTAATATAGAAAGCTTAATTTCGCATCCGCTATTAAAATCTTTTAAAAAAATAGCAATAAAGAAAAGAACCCGCTTGAAAGATTTAAGCGTAATACAAGACTTGTCTTTAATATTTATCGACAACGACTGCGATAATTTTGCCAAATCCGGACGAAATTTAAATTACTCCTCATTTTTATACATTAATAGTTCTGCCTGCGATAAATTCGAGTGCAGGCTATGCTATCAAAAGACAAGATGTCCGGCAATTAAAATCGCAGGGAATAAAGATATATTCATAGACGCGGAAGTATGCAATTTTTGCAAACTATGCATAGACATATGTCCTCATGGTGCAATAAAATCAAAAAAAAGAAAAAAAATTAAATTAAAAAAATCTTTGGAAAGTAAAATTAATCTTTAAAATGACATGGAAAATATAAATTACAATCTTATATTAAACGGCGCCGATTTTAAAGAAATTAAATACTTAAGCAAATTTATCTACTTTTCTTTAAAAAGCGAAAATTTTAATGTTTCGCTTTTAATTAAACCGGCATCCAATATATCGAATTACGCTCTCACATACGCGGTTATAAAAGTGGGAAGGTTTGAGTCTATAAGCTGTCTTCAAAGCATAGATGCGGTCATCAGCTTAGATTATCAGTCGACGTTGAACTACCTTCCTTTCATAAAGGATAATACTCTGATTTTATCCGATTATTCCGCATTTAACGTTTGCGATTACTGGCTAACGGACAACGATGCGGTTTCTAACAGGCTAAACGAAAAGACGGGAAATATATATAAAATACCCGTTAAAAATATAATAGACATGGATGCTATGGGAAAAAATAAGGTAAGCGCATATAATTCGCTTATAGGGGCTTTTATCGCAAAAAGCAATCTGCTGGACCTCGATTCCGTATTCAAACAGACGGCTTTGTTTTCTAAAAACGATGCAGAAAAGAAAAACACCATTCAGGCTATTTTAAAAGGATACGACTACGTCTTGGAAGGCGAATCTTCTTTGCCGCAACCGCCGCATAAACCGTAAAATTCAACCCCGTAATTTCTTATCCGATAATTCTCGTCGAGCTTGTTCTTTATTTTAGTTTCAAAAAATCCTTTAAAATCAAACTCGTCTATTTCGACGTCTATTATTTTTCCGCATTTTTCGCATATAGCGTGCCCGTGCAGAGAAATATCCCCGTCGTAACGCACAGAATCCTGCATAGTTTTAATTTCTTTAACTTCGTGCAGAGACGCAAGCATAGAAAGATTTTTATAAATAGTATTCAAAGAAACCATCGGGTACAGCTCTTTAACTTTATTATATACGTCCGTTGCTGACGGATGGCTTTTCGATTCGGATATAATCTTAATAATCTCAAGCCTTTGCGGAGTAAGGCTGTAACCCATTTTTTTTATTTTTATCAATATTGCATTTAATCTAGGATTCGAATTCATAAAGATAATTAACTCTCCTTTTATATAATATTTATTATTATATAATAATAAAATGTCAAATATTTTCGGGCTTGAAATCCTTTATGCTGTCGAAGAAAGCCTCAAGCCTCGTTACGTAGCCCGCATCGGCATTATGTTCGTCTATTTCTATTTCAAGGTAGGGCTTATATTTCATATAGTCTGCAAAAAAAGTCTTAATGAACGAATCTGGGCCGCATGCATAATTAGTAACATAAACGGCGTTAAGTTTAGGATTATCCATTATTATCTTTGCCGCGGATAAAATTTTGTGCCCGGAATGCCAGAACATATTATCGTGCTCCCCGTAAATAGAAACTTCGCCTA
>JAKAQA010000084.1 GCA_021811805.1 bacterium | reverse complement strand
GATAATATAAGGAGTTTTTTTGTAATATCTTTGCATCTTTCGATTTCCTGCTTCATTAAATCGAAATATTTTTTTATATCGCATCCGCCTTCCTTCATTACGTTTGCGAGAGCCGCGTTCTGGGTAAGGCTGCTGCTGTCTGCGCACATTTTTATCATATCTATCGACGCGAGAATATTATTCAGAGGATTGTTTATTTCATGGGCAACGCCTTCCGCTAAAAGACCGACTTCGGAAAGTCTCTGAGAAAGATTGAATTTCATATGGGCGTTAGAACCGTTCCCCAGACACCTTAAAACCTCTACGGCATATTTTTTTCCCGTCGAGGCGTCGTAAAAAGGCGAAGAATTTATTTCTACCGCCATTTCCCGATTTTGCGGTCCGTAATGACCGTGTATGACTTTAACGGTTTTGCCTTTTTTAATTACCTCTTCTATGGAGCAGGATTCCAAAAGAGGATCGCACGGTTCGTCCCTGAAATGGCTTACTTTATAGCAATAACCGCCTATTATTTCGGAGGACGGAGTTCCCGCGTCGTCCAAAAAGCGTTTATTTGCATAGACTATTTTATAGTTCTCATCGATAACTATTACGCCGTCGTTGATATTATCTAAAATTTCCGATGTATCTAGCGGCAGATTAATATTTTCGTTTGACATAAATATAATAATATCATATTTGCCGTTCTTTTACTGGTTCATCAGATTTAAAAAATCGCCGTTGGATTTGGTATTTTTTATTTTGTCTATTAAAAATTCCATTGCATCCGTAGTATCCATGCCGGATAAAACTTTTCTCAATATCCAGATTTTTTTCAGATGGTCCTTATCGACGAGAAGCTCTTCTTTTCGGGTGCCCGATTTATTAATATCTATAGCCGGAAAAATCCTTTTTTCAGATAATTTTCTGTCTAAATTAACTTCAAGATTTCCGGTTCCTTTAAATTCTTCGAAAATTACCTCGTCCATCCTCGAACCTGTATCTATTAAAGCCGTAGCAATTATGGTAAGACTTCCTCCTTCTTCGATGTTCCTTGCCGCGCCGAAAAATCTTTTCGGTTTATGGAGGGCGTTAGAGTCCACCCCGCCCGATAATACTTTTCCGGAAGACGGAATAGTAACGTTGTATGCCCGCGCGAGCCTGGTAATAGAATCTAATAATATAACGACGTCTTTGCCGGTTTCTACCAATCTTTTTGCTTTTTCTATAACTATTTCCGCAATCTGTATATGTCTCTGGGGCGGTTCGTCGAAAGTGGAACTGATTACTTCGCCGTTAACCGACCTTTGCATATCCGTAACCTCTTCCGGTCTTTCGTCTATCAGGAGAACCATAAGGAAAATTTCTTTATGGTTGGTATTTATAGCATGGGCGATATCTTTTAACAGCATTGTTTTTCCGGTTCTCGGAGGGGCGACTATAAGCCCCCTCTGCCCCTTTCCTATGGGAATAAGCAGGTCCATAAGCCTGGTAGATAAATTTTTAGGGTCGAATTCAAGCTTTATTTTTTCTTCCGGATACAAAGGAGTTAAGTTGTCGAATAAAATCTTTTCTTTTGCGATTTCGGGGTCTTCAAAATTTATGCTTTCGACTTTCAAGAGAGCGTAAAATCTTTCGCTGTCCTTAGGCGGCCTTATAACTCCGCGGATAGTGTCGCCTGTTCTCAAACCGAATTTCCTTATCTGGGAAGGCGATACGTAAATATCGTCGGGACCGTGAAGATAATTAGCTTCAAGCGACCTTAAAAATCCGTACTGGTCGGGCAGTATTTCAAGCACCCCCTCTCCGGAAATTAATCCGTTTTTTTCGGCCTGCTGGTTTTTTTCGGTTTCCGCCTGCAGAAGTGCGTATATCAAATCCTGTTTGCGCATTCCCGATGCGCCCTCTATATTGTAGTCCTTTGCTATTTGCAATAATTCGTTGATTTTTTTAACCGATAATTCTTTAATGTTCATAAATGCTCCTTTAAGATTTTATTTTTGTACTTTATACAATGTTATTATTTACAGGCACGTCCACCTGTCTATCCTTCTTGCATCGATGCGGCGTCCTTCGGCTATATCCAGGATAGTCCTTTCATTGTTACCGTCGTCCGGAAACGTGGAAACTCCCGCGTTCAAGGATAATATAGCCTGATTTTCTTTTTTGAACGCGTCTTCGCTTTCCGACAATATAGCCTTTATAATATTTTTTGCCTCATCTTTCCCCATATTAGGAAATAAAATTATAAATTTGTTGCCGTATCTTGAAGCAGTATCGAATGCCCTTATATTTTGTTTGATTATATTCGCAATTATTCCGATATTTTTGTCACCGGCCTGATGGCCGTTGACGGAATTTAATTTATTCAATTGGTTTATGGAAATTAATGCAACGGATAAACCGCTTCTGTCGTTAATTGCTTTTTGCATTTCCTGAAAAAGCTTTTCATGAAAGTATTTAAAATTGTTAAGTCCGGATACGTAATCTATCTGCGAACAATCCCTCATAGTCTGAACGCATTTATTCGAATTTAAAATATAGGCGATTACCGAAAAGATAGTGTCGAAAACTTCGATTTTATCGTCGCCGCAGTTTTTAAATCCGGGCACCGAATACATTATTACGAAATATGAATCCGTATATGCAGTTTTCAACTCATATCCATACAATTCCGAAACATTTTCGTGCTCGAATAAATTTCGGTATTCTTCGTATTTACCTTTATCTTTTTTAAAATCTATATAAAATCCGTTTTTTAAAGACGCTAACTCCTTAAGCAGTGCCAGCGGCGGGGTTTCATTGATACTTTTAATAAATTCGTGCGAAAAGCCTCTGGATATCTCGACTCTTTCTTCGGCGTTGTACTTTCTGTATACAAACATTATCGCGGTAGCTCCGAACGTAAATTCAAACGCTATATTAACGAAATGCATAACCTCTTCGACCGATTTTTTTTGATATGCAAAATCTAAGAGCTCTTTTATAAATTTGTAGCCCAAATCTTCGCATTTTGGATACTCTTCCATAAGCAATTCCCCTATTTATTTAATACTTTCTGTCGGTTGTTAAATTATTTATTTTATTCCGGAACGGGAAAGTTAATTTTATATAAACTGTTTAAAAAACGTATAAACGAGTTAATTTGAGGAATTAATAATTTAAACCCGTAATTATTGTTTATGACGAAATCGGATTTTTTAATTTTTTCTTTTTCGCTTAATTGATTTTTGTTTCTTCTAATAAAATCTTCAAAATCGAATTTATTGTACGTTCTTTTAATTCTTCTCGAAAGATCGCAGGCGACAAGGATGGTTTTATCTAATTTAAGATAGTATCCCGATTCTATTATAACCGCTCCTTCAATTATAGCGGCGGGTTTCCGGCTTGCTTTAATTATACGGTCTATGTCCGCCCTTAAAGCCGGATAGATTATGTCTTCTAAAACTTTTTTTTTTGAAGCGTCGGAAAAAATTATACCGGCAAGAATCTTGCGGTCTATCTCATAATCACTATTTAAAATGTTTTTTCCGAAAAAATCAACTATTTTTTTATATTCGGCGCTATTTTTTTTTATAATTCTATTCGCTTCTTCATCGAGGTTCAAGGTTAAAAAATCGTAATTTTTAAATAAATTAAGCGCCGCGGTTTTTCCCGAACCTATAGAACCGGTCAATCCTATTTTTATCATTTTATAAAACACCCCCGATTCATAAAAGCGCTATATAAGAAACCTGCCTTCTAAGGTCTCTATCGCGCCTGTAACTAAAAAAACCGGCGTCTTCAAAATTGCATATATTTAAATCGTAAATATTTTTATCGCTAAATCCGTTTAAAATCAATTCTTTTTTTATGAATCCTTTCAGGTCGAAAAAAAATTTATTTTTATTTGCAGTTTTTTCAAAAAATTTTCGGTTTAAATTATCTTTTGCTAAAAATAAATTTAAAAAATCCTCTTCGACTTCATAGCATTTCCGGCATATAGACGGCCCTATCGCGATCAAGACGCCTCTAACGTCCGCATTGAATTTATCCGTTAAAACATTTTTTGCGTTTTTTATTATTCCGCCGTAAGCGCCTTTCCAGCCGCAATGGACGGCTCCTATAATGCCGCCGCTATTATTAGGGACGGCAAAAAGCACGGGTGCGCAATCCGCCGTTCTTATGCACAGCGCTATACCGCTTTCCCCGGTAAAAACTCCGTCTGCATCGTTTTTATCGAAAACATTGCGGTTGTATTTTGCCGCTTCTTTAAACTTTTCATCTAAAACGGCTATACGGGTACCGTGGCTCTGTTCGACTTCGTATGAATAATAATCCGTTTTGCCTGCGGACTGAATAATATTTAAAAGTTCTTTCCTTGCGGTTAAATTTCCGGGATTAAAATCAAGTGAGCCGTCCATAAAGCCGTAAACTATACCGGTATTTTTAACGTTTAGCTTTTTTAAGCCGCCGCAAAGGTAAATCATGAGAAAGCGTCCGGGGCATCCGAACCGAAAGCCCACAGCATATCATCCGGAACTTTCGCTTTTAAAATTATTTTTTCTCTTGTTTCCGGATGCGGAAATTCAAGCATGTATGCGTGCAGCATCTGTCTTTTAACAAAATTTAAACTTTTATATCTGCCTTCGATATCTTTTCTTTTGTAAAGTTTATCTCCCACAATCGGATATCCTTTTTCAAAAAGAGAAACTCTGATTTGGTGCGTTCTCCCCGTTTCAGGCATTACTTTAAGAAGGGTAGCGGCACCTCTTATAGATTTTACGTTTTCAAAACAGGTAACGCAATGTTTCCCGCCTTCTTTTTGTGCCATTTCCATTTTAACCCTGCTTTTAGAGTCCCTCTTTATAAAACCCTCGATGCATCCGCTTTTTTGCGGAATAATGCCGTAAGTCACGGCAAAATAAGTCTTTTTAATTTCGCGGTTTTTAAAACTCGATGCAAGAGCATTGTGCGAAAAATCGTTCTTTGCTATTAACATTATGCCGGACGTATCTTTGTCCAACCTGTGAACTATTCCGGGTCTTTCAACGCCGCCTATGCCGGATAAATCGGATATCTTTCCTATTAAAATATTTACCAGCGTATTATCGTAATTTCCTTTTCCGGGATGCGCCGGAATCCCTGCCGGTTTGTTCACAGCCGCAAAATAATCGTCTTCGTAAATTATTTCGAGGGCGTAATCGAAGACCTCTATGCCCGATTTTATTATCTCCGGCTCTTTAAAGGTTATTATACTGCCTTCTTTTATCGGGTAAGCGGATTTTTTTACGACAGAACCGTTAATTTCAACTGCGCCGCTTAATATCTGCTTTTTAATAAACGACCTTGTTTTGCCGGGAAATTTCATAGTCAAAAAAAGGTCCAATCTTATCTGTTTGCCGGTATGAGCAAATGAAACTACTCCCATAAAACGCGTCCGGTCATCTCCTTCGGTATATCTAAACCGAGCAGTTTAAGAATAGTAGGCGCAATATCCGCCAGCCTGCCTGGTTTCAGCGGAGGAATTTCTTTAGAATCGTTTGAAACAATGACGAACGGCACTGGATTAAGGGTATGGTTCGTCATAGGCTCGCCTTTGTCGTCAAGCATCGTTTCGGCATTTCCGTGGTCTGCCGTTATCGCGCATACACGGTCGAGTTTTAAAATTTCAGGCACTATCTCGCTTATAACGGAATTAACCGCCTGAACGGCTTTTATCGCGGCGGCATAGTTTCCGGTATGCCCTACCATATCGCAGTTTGCAAAATTGCAGACTATTAATTCGTATTTATCGGCTCTAATTCTTTCTATAAGAGCGTCTTTAATTTTAAACGCGCTCATTTCCGGTATTAAATCGTATGTTTTGAATTCTCTCGGCGAAGGTATAAGCAGTCTGTCCTCGTTTTTAAACGGCTCTTCCCTGCCGCAGTTAAAAAAATAGGTTACATGGGCGTATTTTTCAGTTTCGGCAATTCTGAACTGGTTAAAGCCGCACTCAGATATGACCTCCCCCAAAATATTAGAATAATTTTGAGGCTCTATAATATATTTGCTTCTGAAGGAAT
>JAKAQA010000083.1 GCA_021811805.1 bacterium | reverse complement strand
AAATACCAACTAATTTCTTTGAAAAAATAAAATCCCTTTCAAAACTAAAAAAACTCGCCGATTATATGCCGAAAACGGCGAAGAACGGTAAATGCAAAGAAGTTATTATAGACAAGCCGCCCCTGCTGGATATTCTGCCCGTTCTAAAGACTTGGCCGGAAGACGGCGGACCTTTTATTACCCTTCCGCTTGTTTTTACGAAGGACCCGGAAACCGGTTCTACCAACGTCGGAATGTATAGAATGCAGGTTTACGACGATACTTCCTGCGGTATGCACTGGCACATTCATAAAGACGGCGCAAGACATTTCAGAAAATATAAAGAAGCCGGCAAAAAGATACCGGTTTCCGTGGTTATAGGTTCCGACCCGGCGGTAATTTATTCGGCTACCGCGCCGCTTCCCCCCGATATAGAAGAGATGATGTTTGCGGGGTTTTTAAGGGGTGACGCCGTCGAACTCGTGAAATCGGAAACTAACGATATATATGTTCCGGCAAATGCCGAGTTCGTCCTTGAAGGATATATAGACCCCGCCGAAGATTTCAGGCTCGAAGGACCTTTCGGCGACCATACCGGATATTACTCCCTCGAAGATTTTTATCCGGTGTTTCACGTAACGCTCATTTCGCACAGAAAAGATGCGGTATATCCGGCTACCATAGTGGGCAAACCGCCTATGGAAGACTGTTACATAGGGAAGGCTACCGAAAGATTTTTCCTGCCCGCAATAAAAAAGATTTTCCCGGAAATTGTCGATATGAATCTGCCTTTCGAAGGAATATTTCATGATTTGGCATTTATAAGCATTAAAAAAAGCTATCCCGGACATGCTAAAAAGATTATGCACGGAATATGGGGCCTCGGCCTTATGATGTTCACCAAAATAATAGTAATATTGGATGAGGACGTGAACGTTCAGGACAGGAGCGAAGTTATCTGGAGAATATGCAATAATATAGACCCTAAAAGAGACGTTTCGTTTGTCGAAGGACCTATCGACGTTTTGGAGCATGCTTCGGATATTCCCAACTACGGCTCTAAAATGGGTATAGACGCCACAAAAAAATGGGCTTCGGAAGGCTATAAAAGAAAATGGCCGGACGATATAATAATGTCGGATGACATAAAAAAACTCGTCGACGAAAGATGGAAGGAATACGGTTTAAGTTAAACTAAGATGCTTAAAAAGTTTAAAAATACTTTAGAATTAGTTAAATTTTCCCATACGATATTTGTCCTACCTTTTGCCCTCAGCGCTTTTCTCCTTGCTTTTTACGATAAATATCCGTCGTCTTTCGGCACGCCGTTTTTTTATTATAAGATAATATGGGTCGTTATAGCCATGGCTTCCGGAAGAAGCGGAGCGATGGCGTTTAACAGGTTCATAGACAGAAAAATAGACGCAAAAAATAAAAGGACTATGGAAAGAACTATTCCTAAAGGCGAGCTTACCGCTTTATACGGATTAGTTTTCGGAATAGTTTCATATATAATACTTATATTTGCCGCTTACGAACTAAACTTTATATGTTTTGTCCTTTCTCCGTTTGTTATTGTTTTTATTACGTTTTATTCCTTCACGAAAAGGTTTACGTTTTTTTCGCATATGGTTCTCGGAATAAGCATGGCGTTGGGCCCTTTAGGAACATGGCTCGCCGTTACGGGCAGGCTGGATTATAAGATTTTAATTCTCGGTCTTGCCGTAGTTTTTTGGGGCGCGGGGTTCGACATTCTTTACGCTATTTTAGATTACGATTTCGACACTGCGAACGGGCTCTTCTCCGTACCGGCAAAATTCGGAATAAAAAACGCGGTAGCCGTTTCGAGAATATTGCATTTTCTTGCTTTAATTTGCTTGATTTCCCTGTATTTTATGTTTAATCTTAATTTTTTATATATTATAGGAATAATTCTCGTCGCGGGCTTTTTTGCATACGAACATTTTTTAGTTTATAAAAGTTTAGATAATATCGATGCTGCTTTTTTTACTATGAACGGATATATTTCTATAACTTTTTTCGTTTTTATATGCGCAAACGTCTTATATTATAAATTTTTTATTACGTCGTAAAGGCGTATCCGGCAATGAATAAATATGAAAGAAAACCGTAATATAAATATAGAAAAAGAAACGGAAAGAGAAAGGGATGGTAATTCCTATATCGTGGCTATAACCGGAGCGTCCGGGGCGATATGCGGATTCAGCCTTCTTAAGGCTTTAATAAACCGTTCTTTTTTCGTTCACCTTATAATTTCCAAGCCGGGTTTCAGGGTAATCAATAACGAACTTGGGATGTTTGCCGATATTTCAGAGTTTTATATGAACGGCGGAGGCGATTCTTTAAACGTCTATAGCCAAAAAATAAAAAACGAGATAGTAAATAAGTTCGAACTGAATAAAGATTGCGACAGGTTTGCTTTTTTAGACGAGAATTTTTTAGAGGCGCGCATTGCAAGCGGTTCCGCGAAAAACGTTAAGGGAATGATAGTCGTTCCGTGTTCTATGGGCAGTCTTTCAAGAATTGCAAACGGAATTTCCGGAAATCTTATAGAGCGGGCGGCGGACGTTATGCTTAAAGAAAGAAAAAAACTAATCGTTTGCCCGAGAGAAACGCCGTTTAACGATATACACCTCAAAAATATGCTCTCCCTTCATTCGTCGGGGGCGGCGATTCTCCCGCCTATTCCGGCATTTTACGGCAAGCCCCTGACGGTCGAAGATATTATAGATTTTATAACGGGCAAGATTCTGGATGCGTTAGACATAGAAAACGATATTTACAAAAGATGGAAAGGCTATGACCGTAAATAAAACTTTTGATTTAATAAAAGAAAAGGTTTATAATAATATACGATTGTCGGCAGAAGACGCTTTGTTTTTATTTAAATCTAACGACCTGCTCTCGATAGGAGAGCTTGCAAACTTTAAAAATTTTAAAATAAACGGAGATAAAGTATATTATACCGTCAATATTCATATAAATTATACCAATATATGCGTAAACAGGTGCGCTTTTTGCGCATTTTACAGAAACGGAAAAGAAACGGATGCATATTCTATGAGTTTAGATGAAATAATAGAATATATTAAGACGAATCATAAAACCAATAATTTTAAAGAAGTCCATATCGTTGGAGGTCTCCACCCCTCTCTTCCTTACAGTTTCTATTTAAATATGGTCCGCAGAATAAAGAATGAATTTCCGTCCTTAATGATACAGGCTTTCACCGCCGTAGAAATAGACTATTTATCTAAGATTTCGGGACTGTCCGTAAAAGACGTGCTTGCGGATTTGAAAGAAAACGGATTAGATGCCCTTCCCGGAGGCGGAGCGGAAATTTTCAACCCGGCTATAAGAAAAAAATTATGTCCGCAAAAAATAAGCGGGGAAAGATGGATTTCAATACACAAAGCCGCCCATAAAATCGGCATTCCCTCCAATGCTTCAATTTTATACGGAGTAAAAGAAAGCTATGAAGACAGGGTAAACCATTTAAGCGAAATAAGGTCTGCGCAGGATGAATCCGGAGGCTTTAAATCTTTTATTCCTTTTGCTTTTCAGCCTAAAAACACTGCCGTCAGGAATTCCCGGCTTACTACGGGATACGACGACCTCAAAGTCATTGCGGTTTCGCGGCTTTTTTTGGATAATTTCAAACATATAAAAACGTTTTTCGTAAACCTGGGTATTAACCTTGCGCAGGTTTCTCTTTCTTTCGGCGCCGACGATTTTGACGGGACGCTGACGGAAGAAAAAATATCGCATAATGCGGGCTCGGATAATCCCGTGGGTCTCAGCGTCAAAAATGTAAAAAAAATAATCGAAGAGGCAGGCAGATTTCCTACCGAAAGAGATACCGTTTATAATGTTGTTTTTAATTAATTTAATGTCCAAAGAGTTTAAGGAGGCTTAAAAATGTTGAACTTAAACGAATTTGTATTTTATCCAGGTTACGGCGTTTGTATCGTAGAATCTATTTCCAAACAAAAAATAGGTTCTGCCGAATTATCTTTTTACAACATCAGGGTTCTGGAAAACAGTGCTAAAATTATGGTTCCGGTTAAAAATGAAGCAGAGGTAGGACTCCGCTCTCTTATTAAAGAAAACGAGATACAGAAAGTTTTTGAAGTACTTGAAGAAAAATGCGTCAAAAAGCCTTTTGCAAGGAAAGAATCATGGAACAAAAGGTTTAACGGCTATAATATGAAGCTCTGTTCTTCCTGTCTTTTCGAGGTTGCCGAAGTTTTGAGGGACCTTTATATTTTAAAGTGCGAGAAAGAGCTGTCCTTTGCGGAAAAAAAGATGTTTGAAAAAGCAAAACACTTAATCATCAAAGAGCTTTCGACCGTAATGAACAGACCGGAAACTTACATAGAAGAAAAAATAAAAAGAATATTTATAAATACCCCCATTCAGTCTTCTAATTTAAATTTAACCGCTTAGTATTTTAAAATAATTATTAAATAGATAAAATAAATGAAAATTTTTAATAAGAAGCCGATCCTTTTTGTGAGGATAATACTGGTTCTTACTTCCTCTATTCTCGGTTTTTTAATAGGCAAAGAATACTGGCATAATAACCTTTTGTCATACGTAGGACTTTTATTCGGTTTTACAATAGGTTTTATCGTAGTTTCCGTTGAAAAAAACATGGGGTCTATTTCTACCAAAAAAATTCTTGCGGGAGGAATAGGTCTTTTTATCGGACTTTTTCTAATTAATTATATTACTTACCAGTTGCTTAAATCTTTTTTTACCGGTTCCAATCTGGGCCATGTTACTTACGCCTTTGTAAACTTCATAGCCGGTTATCTTGGGCTGATTATAGGCTTAAGGGTGTTCGACGATTTCGGTATAGGAGTTAATCATTTGGATTTAAAAAATTTGCGGGTTGGAAGCGCCGACGGCGGGGAGCAGTGTCTAAACTATAAAGTTATCGATACCAGTTCCTTAATCGACGGAAGAATACTAGATGTTTCGAAAACCGGCTTTATCGACGGAACGTTTGCTATACCGGCTTTTGTTTTGCATGAACTTCAGCACATAGCCGATTCCCAGGACCAGCTAAAAAGAGTTAAGGGCAGGAGAGGCCTGGATATACTGAAAGAGCTCAGAGAAGATAAAAACATAAACATCGAGTTTACGGATGCCGATTATCCCAATATAAAAGAGGTCGATGCTAAATTAATCGCTTTTGCCAAAGAGAAGAACGGCAAGATTATTACCACCGATTTTAATCTTAATAAAGTCGCGCAGGTCAGAAATATAAAGGTTCTAAATATAAACGACCTTGTTAAAGCCCTTAGGCCTATTCTGCTTCCCGGAGAAATAATGACAGTATTAATCGCCAAAGAAGGCAGGGAAAAAAACCAGGGTATCGCATATATGGACGACGGGACTATGGTGGTAGTAGAAGATGCCATGAAATTGGTGGGTTCGGAGCTTAACGTCGTGGTTACGAGCGTTTTGCAAACGTCGAGCGGAAGAATGATATTTGCAAGAATAAACTACGATAAGGAACAGGCGGCGAATTAAAAAAAGCTATGGCCTAATTGTTTAAAAAGGTAAAAAGGTGTCGGATTTATTTATTTCATATCGATTTCTGCATACGGTTTAGTTATCGTTCGAAAATAAATAAGAATCTGATGTATTTTTCCACGATATAAGCGGTTATGACCTTCCTAATCTGCCCGCCAATAATTCCGCTATCTCGATATCGAGCGCCGAAGTTATTTTAATGTTAAAATCGGTAGATTTAACGGCCGCCGCCGTTAAGCCCAAATTCTCGACGAGAGAAACATCGTCGGTCGATATAAAATTTTCTCCTGCGGCTTTTTCTAGCGCCTTTTTTATAATTTCAAATCTGAAGACCTGAGGGGTTTTGGCGGATATCAAGTTATCCCTTTTTAGCGTTTTCAGTTCCGGATTTGCGGTTCCGGTTGCGTTTTCAGTGACAATTCCTTTTTTTGCTCCGCTGTTAATTTCTTTTATAGTTTCCGTAACTTCGGAACAGAGAAAAGCGGCGCCTCCGGCGGAGGTTTTCTTAAACAATAAATGCAGTTCTTCGTCACTTACGAAAGGCCTTGCGG
>JAKAQA010000082.1 GCA_021811805.1 bacterium | reverse complement strand
GAATTTATCAAATTAACCAGTTAAAAGAAGGAGGGTTTTGTTATGAAAGGGTCGCCGTCGGTCATAGGTTTTACGGATGCGTTCCAATTAAAGTCGCATAAGTTTATTTATGGGCAGAGTAATAAAAGCATATCGCCTTTTAAAGATGAGGCGTTGAAAATTAGCGTAAAAGAAAGATTTATGGATTTTATAGACGAACATACGAATTCCCACGGCGTTTTTATTTGCGGTTCTAAAAAGCTCGTGGATTTCGTAAACGAAAACTTAATTTAAGGAGGTGGTATTTTGGAAACTATTGCGATAATAAATCAGAAAGGGGGGGTCGGAAAAACGACGACAGCCGTTAATCTCGCCGTCGCGCTTAAAAAGTACTACGCTAAAATCATGCTTATAGATATGGATCCGCAGGGCAATGCCGGCACGCATCTCGGAGTAAGGGCAGATATGGATAATTCTATAGGCGCCGTCCTGCTCGGCGAAAAAAAGATAAAAGATATCGTGATTCGGTCCGAGAATATCGACGTAGTTCCGAGCAATATTAACTTGTCCGGCATAGAATATAATATCGCCAACGAAATCGCCCCGCAGATGTTATTAAGGGATGCCTTAAAGGACGTCGAATACGAATATGAAGTGATAGTAATCGATTCTCCGCCGTCGTTAGGGCTTTTATCGGTCAACGTTCTTACCGCGGCAGATAAGGTTATTATTCCGGTTAATGACTATCTTGCCATGGAAGGCGTTTCCGCCCTGCTCGAAACTATCAATAAAGTTAAGAAAAAACTAAACGGCAAGCTTGACGTTATGGGCTATTTAGTTACCATGAAAGATTTTACGTCTATTTCAAACGAGGTACTGGAAAGACTCCAATCGCATTTTTCAAATAAAGTGTTGGATACGACAATAAGGGAAAATACGGTATTAGCTCAAGCTCCGGGCTATGGCAAGAGCATTTTCGAATATAAAAAAAACTGTAACGGTTTTAAAGATTATGAAGCTTTAGGCGAAGAAGTTTATAGAAAAATAAACAAGGTTTAAAAAAAGTGGAACGCCGCGTTCCACTCAATATATTATTAAAAACACGGAGGCTACAATGAATAAGAAAAAAATGAAAGATCCGTTGAACTGGATTGATGATTCAACGGATAAGGAAGGTTTAAATGCCGCTTATATAGAATTAAACAGGATAAGCGAAGACCCGGAACAGCCAAGGAAAGATTACGGAACGGAAGAGGAGCGGGAAGAAATCAGGAATTCTATTAAAGACTTAGGTGTTATCCAGCCTATAATTATCAGGAATACCGACGACAATGGGTACTATATCATATCCGGACATAGGCGATATAGGGCATGCGTAGAATTAGGACTGTCTAATATTCCGGCCGTTATCAAGGACATCGATTTCAGCGATTCGGAGTCTGCAAAAAAGGAAATACTTTTTACGCAGTTAGAGGAAAATCTTCACAGGAAGAATCTCACCCCGCTCGAACTGGCTAATACTTACAAGATATTTCAGGACGAGTTTAAGCTTTCATCGAGGGAAATTGCCGCAAAAGTTCAAAAGTCGCACCATCACGTATTGGAGCATTTAAAACTGCTTAAGCTTCCCAGCGAACTTCTTGGCATGGTCGAAGCCGGAGCTCCATTGACAAAAGTTTTAGAAGCTTCAAAATTAGAAGGGCCTGAGCGCGGAAGCGTGCTTGGAAATTTAGAAGGTACTTCGCGTGAGGATATTCGAAAAATTAATAAAGCGCAGAAGCCCGCTAAAGATAAAGGAAAAAAAGAACTGGAACGCCGCGTTCCAGGACAAAAAGATTACGATAATAAAACCCATGCGGCCATCGTAGATTTTAACGGAGAACATAACAATATCCGTATAAATTTAGAAAAACCGAGCGAAACCTATGGACTGGTTTTAAAATTATCCTGCCGCTCGGAGGAAAATCTCAGCCATGTCCTGAATGCGCTTAATAAGGCTTTTAATAACTATTAAGAGGGAATAATGGTATGGTCAGTATAGAAATGCTTGATTTCGAACAGGCCGCGCAGTATTTTGAGTCTTTTGTAAAAATATGCCGTATCGACGGCCAAGACGGCTCTTTTTACGGCGGGAAAGCTAATAAGCTTATAGGGGAGAGCGTGATAGAACATACGGACAGCTTTCCTATGTTTTTGTCGCATAACGATAACGCCGCCATAAACCTGACTTTTTCAGCTCCGAAATCTTTTTCTATATTACTTGAGTTGACCGATAATTCCGTCCTGCGCGATAAACTTATCGAGATGCACGATAATTCAGTATGTAAAACCACGGGATATATAGAAAATAATTTAATAGTAACTAGGGTGTCAAAAGGCAAAGACTTTAGGGGAAAAAGGGTAAACGACCTTGTCCCCCCCGATAAGGGGGTAGAATGGGCGGCGTTCAGGTATCATGCTTCAAGCGAGAGCGACCCGCACCTTTATACTAACGTCGTCATCGCCAACCGCATATACATCAAGGGAGAGAAATATTCTATAGACGCCAGAGACTTATTTAAATACCTGATAGCGCTCGGCAAGATGTACAGGGCTGAATTATATAACGAGCTACAGGCGGGGTGGATAGGCGTTAAAATAACGGATTATAAAAATTTCTTTTTCGCGATAGAAGGTATAAGCGAGGAGACTATACATACATTCTCAAAGCAGTCTAAAAATATAGACAAAGCTTTCATGGAATTAATGAGTGAATTGCCGGACGAACCGGAAGCAAGGCTCAAGGAGTTCGCCAACCTTGAGAGCCGCCCTGACCAAGGTAGAACCGAAACGCTTGAGGAGATTCGCACCAGATGGAAAGAAGAATCGCCGCAGAAGCACGTAAATTATATTGAAAAGCCTGTTATTCTCGCTAATATGGAGGATGCGGCAGAGGCGGCTGCAGAGGCGGCTGGAAGGCTTCAACCTCTTGTTTTTTTTTCAGACCTGGATTTTAGAAATTTAATTAAACAAATCATAATTTTTAAAGGTTTGCGGTTCGATGAAACAATTATTCAAGCCGCTTTTAAAACGGCGGTTAAAAAGCGGCTCGTGAAAGAAATAGACAAACACGTTTTTACTGTGAAAAGAGGATAAAAATGGTTTCAATAGGAAAACTAAATTTCGAACAGGCTATGCGTTATTATGAGTCTGACGTGGAGCAGTATTACGCCGGCCAAAACGACGAGTCCTTTTACGGCGGAAAGGCTAATAAACTGCTGGGGGAAAGCGTAGCGGAGCATAAAGGAAGTTTTTCCAAGTTTCTATCAAAAAATAGGAAAGTCGCCGGTATAGATTTAACGTTTTCCGCTCCGAAATCTGTATCTATCCTTATCGAGCTGACCGACGATCCCATACTGCGAGATAAACTTATCGAGATGCACGATAACGCCGTATGCAAAACCATAGGATATATAGAAAAAAACGTCATAACCGCAAGAGTCTTTAACGGTAAAGACGAAAAAGGAAGAAGAAAGTATGTCCCTGTCCCCCCCGATAAGGGGGTAGAATGGGCGGCTTTCAGACATCATACATCGCGAGAAAACGACCCGCAGCTGCATACCCACGTCGTCGTCGCCAACCGCATATACGTTAACGGCAGGGAGTATTCTATAGACTCAAGGGATTTATATGAATATCACATCGCTTTCGGCAAAATGTACAGGGCTGAATTATATAACGCTCTGCAGAAAGAGGGCTTGAGCGTTAAAATAACGGACTATAAAAATTTCTTTTTCACGATAGAAGGAATAGGCGAGGAAGCTATCCAAGTTTTTTCGAAACAATCTAAAAATATGGATAAGCTTCTTAAAGAACTAAAAAAAGAATTTCCGGACGAGTCGGAGGCCCGCTTAAAGGAACTTGCCAACTTAGAGAGCCGCCCGGCTAAAGACAGGAGTAAAACTCTTGAGGAGCTTAGAACGCACTGGAAAGAAGAATCGCCGCAGAAACGCATTGAATACGTTAAAAAATTCGGAGTCTTGGCCGGAAGTGAAGAGGTCGCAAAGGCGGTAGCGGAAGCGGCCGAAAAGCTTACCGAGAACAAAAGCGTTTTTTCGGACCTAGATTTTAAAAATTCGGTAAAGCAGATTTTAATATATAAAGGTTTTCGTTTCGACGAGGTTGCTATTCAAACGGCTCTGAAGGAATCCGTCAAGAAGCATGATTTAAAAGAAATCGGGAAGAATAAATTTACTACTAAAGAAATAAGGATGGCGGAGTTTCAGACACAAAATCACGCCAGAGATACGCATAATAAATTTGAATCGATTTTAAATAAGGAAGATGCGGTAAAAGCGATAGAAGCCTGGGAAGAGAAGAAACGGTTGGATGACCCTAAATTCAAAGGATTAACCAACGACCAGAGAAAGACTCTAGAAATGATGCTTACCACGAAAGACGGGGTGATGATTTTCCAAGGCGACGCCGGCACGGGAAAAACAACCGTCCTTAGGGCGCTTAACGACATATGCAAAGAACGCGGTTTTGAACTTATCGGATTATCTTTCCAGGGTAAGGCGGCACAAGAGATATACGAAGCGAGCGGTATAAAAGGGATGACGTTAGATAGTTTTTTATCGATTATGCGCGGAAAGAAAAATATAGAGATAAACAATAAAAAAATATATATCGTCGATGAGTCTTCCATGACCGCTACTTTAAAGTTTAGGGACGTATCTTTATATGCCAAACGGGAAGGAGCAAAGATGTTTGCCGGAGGGGATATAAAACAACTGCCTTCTATACAGGCCGGCGGTATGTTTGAAAGGATGCAGAAGTCGGAGAACATTTCTTTTGTAGAGTTAAAAGAATCCATCAGGCAAAAAGACCCGGTACTTAAGGCGATAGTTAAGCATTTTGCGGAGAGCAAAGCGCTGAAAGGATTAAAAGCTATGGATGCCGCCGGGAAGATTCATGAGATAAAAGACAAGGATGACTTGTTTCAAGCTATTACCGATGCCTACGTAACTGAAGGCGATAAAAATAATATTATTCTGGCCGCAAAAAATAAGGACCGTTTTATTATTAATCAGATTACCCGGGAAAAATTAAAACAAAAAGGTCTTTTAGACGCCGAGGATTTTAAGATAAAAATCAAGGAGGGGAAAAATCTTAACGACTACGACAAAAAGCAGATATGGAGCTACGACGAAAAAGACATAATAGTGCGGGGCAAAGATAAAACGCATGAATACGAGGTTAAAAACGTGGATATCGACGGCAGGATGTTAACCGCTTACGACAGAAATAACGATAAAGAAATTTCTATGGCGGCGTCGAAAGACCAGCGGGTTTATTACGAAGTGGAAAAGAATTTTTCAAAGGGAGACAAAATAGTTTTTCTCGAAAACGATTATGCGCATCTCGACGTAAGAAACGGTCAGACGGCTATTATAGACGACATTGCAAAACTTGACAACGGCAATTATAAAATCGACGCTACGACGATGAGTGACAATCCGAAAAAGGTAAGCTTCGAGACGAAAGATTACGATTTTTTCACGCACGCATATTGCGTAACGACCTATAAGAGCCAGGGGCTGACGGCGGCCAAGATATGGGCGTACGCAGTCGATACTACGTTGAATGAAATGTATGTCAATATCTCCCGCGCAAAGTATAATGCGGAGGTCTTTACTATAAACATAATGAAACTATTTGGAACGTCTAAAAAAGTGGATAAGCAGGTTGATAGTTTAACCCAGGAAGGAAGGGAGCGTTTCAAGGAAGAACAGGTAAAAAAAATAAAAGAAAACGGCATTCAGGAGCCGGAAAAGAAAGCCAAAAAAGAAAAAGGGGCGAAAAAGGAATTCGAGCCGGCGGGGGATATAAAACCGGAGAGAAAACGGGGCGGTTTAGATATCTCGTGAGGTGGCGACCCGGCGCTTTTCAGCGCTGGGTAATATTGATACGCTTCGCGTATTTTATTATAAAAAGCAAAGGCTAATATAGTGAAAAGATATTTTTATTATAGTTAAAACTTCTATAGTGTGCTTCGCACATTTTGGTTATAGTAAAAACGAAATATAGTGTGCTTCGCACGTTTTATTATAAACAGCTAATTCCCGAACACACCCTTGCACCGATGGCGGCGTGCAATGGCG
>JAKAQA010000081.1 GCA_021811805.1 bacterium | reverse complement strand
AGGAGTAGTCGCATTATAGTCTAAATAAATTCTCGGCATATATGTCCTGTCTTAATTAAGTTTCAGCAATTTTTTGTGCCTGCCCCGGCTGTTTTTTCCGGCAGTTTATGCTTCTGTTTCTGCTTATATTCGCTTATTACGTCTTCTATGGTTATCGAATTTAAAAACTCGGTAATTTTATTGGATATAGAATTCCACATATCGAAAGCAAGACATGTCGAACTTCTTCCGCATTCCTTCTTATTTTTAGATTTGCTTATACAGCTTATAATTTCGATAGGTTCTACCGAAGATATTATGTCGCCTATAAGTATTTCGGACGGCTTTTTATTAAGAAGATACCCTCCGTTCGGCCCTCTTAGGCTCCTGACTATCCCGGCTTTTTTTAAAATGAAAAATATCTGTTCGAGATAGTGCAGGGATATAGATTCTCTCGCCGCAATATCTTTTAAACTTATAGGGACGGAGTTATCGTCCGAATTATATGATAAATCTATTAACGCCCTTACGGCGTATTGTCCTTTAGAAGAAAGTTTCATGTTTTAATTGAATTTTATAATTTATTTCTTATTTTGACCGGATTCGATTTCCCTGATTCTATTTTCAAGCTCGGATATTTTCGACTTTAAAAGGGAAATTTCATAAAAAGCCGGGTCGAATAGCCTGTTATGCTCAAGGTCTATGTTGTCGTGAACCTCGGACTCGTCCCTTTTTGCGGATTTTGCGGGTATTCCGACTACGGTTGAATGGGCGGGAACGGGATTAACCACTACGGAATTTGCGCCTATTTTAGAATCGTGTTCTATGGTCAAAGGCCCCAGTATTTTTGCTCCGGTTCCAATTATAACCCTGTCGCCTATAGTAGGATGCCTTTTTTCTTTTTTCCAGCTTGTTCCCCCAAGGGTAACGCCGTGATAAATAGTAACGTCGTCGCCTATTTCGGCGGTTTCGCCTATCACGACCCCCATGCCGTGGTCTATAAAAAACCTTCTTCCTATTTTTGCTCCGGGATGAATTTCAATACCGGTCAAAAACCTGCCGGCCTGAGAAACGAGCCTCGCAAAGAGCTTACACTTATGTTTCCATAAAAAACGGGAAATCTTATGTATATAAACGGCATGCAGACCCGGGTAGCATGTAATAACTTCCAGAGCGTTTCTTGCCGCAGGGTCCCTTTCGTAAACCGAATTAATATCTTCCCTGAGAGTTTTAAACATTAGATTATTATATCAAAATCGGCGGTGAAATTAAATCTTTTATATTATTCGTATCTCAGCGCTTCGACGGGGTTCATACGCGAGGCTTTATATGCGGGATAAAAACCGAAAAATATTCCTACGCACAAAGAAAAAACGAGGGAGATTATTATCGGTTCGGTAGTAACGATAGTTTTAAGCGGAGAAAAAGCCGAAATTGCGCTTGAAATTCCAAAGCCGAGACCTATGCCGAGTATTCCGCCGAAAAGGCTTAATACGGAAGATTCTATCAGAAACTGCTTAAGGATATCGGATTTTTTAGCGCCTATAGCCATTCTTATTCCTATTTCCTTAGTTCTTTCGGTTACGGAAACAAGCATTATGTTCATTATGCCTATGCCCCCTACAAGCAGAGAAACGGCGGCTATGCTTGCTAAAAGAATCGTAAAAGTGTTTGCGCTCGAGTTTGCGGTTGCCGCGAGTTCGGTAAGATTCCTGACGAAAAAGTCGTCTGGTTTATGAAGGGGTATATGATGCCTTTGTCTTAAAAGCGCCGTAATTTCGGATTGAGCTAAAGAAGTATCTTTAGAAGTTTTTGCCGAGACCGCTATTGCATGCACCCACGTAGTTCCCGCAATTTTTTCCAGCATAGTGGTTATCGGAATTACGACCGTATCGTCCTGGTCCTGGCCGAAAGCGTTAAATCCTTTAACGGATAAAAGCCCTATTACCGTAAACGGAACATTATGTATAATTACTATATGTCCAATGGGATTTATAAGTCCAAAAAGTTCGGTTGCGGCGGTATTGCCTATAACAGCGACATTTGCCGCCGAGACGACCTGCTGGTGCGTAAAAAAAGTTCCCTTAGCTACAGGCCAATCTCTGATTTCGGTAAAAGTAGAGTTTGCGCCGACAACGAGCGTCGACCAGTTATTACCGCGCCATACGACCTGCTGGTTCATACCGAGATTTCCGGAATCGGTTTTTACTGCCGGCAGCTTTCTTATCGCATAGGTGTCGTTTAGAGTTAGTGTGGGTAGAACTCCAAACCCGCTTTTAATGCCGCCGAGGGAAGAGGATCCTGGAAGGACTATAAGCATATTTGAGCCTAAAGAGTTTATGGAGTTCTGTATTGCTTTGGATGCGCCCTGTCCTATGCTGATTGTTGCAATAACCGAACCCACGCCTATAATGATTCCCAGTATAGTCAAAAACGACCTTATTTTATTTCTCAACAGAGTCTTATAGGCAGACTCAAGGTCTAAAAAAAATGCTAATTTAACTTTATTTTCTTTATCGTTATTCATTTTTTCAGAATATTTATGTTCTAAAATGTTTAACTGTTTATATGTTTATAGTTTCGGAAGATATAATCATTCCGTCTTTAACCGTAACGAGTCTTCTGCCGTAACCGGCTATATGCCTATCATGCGTTACCAGAATAATAGTGGCTCCTCTCTCGGCATTTATTTTTCCGAAAAAATTCATAACGTCCGCCCCTCTCACCGAATCAAGATTGCCGGTCGGCTCGTCCGCCATAATTATAGGAGCATTGTTTACTATGGCTCTTGCGATAGCTACTCTCTGCTGTTCTCCGCCTGATATCTGGTTGGGGAATTTATTTCCTTTTTCGGAAAGGTCGACGAGTTTTAACGCTTCCACTGCCATTTCCTCGGAATCCCTAGAATGAAGTCCTGAATAATAAAGGGGCAGCATAACGTTTTCGATAATTGACAGCCTCTGTATAAGGTTGAAGCCTTGAAATACGAAGCCTATTTTTTTGTTTCTGATTTCGGCAAGTTCGTCCGAAGTTAAACCGGAAACATCCCTGTCTTCAAGAAAATAACTGCCGGAGGTCGGTTTGTCTAAACAGCCCAGTATATTCATCAGAGTAGATTTGCCGGAACCGGATGCCCCCATTATGGAAACAAATTCGCCTTTTTCGATAGTCATGTTTATACCTTTTAATACCTCGTAAGAAATATCGCCGATTTTATAAATCATGCCGATATTTTCAAGCCGTATAAGCGGTATATTTCCGTTTTTCTTTCCGTAGCTATCCATAAAGTTATAATTTAGAAGAACAATCTTCTTCCGGAAGCGGCCGCTCCCGGATAAGCAGATTTTATTCCGGTTATCACTTCTGTTCCCGCTTTAATATCTTTTGAGATAACCTCCGTATATTCGTCGCTGCTTATGCCTAGTTTTACTATAACCGGTTCCGGCAGGCCTTTTTTTAGTATCCAAACTACTCCTTCGCCGGTTTTTAATTTTTTGGATAAATTATCTAAAATTTGTTTATTTTCCCCGGTTGGAATAAATCTTAAAGCCGAATTAGGCACGCCGAGGACGTTTTTCTTTTCCGAAACGTAAATCTTAACGAGCGCAGTCATTCCCGGGAGTACAAGCTCTTTTTTGTTGTCGAAAAATATAGTAACGTTGTAGCTTACAACCCCGGAAACCGTGGTGGGGTTTATTCTTATGTTATGGACACTGCCCCATATTGTTTTGTCGGGGTAAGCATAAACGGTAAACGAAGCCTTATCGCCCTTTTTGATTCCTCCCAGGTCGGCCTCGTTGGTGGTAGTATCTACTTCCATCTTCGTAATATCTTCGCCGATTACGAAAAGATTAGGCGTTTGGAAACTGGAAGCGACGGTTTGCCCAACTACCACCCCGACGTTTATTATTATGCCGTTAACCGGCGAGTATATCTTTGTGTAGGAAAGGTTTGTTTCGTCCTGCGCTAATTGCGCTCTTACGGCGTTTACAGCATCGGTTAGATATTTAAGTTGTGCAATATCCTGAAGATAGACGCTGTAAGCGTTCTGTTCCGTCTGATGGGCTATAAGGTTTTCTTTCCATAATTTTTCATCCCTTATATATGTAAGTTTATCGTAGGCTAAAAGCGCCTTTTGCTTTAAAACGTTTGCTTTTGCCGATGCAAGGTTGGCTTTGTCCTGGTCAACCTTTTGAATAAAAGGAGCGGGGTCTATTTCTGCAAGAAGCTGGCCTTTTTTTACTATCGAGTTATACCAAACGTAAAGTTTAGAGAATATTCCCGATACTTGCGCGCCGACGTTTATGGTATTAATAGGATTTGCGGTTCCCGAAGTCGTAACGTATTTTTGTATAGTTATAGGTTTTACCGCATATAATTCGTAAGACTGCTTTTTAGTTCTTGTCCTTATTATGAAGTAAGAAGCGGCCGATATTAAAATTAATACTGCAACGGCCGTTACTATTATTTTTTTATTTTTCCGCATTTTTTCCACCTTATTATTGTCATTCCTGCTCAGGCAGGAATTTCCAGTTCTTTATTATTTTATATAATGTTCTACCGTTAAACCGAGGTCGGAATAAAGCTTGGCTTTCAGGTAAAAATAAGTATATTCGCCGTTTATGTAGCTTGTTACGGATGAAATATACTGAGCATTTGCCGTTACTAGCTGAACCATAGAACCGACTCCCACCTCATAGCTTTTCAGAGCCAGCGTGTAGGCAAGTTTTGAAGCCTTTTCGGAAGATTTAAGAGCCTGAACCGTTAAATACTGATTATTGACGGCGTAATAATCGCTTGATATGCTATAGATAAGATTATTTTCCGTCAGTTTTTCATTCCAGATGCTGCCGTTTAATGCGGCTTTAGAATAATCTATCTGATTTTGTGTCAAAAAACCGTTAAAAATAGGTATTGAGACAGACAGCCCGGCCGAATAATTTCTATTCAAAGGAAATGAAGAATTTTGTCCGGTATATGAAAAATCGGCGTTAAAAGCAGGGAAGTATCCGCTCGCCGCTTTTTTAACCGAAGCCTTTGACGCTTTTACCGCGTAAACCGCCTGTTTTAACTGGGGATTATATTTTAAAGCCGTTTTCATAAGCCTTTGAAGTTTACCGTTAAACGGTTTAAATTTGAGCGTATTTATAAAACGGTATTTTTTCGAGGAAGAAAGTCCTATGGAATTTAAAAGAGCAAGCCTTGCAATTTTTACGTTGAATACCGAATTTATATAAGCCGCTTTTGCCGTCTCCATTGTTGCTTTAGCCGTTTCTGCGTCTAAAAGGTCGCCTGTTCCGACTTTGTAAAACGCCTCAGCCGCTTTATACTGGATTTCATCGTTTTTAAGGTTTTCTTTATCCGCCTTCATCAGTTCCTTATCGGCGAAATATTGGGCAAAATTGAGGATTACGTTATAAAGGTCGCTGTTGACGGCATAATTATAACCTGCGTTTGCCCCTTTCATCTGGTATTTTGCGTTAAGATAGTTGTAATAGCGCGAACCGAAAGAATAAAGAGTATATGTCGCGTTTAAAGTTGCCGAGTAATTGTTCAGTGAGTAATTCATCCCCGGTTCGTTATAAATCTGCCCACCCGAAATTACGCCGTTATTGCTTACGTTCATAAAAGAATTCCTTGAAAATCCGGCGGTTCCGGAAATTTGCGGATAATATTGGGAAAGAGTTTGATTTTTAGTATAAATCGAGGATAAATAGGAATATTTGGAGGTTAATATTCCCGGATAAAGTTTAAGGGCAAGCCTCAAGGCGTCTTGCAAGGTTACGGCAACAGGGACTTTAGCCGGAGAGCTTTCCGTTATTGCCGCCGTTGTAGCTTTACCGATATTTAGCGTTATTATACCTGCTTTAGCGAAAGAACGCCCAGTCGTGCCCAAAATTACATATATGGATAAAAACATCGAAAATATCGCCGTAATGAAAAAGGGGCTAAAAAAGGGGACAGATTTATTTTTTTTCTGCCGTCCCATTTCCCGTTTACTCCGATAACAGCATTTTTTCATTTTTTTATAGCTTTAAGCGCCGTTTTATATTATTATATTAATTTATATTATAAAAATTATAAAGTCTTATTGTGAATGAATAATAAATAAAATATAAATCGATATATTTTTTTATTTTGATTTTGAATAGCATTAAATTAATAATAATG
>JAKAQA010000080.1 GCA_021811805.1 bacterium | reverse complement strand
CTATAGGCATATATTCGATAAATCTTAAATTAAGCTCGAATTCTTTTGCAAAATTAACGAAATCTATTATCTCGTCGTCGTTTATCCCTCTTATTAAAACCGTATTTATTTTTACCGGATTAAAACCCGTTTTTTTCGCAAGTTTTATGCCGGCCAAAACGTCTTTTAAACTGCCCGTCCTTGTAATCCTGCAAAATCTTTCTTCTTTTAAGGAATCGAGGCTTATATTAATTCTTTTTAGTCCGGCATTATAAAGTTCGGAAGCATATTTTTCCAAAAGAATTCCGTTAGTGGTCATAGAAATATCCTCTATGCCTCTTATCCTGGCTATATTTTCTATAAGGCCTGTCAGTCCTTTTCTTACCAAGGGTTCTCCGCCGGTAATCCTTATCTTGTTGACCCCGTGGTTTGAAAGAATGTTTACCAGTCTTAAAATATCTTCGTAAGAAATTACCTCATTGTGATTTAACAGGGAAACTCCGCTTTCGGGCATACAATAAACGCATCTTAAGTTGCACCTGTCCGTTACGCTTATTCTTAAATACGTTATCTGCCTGCCGAAATTGTCTATTAAAGGTTTTAATTCTTTCATTTTCACATTGTCCTAAAATAACCCGAAGAACGACTGCGGATTTTTAATCTTTTTTTTCTTTTTTACGGCGGTAGGTTCGGTTCCCTCGACATAAGGCATAAGCACCGGGTCTTTATAGCTTGAATCTGCAATCAGACCGGTATGCGGGTTAATTTCCGCAAAAACAACCCCTTTAGGTATAGCAAAAGCCTGCGGAGGATAAATATTAAGCGCTTTAGACATATAAGAATCCCATATAGGAGCGGCGGTTATCGCGCCGACCATAAACCTGCCCATTGAATGAAAATCGTCCCGTCCGGTCCAGACCCCGGTTACCAAAGAAGAAGTATATCCCATAAAAATTCCGTCCCTGTACTGGCTCGACGAACCGGTTTTTCCTGCTACGTAAGGGGTAATCTTTCTTATATTTGAAATGGTAACTCCGGTGCCGTTCGTAATAACTCTTTCCAGCATATTCGTCAGCACGTAAGCGACCTGAGGGGATAAAACCTGCCTGCATTCCGGTTTATAATTATAGAGGCTTTTCCCGCCGGGCGTTAATATTTTAATAATAAAAACGGGCTTGCATTCTTTTCCGCCGTTAGCAAAAGCGGTATATGCGTCGGTCAAATCGATGAGCCGGACGCTTGAAGACCCTAAAGCCATAGTCAAATTTTTTACTACGTGATGTATCCCCATTTCATCTGCTAAATGCGCAACTTTATCTACGCCTACTTTTTGCAGAAGTTTGACGGCTACTACGTCTATGGAATGGGCAAGTCCAATAAGCAGGGTCGTGGGCCCGGTAAATCTTCTCGAAAAATTATGAGGCTTGTAATATTTTCCCGGCACTCCGGTAGGATATATTACGGGGGTATTGTTTATAATCGAAGAAGGGGTATAGCCTAAGGTAAGGGCTTCCGCATAAACTATGGGTTTAAAAGCCGAACCGGTCTGCCTTTTGGCATAAAGCGCCCTGTTAAACTGAGTCTGGCTGAAGCTGTACCCGCCGACCATAGCTTTTACAAATCCGTTTTGCGGGTCGATAGAAATCAAAGCTCCTTCTATAACGTTTTTTTCCTCTAAAGAAAAAACGGGCGTCCCGTTATTAGCATAACCGTCGAATTTAACGAGTATTTCGTAACCCGGTTTTAAAACCTGTCCGGCGTTGCCGATAGTCCTATAAGTGAAATAAACATAACGCTGAAAACGTGAAGCCCATTTCATATTAGACACGGGCAGAACGCCTCTGAATTTTCCTACGGAAACAAAAGCCGTCCGGCCGCCTTTAGAAATTCCGGTAACGAAACCTTTATAGATGCCGCCTTCGTATAAATAATTTATAAGTCCTTTTTCTTCTTTAATTTTATTCTGCATTTCCCCGTAACTGAGCTTCTTTAAAGGCCCGGTGTAGCCGTATTCATGGGAAAGCTTGGTTAATCCGGTTTTTACGGCTTTATCGGCATACAGCTGAGTCCTTGCGCTTAAAGCCGCATATATCCTGAGTCCGCCTTCTTTATAAACGGGCTTGCCGTATTTATTTATAATATCCTGTTTAATGTAAGCCAGATAATAAGGAGCGACGCCGTAATATTTAAAGAAATTATGAAAAACAAGCTTAGTGCCGTATGCCGTTTCAGCATGAGCTTTAGTTATGAATCCGTCGTTTGCCATCTGCTCCAGAACATATTTCTGCCTTCTTTTGGCATCTTTAAGATGAATATAGGGGTCTAAAAACGACGGCGCCTGCGGAAGCCCGCCGAGCATAGCCGCCTGAGCAAGGTTAAGCTTCCAAACGGGAACTCCGAAATACGTAAGGGAAGCCGCCTGTATTCCATAGGCATTGTTGCCGAGATAAATCTGATTAAGATAAATATCTAAAATATCGTTTTTTGATAAATTATCTGCAATCCTGTATGCCAGAATAGCCTCGCGCAGTTTCCAGATATACGACCTTTCATAAGGAACGAGAAGGGTTTTTGCAACCTGCTGGGTTATCGTTGAACCGCCTTCGACTATATGTCCCGACATAAGATTTACAATAAAAGCTCTAGCTATGGCTTTGTAATCGAGCGGACCCTGATTATAAAAATTTTTATCTTCCGCCGCTAAAAAAGCCTCTCTTACCTGCAGAGGAATATCGGAAAAAGGAACGACCTCCCTGTTTACCGAACCTAAATAACCTATAAGTTTTCCGCTTGACGAATATACGTAATTAACTTCTTTAGGATGGTAGTCCTTGAGGGAAACAATATTGGGAACGGAAGAAGCGAGCAAATAATATAATACGGCAAAAATTATTACGGGGGCAAAAATTAAGATAAAAAGCCCGGCAAAAATTATTTTGACTAATTTATTCTTTCCTTTTTTCGGTTTATTCGAATTATTTCCGCTTGCGCTTTTATCGTTTTTATTGTTTATAGGCATATATTTTATAAATTAATTACCGGCATATTAAATTTTTTGCACATTTTTATATTATACAATATTAATTTTAAGTTTGAAAGTTCGAAGCGGTTTAAACGGGAAATGTTTTTATTATTCGAGGGTAATCGAGGGCGAAGCTTCTTTTTCTTTGGCGCTCTTAGAGCCTTTCAGCAGGAAAATAACCGGTATAGAAACGGCAAAACATACCGCCATAAATATAAAAGCTAAATTAAACGCAATCATCGTAGATTGCTGCGTAACCATCCCGTTAATTAAGCCAAGAACCTTTTTGACGGGGGGATAAAATACGAATGAATGCGTAATTTCGGCGGCTCTCCTTAAAGATAACATCGTCTGCGTATTGCCGCTTATGTTTTGTACGAGAACGGAATGCGCCATCTGGGTATTGTTATCTATCATCGTAGCAAGTATAGCGATGCCTATCGAACCGGCAACCTGCCTTATTAAATTAAACAAACCGGCGCCGTCTATTTTATATTTATTTTCGAGGGTAATCAGCGAAGAGGTCATAAGGGAAACTATGATTAACCCGAAACCAAGGCCCTGCGTAAACTGAGGCCAGAAAACGTCCCAGAATCCCATGTTAAGACTCATAGAGCCTATCTGAATCGAGGATATAATAGATAAAATAAATCCTATAAAAACTAAAATTTTAGGACCTACTTTGTTAAACAGCCTTCCCGCCAGCGGCATGCTAATAACCATAGCAAGACCCCTCGACATTATCGCGATGCCCGCATCATAGGCAGAATACCCCATTATTTTTTGCAAAAACATCGGCAGAAGAAACAAACTCCCGAAAATTCCAAGGCTGAAAACCATAGACAAAAAAGAATTGGCCGACAAGTTTATATCTTTTAAAACTTTAATGTTAACCGCAGGATTTTCCGCTATAAGTTCCGTTACGACGAAAAGTATTGAAGCTATTACGGATATTATAGTCAAATTCACGATATAGCTTGAAGAAAACCAGTCTTTATACTGTCCGTCGGTTAAAACTATCTGCATTGCCCCAAGACCTACGGTCAAAAAAATTATTCCGAACCAGTCAACTTTTCCTTTGAGCCTTTTCATTAAAGGATGGTCTTCTATAATTAAATAGATAAGTAATAAATTTAATAACCCTATGGGAAGATTAACGTAAAATACCCACGGCCAGGAATAGTTAGTTACTATCCAGCCGCCGATATACGGGCCTATTGCCGGTCCGAGGACTATCGCAAGGCTGAATATAGCCATAGCCTTGCCCTGCTCTTTTTTTTCAAAATTTTCTGCAAGGTAGGTCTGCGACAAAGGTATAAGAGCGCCGCCGCCGACGCCCTGCAGGAGGCGGAAAAGAACTATGGAGTCTAAATTCCATGAAAGACCGCACAATACGGAACTTACGGTAAATAAAAAAACGGAAGATATGTAATAATTTTTTCTGCCGAAACGCGAACTAAAAAAACTGACGAGGGGCATTAAGATTACGCCTGAGAGCATATAACCCGTAACGACCCATGTAACCTGCTCTATCGAGGCATCCATTGCGCCCTGTATATAGGGCAGGGCTACGTTTACTACGCTCATATCCATACTGTAAAGCGTCGTGCTGGGAATTACCGCTAAAACTATAAGCCATTTATTTTTCAAATCCATGATTAATCACTTTAAGATTTTTACATATGGTTCTACCGATAATCCGGGATACAAAGGGGTTTTAGAATAAAATTTCCTTTTTAAATTAATTTTTACAGGAACCCTCTGTACTACTTTTATATAGTTTCCGGTCGCATTTTCCGGCGGAAGCAGGCTGAAAACGGAACCGGTCCCGGACTGAAAACTTGAAACGGTTCCATGAAAAACCGCATTCGGATAAGAATCCACCTTTATAATAACCGGTGCGCCTATTTTTATATTATCGATGTCAGATTCTTTAAAATTAGCCACTATCCATATTTTGCCGAGGTTTACTATATTTAAATATGGAATCCCTGGCATAACGTAACTTCCGACGTTTACGTTCTTTTTTGCGACATACCCGTCGCAGGGCGCGTAAACCACGGTTCTGTGCAGATTAATTTGGGCTATTTTATAGGCGGCGAGAGCAGATTTAGCAAAAAATGCTCTGGATTTTAATGCGGTTTTTAATTCCGCTATGCTTGCGGCAATCTGGGTAAGGCCTGCTTCGTCCGCGCCGACTTTAGCCTGCGTCATTCTGTATTTGGTAGCCATTTCGTCGAACATAAGCTTTGAAGCGGCTTTTCCTTTAAAAAGATTATAATATCTTATATAATTCTGGCGGTCCAATTTTTCTAAAGCCTCGTCGGCTTTCAGCCGATATCCCGCTTTTGCAAGCGCGCTGTTCTGGACTAAAATAGACATCGATATCTGTTTTATCTGTTTTTTACTGGCTTTAAAACCGGCAAGCGACCTGTTAACGTCCTGAATATAATCGGAACGGTCTATTTTAAAAAGCGGCTGTCCCTTTTTTACATACTGGTTTTCATTTATATAAACTTTTACGACTTTTCCTTTAACCTGGGGAGCTATAGGAACTATCGCGCTGCTCCCGTCCACAAAAGCGTCGCTTGTCGTAACATGAGTGAATGAAAATTCAATGTTGTGGAGTTCGAAAATCGTTCCTATTATTAAAACGGCGATTATCGCGATTAAAACGTATTTCTTTTTTATTCTGCTTTTTTTGCCGTTGCCGCCGGTATTTTTATCGGCGCCATTATCTGCAGTAACGGTGTTTACGGCACCTTCATTTGTTTTATTCTCCATAATTATTCCTCCCCGTGTCTCTTTGAAGCCTCGCTAAATATATATCGAATCCGTAAAGCGAGTCGTAATAGTTTAATTGGGCATGTTTAAGGTAAGTTTCGGCGTCTAACACCTCTGTTGACGTCGTGGTTTCCTGCATATACTGCAAATCGGTAATCTTAAGATTCTCTTCAGCCTGTTTAACGGATAATTTTGCGGCTTTAATATTTTTAAAAGCCGTCCGAAGATTTAATAAATCGCTTTTGACCTCCAGCCTGACGCTGTTTATATAAGATTTAAGGCTATATTTTAAAGCAGTCTTTTCATGCTTTTCTTTCTGGTAATTATCCGATGTTTTAAACCAGTTAAACAAAGTCCACGTCGCGCTTAAACCTATTATCTTATTTTCC
>JAKAQA010000079.1 GCA_021811805.1 bacterium | reverse complement strand
CGCAAAGGCATTCTGGGATCGTTTTGCGTTTGAAGTTCTAATTGGAATATATTACCGTCTTCAAGCCTTATTAAGAGATCCGCTTTAAGCTCTTCTACCTTTGGAAAACCAGTATCTAAAAACTCCAATGCTTTCCTGCCGGTTAATATCTCTACGAACCTTTTAGGTATACCTTTAAGTATATCCTTAAGGGTTATGTCGTACTGGGAATTAAAGTCCGGCATTTATATAATTATAATTTATTTATTTAATTTATTTGTTTAATTAATTATTTAATTTCTTTTAATTTATTTAATAGTTAAATAAATTAAAAGAAAAAAATTAAAATAAAAATTATAAGTTTAAATAAGTTTAAATTTATTATAGCATATATCTTTCAAATATTAAAATCGATAAATAATCATAAATATTGATAAATAATTTTAGTTTACAAAGTAAATTCAATAAATTCAAAGTAAATTTTAGTCGGCAGAAAAAAACATTGCTGCAGTAAAAAAGAAAAACTCCCGAATGCGTCAAACGCAGTCGGGAGTAAGATACTAAGGCGGGCGTTTATAAAAGCGAAGCTTTTATGCCCGGCGGAGTGAAATAAATCTGACGCCTTTTTTCCTTTTTATTTCCTTATTGCCGTACCGTGAACTTCAACGCAATAAGTTTGAACTATATAATAATTCGTCACGGTATTGTTTACGGTTATATTGATTAATGCATTAGCGCCGCTTACCTTGGATATAGCTTGTTTAACAGCAGCCCTAACGCTCGATTCTCCTAAAGGAATACCTATAAATATATCGGTACATGAACCTCCGCTTGTTGGACCTAACACTTTATAGCCTGTTTGCGATACAGGAACGTTAGAAGGGGCTAACGTGCCGAAAACATTATAAGCGCAACCTGACAAACTTAATGCCGTAATACCCACTACTGCAAAAACTAATAAAATAGCCATTTTGCTTCTTTTCATCATTCTCTCCTTTTAAAGTTTAATGTTATTTATTTTCTAAAAAATTAATTAATAATATTCTCTTACTCCCAAAAACGCAGGCGGGAGTAAGAGAATAAATAAATCTGACACCTTTTTTTTCAGAAAATATCGATAAATTATAATACTTCGTCTTTCCGCAATAACTTAATTGCTATCGATAATATATCTGGTTTATAAAATTAACTTTAAAGCTCTCTTACTCCAGCAAACGCAGTCGGGAGTAAGAGAATAAATAAATCTGACACCTTTTTTGACACCTTTTTTTTTAAAGTTTAATGTTATTTATTTTCTAAAAAATTAATTCATACTATTCCCTTACTCCCACAAACGCAGTCGGGAGTAAGGGAATAAATAAATCTGACACCTTTTTTTTCAGAAAATATCGATAAATTATAATACTTCGTCTTTCCGCAATAACTTAATTGCTATCGATAATATATCTGGTTTATAAAATTAACTTTAAAGCTCTCTTACTCCAGCAAACGCAGTCGGGAGTAAGAGAATAAATAAATCTGACACCTTTTTTTTCCTTTTTTTATTTTTTGCAACTACATTAAGGAATTTCCACTTCCAGTTGTCAAAAAACTTGGACTATACGTTCCTGACGGTAAAGTATATGGAATAAAACTTGTATTTGCAGTGACAAAGTTAAAAATATTGGTGCCCATACTTTGAGCATCTGATGAATTTATAGGTAAAGATGGATCTGCTCCGGATACGGCGTCAACTGCCTCGACCATGTTAATTGCCGATTCAAGCGTATTATTAGGGGAAGGATAATAGGCGGAAGTTGCAGCGGTATCACCAAATAAAGTAGGACAATTACTGCTATTCTGTACACATAAGGCCAGAGCATTAGACAGAATCTCTGTAGTATATTGTACATTTGTTGCAAGAGCTCCATTAACTCCGCTCATGACAGGATTACTCGAACCACCGGTGTAATTTGAAAATGAATCGTCGTAATATGTAAAAGCCCCGGCAGAATTAGCATAAGATAAATTTATAGTATTTCCTGAAATGCTTACAATAGTTCCGCTCATAATAGCAGATTGTATCGCCGCAATAGTCGTATTCTCATCTATAACTACATTACCAAATATCATGGTATTGTTAGTCAATGGGAAATAAGACATGTTTCCGACGTTATAACTATTACTGTTTATACCACCTATAAAGCCTAACAATATAACGCTTCCGCTTGCATTAGAAGCGGTTGCATAGAACGTATCGGTACTGTTTTCGTCCCAATTAAATGTAATTCCGGATGATCCGCAAGACCCGTAACTGTTTGTTATACATTGCCCAATAGAATTAACCGTACCATCCTGATTTACTTCATATAAAGTAACCGTATAATTTGACAGCGGATTAACTCCTCCATATACCTGAGGAATGACATAACTCTGAACTGCGCTTCCTCCGCCGCCGCCACTCGGAGTACTTCCTCCGCCGCCGCTACCGCTGCCACCGCCGCCGCATCCCGACAAAGCCACCGGAACGGTGAAAATTAAAAGTAAAAGGACTAAAAGGTAAAACTTGCGGGATTTCTTGAAGAACTGCTTCAACTCCATAACATCCTCCTTAAAGAAATTAAAGGTTAAAATATTAATATAAAAATTAAGCTGAATATATTTAAACACCCCCCCCCCCATAAATGTCAAGAAATTTTTTAGGAAATTTTTTAGGGTTTTTTTAGATTGATTTTTTTGATCGCAAAAATCTACTGCGCAAGAGATTTTAGGGTAACGCCGCTTTTTGGATTATGTCCTATTTTGAAAACGGTTATTTTTATCATATATATGCCAGGATAGGAGGTTTTGCTTATTGATTCCTTGGCTATATAGCCTTTCGCGCCGCGTATCTTTTCGCGTTTGTTCATTATATATATTTCATTAAGCAGGAAAACTTTAGACATTATATTTTTGGCAAGAACGGTTTCGTAGGCGGCATTGTTTGCATAGCCGTAATCGCCGACGGCTCTTGCCTGAGCGGCGAGAAGAGGTATTAAGGCGATGCCGAGTATTACCAGAGCGATTAAGACTTCTATAAGCGTAAAACCGCTCTCGGAAGCGCTACGAAAAACGTCCTTTGCATTATCTTTGCAAACCGCAAACTGCCGTCCGCATTTTTCTTCATCGAGAAATTTTTCTTTGGAGAAAAAACTTGTTTTTTTTAATCGCCGTAAAAAAAATATTTTGCCGGTTATAAGTTGCATTATTCCGCTCTATTCTATTCTATAATTCATAGTTATATTTCTTGTACCTTGCGTTATATCTATGGATACGTTGTTTTCGTTCATAAGGCCAGATAATAAATTTACGGCTTCCTGAGGACTGGAAAGCGGAGTTCCGTTGATCGACTTTATTATATCGCCGGGCTGAAATCCCATGTATGCAAAAATGCCGGTCGGTACTACGGTTAAGACTTTAAATCCGATTATTCTGCCGTTTACTATATCCGGAACGGCATGCATCTGCGTAAAAATAGAATTTAAATCGGATTTTTTAATCTTAGACCTGTCTATTAAATACGAATATTGACCTGTTTTTTTTATTGCCGAACTTAAAGAAGCCATTGAACCTGCAGGACGCGGAATGCTTGCGGCCGCCGGTCCTGACGAAAAAGCCGATACATTTCCGTTTTTGATTTTTACCAAATATACGGCAAACCTTCTGCCGAAACCGGAAATGACGACGCTTTTCAATCTTACGGCGCTTAAATAATACCCAGGCTTAATTTCCGCTCCCTGCGGTATAAAAAGTTCTTTGCCGTCGGTTTTATTTATAAAAAAAGCATAACCGAAACTTCCGCTTATAGTTCCTATTAACGTTAAATTTAAAGACGGCGTAAAATCTTTTGCATTAAAGTTTAAAAGCGGGCCGTTTACGACGGCGTTTAGCGGATTGAACTTTAAAATATCGGAATAACGCTTTATAGTTGGTTTTTTTACGACGAAATTTGCGTTAAACGTTTTAGGGGTTATACCGGCCTTTTGCAAATCGTATTGGAATATTTTATATGTAATAAATTTTATAGCGGCGTTGCTTGCAAAAATAGATATTATAAAAATAACGGATAATTTTAATAAAATTTTATATATTCCGTCTTTATTTTTTAAAAAGCCGGATATATTAAGAGGTATATTTTTTAATACCCCGTTTTTAATTTTTATAATAAGGGATTTATTCATTTTAACGCAATATCAAATTTTATATTTCCGTTTGAATTTTTATAAGATTTTATAACGTTTACGGTAGAATATCTCTTTTTTAGATAAATTTCAAACTTATGCAGATTTTTATAGCCTGAAATGCTGCCTTTAAACTCGAATTTTTTAAACGAATAGTTTATCGAGTCTATTTTTAAGCTTTTTATATTGCCCTTTTCTTCGGAAGCATATTTTAAAAAACTTAAAAAAGCGTCGTTGCCGCCGCCGGAATTTTCTTTTATTTTATCGTAACAGGACTTAATTTCGTATCTCGGTTCGTAAAATACCTTCTGGCCGGGCATGTATTTTCCCAGAATTAAATTTATCTTTTTGCTTATAACCGTCTTTTCGGCGCTTTTATAATAGTTTTCTTCTATGAGTCCGACGCATATGAATATCAATACTAATACAGCCGCTAAAACGGCATATGACGCGCTATTATTAACATAAAAAGCCGAAACCGAACCGTCTCCAATTATATCGGAAATCTTAAAATATTCTAAAACGCTTGAATCTTTTGAATTATTTAACATTTTGATAAAAATGCCTAAAAAATTTCCCTGCTTACGTTCATCGTCCATTAAAAATATTAAATCGGAATAAAAATCTTTCATACCGGAAAATATTTCGCGTGCTTTATAATTCAGATCTATTATATTAGTTGTAGTTGCGGCTTTTATATCATTATTTTTAAATTCATCGTCATATTCGTTATTAAGTTTTAAATCTATTATCTCCGCGACTTTTCCGTTTTTATAAATAACGGCGTAAGATTTATCCAAAAAGTCGTATTTTAGCAGAAAATCGGCGCCATCTTCCGAATAAAAACGTTTTCCCGTTTTACACAATACGGAAAAAGGGAAATATATCCGCAAGCCGTTTAAATCGCCAAGGTTATATTTATTTATTAAACCTGCTACGGTTTCTTTTTTTGCGTATTCAACCAATAAAGTATGATCGGATAATTTATGCTTGGAAACTATAAGCTCTTTGACGTTTAAAGGAGTTAGCTCTTCTATCGCCGTTTTGGCGAGCATTTCTATATTAGAGGCACCCTTTAATTTAAAGGGATAAGTCAATATTTTAAAAGATACTATTTCGGGAGGGAGTATAAAGAATATTTTTCTATAAACAGGCAAAGCCGTTTTTAAAACTTTCGCATCCTGCTCCGACAGTCGCAGTTCTTCAAAATAAACTCGTTTTCCGCTTTTACTTTTATCTGTAAGGCGTTCTACGCCGTAAACGGTTCCGTTTACTATTTTTATTCCTATATAGGTCTTATTTTTATTCATAATAATGACAATTGTTATATTTGCAATTATCTTTTATTCCATCTGTTTTAAAAGAAGATTTTTATAAATTCCGTCCAATTTTATTAAATCCTCATGGCTTCCGCTTTCGGCTATTTCGCCTTTTTCGAGGACATAAATCGTATCTGCATGTTTTACGGTGGATAGCCTATGGGCGATTATAAGGACTATTTTATTTCTGCACAAACCGCCATATAGTCTGCCATGCGAATCTGCTTTACCTGAACCGGATATTTGATTTATTGTTCCTTCGTCTGCGTTTGAGGTTTTGTTAACAGCTTCTCCGATGCCATCTTCTTCGTATCCGAACAGCGCCCGCTGGATTTTCTTTTCCGATTCTCCGTCCAAAGAAGAAGTAGCTTCATCAAGTATAAGTATGGGTGCGTCCTTTAGAAACGCCCTGGCGATTAAAATTCTTTGCTTTTCTCCGCCGGAAAGCCTTAATCCCGCTTCATCTACTATCGTGTCGTATCCCTGGGGAAGATTTTTAATAAATTCGTCCGCAAATGCCAACTTTGCGGAGTTTACTATTTCTTCCATACTTTTGCCGCTCGTTCCGTATTCTATATTAAATTTTACGGTTTCGTTAAAAAGAACGACGTTCTGGGAAACGTAAGATATGGAATCCCTTAAATCTTTTAAATTAAACTCTTTTATGTTTATTCCGTTAATGTCGATTTCGCCGGAAGACG
>JAKAQA010000078.1 GCA_021811805.1 bacterium | reverse complement strand
TTTTAACGGTTTCCAAATGTCCGAGATATTTTGCTATTCCTCTTTTTGAATATGTAAAAGTTATTTCTGAAAACGGAACGGTTTTAACTTTAATATCATTATTGCCGTTAAAATTATAGAGTTCTACGCTGTTTATGCCGGTTTTATTAAAAAAGACGTCTTTATTTATACTGCTGTCATAATTATCATTTACGCCGCTATTTTTATCTTTTTCATTTTCATTATTTTTAATATTATTTTTATGCATTTTTACATTTGCGGCTTTTGATGAATAAACCGGACTTACGGTTTTAAAATCGCATACTCCGCATAAGCAGCATATTTTTCTGCAGTTTTGGGTAGAAAGGTATTCTCCGTCTATTTCGGAATTAAAATAATAAATAGATTTAGCATTTTGCATGCAAGATTTTTTATATTCTTCTTTCAAAAATTTTTTATCGACCAGAATATCGATAAAATCCCACGGCAGCGGGTCGTTTATATTTTTTTCTTCATATAGATATTTAAAATAACCCTGATAAGATTGATAATCGTTTCCATGGCTAAACTTGTTTTCGTTTTGATTCCGGTTTTCGGTTTCTATCGCTTTTATCCATGCATCAAAGTTGAAAAGCCTCGACTCGCTGTCGTAAACGGCTCCCGATTTGTACGCCTTATAGATAATTTTAGACGTAAATTCATCCCCTCTCGATATCAGCGCTTCTACAAAACTCACCCTGGGATCCTGATATTTAAAATTTACGTTCAGCGGTTTTAATATCTTTTTTAAATAATTTATTTTAAAGCTAAGCGCTTCTTCTTTTTCCATAGGAAACCACTGAAAAGGAGTATGCGGTTTTGGAACGAAGTTATTGACGTTCACGGTAACGTTAAGTCCTTTTGCCGCTTTTTTTATTTTTACTATTAAAGAGGCTATTCCGTCCAAGTCGGCGATTCTTTCAAAAGGAAGACCTATCATAAAATAAAGTTTTAAAGACTTATATCCTTTTTGAGAAAGCCCTGCTGCTTCATTAAGCAGATCAGTTTCGGATATATTTTTATTTATGATATTTCTTAGTCTCTGGGTTCCGGCTTCCGGAGCCAGCGTAAAATTTGTTTTTTTTACTGCGGCGGTTTTTTTAAGTATATTTTCGCTTAATGAGCCGATTCTCATAGACGGAAACGACATCGATATCCTCTCTTCGGTAGTTAATTCCGCTAACTCGGAAAGAAGCGGTTCTATTTCGGAATAATCTCCGGTAGAAAGCGAAGACAGCGATATTTCCTCTAAACCGGTCGTATGCAACCCGTGTTTTACGGCATTTACTACGGTATCTTTTTTCCTTTCCCTTACCGGCCTGTAAATATAACCGGCCTGGCAGAACCTGCATCCGGAAGAACAGCCCCTCGCTATCTCGACGGCAAGCCTGTTGTGGACGGTTTCTATAAGCGGTACGATATGCTTGTTAATATAAACATACTTGTTGGTTTTAAAATCAAAGTTATAATTTAAATCTATATCGTTAAGTAATGATTTTTTTACGCTTTTTGAAATTCCAGGCACATAAACGCCCCGTATTTCGGCAAGTTTTCTTTTAACGTAATTTCTGTAATCCGATATATCGACAACGCCTGATTTTAGGTCGTTTTTTGCTTCCAATACCGCATCGCATACCAGGGCGGTAGCAATTTCGCCGTCTCCTATTATGAAAAAATCCATAAAGTCATTTAACGGCAGAGGGTTAAAAGCGCAAGGTCCGCCCGCTCCAACGAAAGGAGAGTCCGTTCCGGTTCGGTCTTTAGAAAATAAGGGAATACCCGAAAGTTCAAGCATTAATAATATATTCGTATAGGATAGTTCATACTGAAGCGAAAAACCTGCTATGTCGAAATTTTTAATTTCTTCGAAAGATTCTAAAGAAAATAAAGGAATATTATGCTCTTTAAGTTTTGCGTTCATATCCGGATAAGGCAGGTAAACCCTTTCGCAGGCAATATAATCGACGGAGTTTAAAATATCGTATATTATTCCCATTCCTATATGGCTCATGCCGAGTTCGTAAAAATCGGGGAAAGCCAAAGCAAATTTTAAAGGAATATTTTTGATATCTTTTATGGTAGTTCCTGTTTCCAAACCCAGATATCTAACCGGTTTCTGGACGAAAGGCAGAACGTCGCCGTTCAGTTTGCTATAAAGTTTATGGTTTTTTTTCATGCTTATGTGATTATGTAATATATTATCATTATATAATATTACGGACAAAAAATTAACGGAAAAATTAAAATAAAATAATAAACATTGCTAATAAACTAATAAAATTATGTTGATTTATAAGGAAAAATAATCGTATAATGGTTTAATATGAATAATACGATTCAGCTTATAGTAATTGCAATAATTCCGGTTTTATTCGCCATTATACTTCACGAGGTTTCACACGGCTACGTGGCCCATATTTTCGGCGACGATACCGCAAAAAACGCAGGCAGGCTGACGCTTAATCCTATTAAACATATCGACCCGTTTGGAACTATACTCCTCCCTTTATTATTAATTTTGGTAGGTTCTCCGTTTTTATTCGGCTATGCAAAGCCTGTTCCGGTAAATTTTAACGGGCTAAAAAATCCGAAACGAGATACTGGATTCGTTGCGGCGGCAGGACCGGTCACTAATTTTATTCTGGCTTTTATATGTTTTGTTTTTTTAAAGATTATACTTTTTGAATTTCCGGTTATGAATTTATATCTTGCATATTTTATAAGCCATCTTCACTTTCAGGCAGTGCACGGCTCCTCTGTTTTTAAATTTTTCGTTTATCCGGTAACTTTTATGCTTTTTATCGGCATAATGATAAATGTAATACTTGGAACGTTTAATTTGATACCTATTCCTCCTTTGGACGGCGGCAGGATAGCCGTCAGTCTTTTACCAGAGCCTTTTTCTGGTTATTTAAGCAAATTAGAACCTTTCGGCATATTTTTAATTTTAATACTGCTTTTAATCGATCCCGGCAATTTTTTAGTGGTTTCTTTTAACTTTATAGTAAACGATATAGTTTTAAAAAATCTTTATTTTTAATGAATTTACTGTATTTTAATTCCGTTATATATATTATAGTTTATAATCATGCATCCGATTAAACGGCAAGATACCGTAGTAACTACTTCTTTAAATTCAAATTCCTTTTATCCCAAAGTAAACCTCGAAGCCTATAACGGACCTTTAGACCTGCTTTTAACTTTAATTAAAAAAAATAAAATCAATATATACGATATTCCGATAGTCGAAATAACGAACCAATATTTGGAAGCTATAGGCATCGGCGAAAAAAGCGGAATTTTGACTAAAGATGAAGACACGGCGGAAGGCATGAACGGAGGCGGCGCCTTAAATTTAGATTCCGGCGGCGATTTTATAGTAATGGCGGCGCAGCTTATATATATCAAATCGGTAATGCTTCTGCCTAAACGCAATACCGAAAACGGCGAAGACGATGACGGCGATATAGAAGACCCTAGAGCCGAATTGGCAGATATGCTTTTAGAGTATAAGAAAGTAAAAGAAGTTGCCGAATTTTTAAATAACCGCCCTATACTCGGGCGCGACGTGTTCGGAGTTAAAATTATTCAAAACGATGAAGGTGAAGACGAAAACGGCGCTCTTATCGCGCAAAATCAGAATAAAAATAACGGAGTCGTTTTTGAAGCAAATATATTCATACTTTCTAAATATTTTTACGATAAAATAAAAGAAGCTCAAAACAGGATTAGCGTATACGAAATAGCTAAAGAAAACTTTTCCGTAAAAGAAAAAATCATAGAAATAATGGAGAAATTTAACGATAATATTTATTGTTTCGAAAATTTTAACGCCGCAGGAAATAACAATAATGCTATTGCTAATACGGGCAATATAACTTTTGGAATAATCGTAAAAAACAGCCGCACCAAAGATGAATTTTTTACATATTTTCTTGCTGTATTAGAAATGGCAAGACTGCTCCTTATAAGTATCGATCAGATTCAGCTATTCGGCGATATATATATTGCTCCCGTTTCCGGCAGCCTCGAAACGTACCGTTCAAAAATAGCAAGCATGAACTAATTTTTAAAGGGGACAGATTTATTTATTTCTTTACTCCCGACTGCGTTTGCTAGTTTAGTCGATAAATCGAAAAAGGTGTCATGAAAAAGGTGTCAGATATTATTTTCCGCATACGTAATAGTCAATTTATAAATAAACTACTTGCGGAAAATTAATCTGACACCTTTTTCGCTTGACGGCAAACCGAAGCAGAAAAATATTTATTTATTTGCGCTGCCTCATATTAACATATTAATCCGAGTCTGCGTTAGAAATAGCCAATTCCGCTGTTTTTTTGTTCAATATGCGGTATTCGCCGGAAGGCAGGTCGCCTATATATAGTCCGCCTATTCTTACTCTTTTAAGCATTAAAATCTTAAGATTAAAAAACTCCATAAGGCGTCTTATTTCACGGTTTTTTCCGTGGGTTAAATCGACCGACAGTATAAACTTATTGGGATTTTTTCTGACTATTCTTACGTCGTCAGGTTTTAAAAGACCTGTTTCTTCGAGTCTTACGCCTTTTTTTATCCTGTTAAAAAGGTCTGACGTCAGATCTCCTTTAACTTCTACTATATAGGTTTTTAATACGTCGAATTTTGGATGCGTCAATTTATAAGAAAAATCACCGTCGTTGGTAAGTATCAGCATACCCTCGCTCATAAAATCGAGTCTGCCCGCAGGAAATATATGCTTGTATTTCAAGGTTTCTTTTTTCACCAATTCCATGACTGTCTTAAAACCTTCTTCGGATTTTACCGCGGTAATATATCCTTGGGGTTTGTTAAGCATGATATAAATTTTAGGTTCTTCTTTGAATTTAATTTTTTTACCGTCGACGGAGACCTCGTCGCCGGGTTTAACCGAAACTGCAAGTTTATTTATTTTTTTTCCATTTATTACGACTCTGCCCTCTTCTATAATTTCGTCTGCATTTCTCCTTGAAACGCCGGTATGCATAGCTATAAATTTATTTAATCTTATTATTGCGCTTCCTGTGCCGCTTCCCGTGTCTGACGCAGGCAACGCCGATTTTACAGACTTTACAGATTTTACAGACTTTACAGGCTTTGATTTTTGCGGATTATTATTAGCAGATTTAGGAATCGCGGAATACTTGGAAGTCTTGTTTATTTTTTTTTCTTTTGTCAAAATACTATTCCCTCCATTTGGGTTGAAGCCTGAGCATAAAGTTTCATGGGGATTCGTCCCGATAGGTACGCCTGTCTGCCTGCTTCTACAGCTTTTTTCATAGCGTCTGCCATATTAACGGGATCTGCAGCTCCGGCTATCGCCGTGTTAATGAGAATTCCGTCAACGCCGAGCTCCATGGTTTTGCAAGCATCGGATGCCGTTCCTACTCCAGCATCGACTATTACGGGAACAGAGACCGTTTCTTTAATTATTTTTATGTTATACGGATTTTTTATGCCTAAACCTGAACCTATAGGAGAAGCAAGCGGCATAACTACAGGACATCCAATGTCTTCAAGTTTTTTTGCAAGGACAGGATCGTCCATCATATAAGGCATAACCGTAAATCCTTCTTTAACTAAAATTTTTGCCGCCTTTAACAGTTCTTCATTGTCGGGATAAAGGGTTTTTTGATCGCCTATCACTTCCAATTTTACGAGGTCTGTTCTAAAAACGTCTAATTCTCTCGCAAGCAACAAAGTGTTTACCGCGTCTTCTGCCGTGTAGCATCCTGCGGTATTCGGTAAAAGAATATACTTATCAAGGTCAATATAAGACAATAAATTTTCTTTGGCGTTAAAGTCGATTCTTCTTACGGCGACGGTTATTATTTCTGCTCCGGAAATATCCGCCGCCTCTTTCATTGTTTGAAAGTCGGGATATTTTCCTGTTCCGATAAGCAGTCTCGAGTCAAATTCGTATTTTCCTATTTTTAAAATATCGTCTTTTTTTTTCATCATTTTATATAACCTCCTCTTTTATTTAAATTAAAATAAATAAATCTGACACCTTTTTTTATCCTCCTGGAGCTATAGTTACCATGTCTATTTTATCGTTCTCTTTTAACGTGAATTCTGCGTAACAATTTTTGGAAATTATGGTTTTATTTACTGCAACGGCAGTGCTTTTTATATTAAGTTTGAGTTCGTCGATTAGTTTTTGAATCGTAATACCGTTTTGTTCGACTATATATTCGTTTCCGTTTAATTCTATTTTCATAAAATTTTATTATATATTTTTTTCGTATA
>JAKAQA010000009.1 GCA_021811805.1 bacterium | reverse complement strand
TAAAAGCCGTTTCGTCCTCGGCGGCGGACGGATTCAGTTTCGGCGCTACAACCGAAGCGGAAATAGAACTTGCCGGTTTAATTAATAAGCATTTTCCTTCGATAGAGTCGGTCAGGCTCGTAAATTCCGGTACCGAAGCCGTAATGAGCGCGGTAAGGCTGGCAAGAGGTTTTACCGGAAGAAGCAAAATTATAAAATTCGAAGGATGCTATCACGGCCATTCCGATTCTATGCTTGTTAAAGCAGGTTCCGGCGCTCTTACCACGTCCGTTCCTTCAAGCGCCGGCATACCGAAAAACCTTTCCGAAGAAACTTTAGTTGCGGCCTATAACGATATTTTATCGGTTAAAAACTTGTTTTCGGCGCATAAAAGGGAAATAGCCGCCGTAATAATAGAGCCTGTCGCCGCAAATATGGGGGTAGTTTTACCCGAAGAAGATTTTTTGAAAAATTTAATGGATTTAGCCCGCGAGAACGGTTCGCTCGTTATTTTCGACGAGGTTATTACCGGTTTCAGGCTTTCTTTGGGGGGAGCCCAGGGTTTATTCGGTTTAAAGCCGGATATTACCTGTCTCGGTAAAATAATAGGCGGCGGACTGCCCATAGGCGCTTTCGGCGGAAGAAAAGACATAATGGAATATCTGTCTCCGCTGGGTCCCGTTTATCAGGCGGGAACGCTTTCCGGCAATCCCGTGTGCGTCGCCGCAGGCATTGCTACCCTAAAAGCTATTGAAGAAGACGATGCCGTTTCCATGGCAAATTCTGCCGCGGACTATTTAGTAAGAACCCTGAAAGACGAACTCAAAAACTTTAAAGATAAAATAACGATAAATTATATTTCTTCCATACTGACGGTATTTTTTAAAGGCGGAAGCGTTCGCAATTTCAACGACGTAATGAAATCGGACGCAAACAGGTTTAAGGGATTTTTCGCATCGGTATTAGATGCAGGAATATTTATGGCTCCGTCCCAGTATGAGGCAATGTTTTTAAGCTCGAAGCATACTAAACAGGATACAGACAAAACCGTTTCTGTTATTTCGGAAGCAGTAAAGAAGATATTCTAACAGGCATTAATTTTTAGCTGGTGGAGGATAGGGGATTCGAACCCCTGGCCTATGCCATGCGAAGGCATCGCTCTACCAACTGAGCTAACCCCCCACTTTTTTAAAATTTTATTTTTCCCTGCTATAATTATCCCAAAAAAATATTAAAAATGCAACCGGTAAAAATAAGAAAGATACGAACAAAGAAAAATCCGGCATTGACTTTTTGAATTATTGCGATAAACTTTAATATAGTAATAAGCGGAAAACATGAAACCTATCCAGGCGCTCCAAAAATAAAAATAGTTTTATTAAATTAAATATAATATCGAAATATAATATTTAATTATAAATCAATTTATTATACATGGGGGGGACTAAAATGACGGAATTATCTTCATTAAAGCAAAACCTTAAAACAGCCTTCGTAAAAAATACTCTTCATATAGCAGGCGACTATGTATTTCCTAAATTGAGCGACGAAGCCGTAATCAAACTGTCCGATAAAATAAACAACTTTGAAGCTCCTGCCGGCAAGATATTCTTCGACCATATTTTTATCGGCTTAAAAAGGAAACTGCCGTATCTGTCCAAAAACGTCAAAAGAGGAATATTGGACAATTTTATCTCGAACTTTCTTCTGCTAAGCGGCGGCAGGAGAAAGGCTTTTATCGAAAAAAACGGATTTTATCCGCCTCTTTTTTACGTCATAAGCCCGACTATGCACTGCAATTTAAAATGCTACGGATGCTATTCGGCAAATTATACCCGCAGGGATATGCTTTCCTTTGAAAAGATTAACCAGATTATCGACGAAGGAAAGAAATTCGGAATATTTTTTTATACGATATCCGGCGGAGAACCTTTTGTAAGGAAAGACCTGTTCGATATACTCGAAAGAAACGACGACTGCTATTTTCAGATATATACCAACGGTTCTTTGATAGACGGCAGAACCGCGGAAAGGCTTGCCGAAATCGGCAACGTTTTCCCGTGTATAAGCGTGGAGGGGTTTGAGGACGAAACGGACGAAAGAAGAGGAAAAGGACATTTTAAAAAAGTAGTTTCGGCGATGAAAAACCTGAAAGACAACGGTATGCTTTTCGGATTTTCCGCAACGGCCACCCGCTTTAACAACGAAGTAATAGTAAGCGACGAATTCATAGATTTTTACATTAAACAGGGGGCTTTTCTTGGCTGGTATTTTAACTATATACCTATCGGCAGGGAACCGGACGTAAATCTTATGCCGACTCCGGAACAGCGCAATTTTAGAAGAAAAAGGGTCGTAGAAATAAGGGAAACCAAGCCCATCGTAGTCGCCGATTTCTGGAACGACGGGGTGCTTTCGCACGGATGCCTTTCCGGAGGACGGGTTTATCTTCACATAAACGCAAACGGCGGAGTAGAGCCGTGCGTATTTGCCCAGTTTGCCGCCGACAATATCTTCGATAAATCCATGGAAGAGATTTTAAGCTCGATGTATTTTAAATCTATAAGGAAAGAGCAGATGGGCGTTAAAAACAGGCTGCGTCCTTGTATGATAATAGACCATCCTAAAATACTCAGGAACGTCGTCGCCGCCGGAGGAGCAAAAGCGACGCAGGAAGGAGGAGAATCTATAATAACCGAACTTAAAGACGAGATGGACGAGTATTCGCAAAATTACGGGAAAATAGCCGACAAGGCTTGGAAAACGGAGTTCGGAAACGGGAAATATTTTACCGCCTTCGACGGCAGAAAATTAGAATTAAACGAGGAAGATTATTACAGAAGACAGTTCTATCCGCTTGAAGGAGGAAAAAACGGCGGGAATCAAACCCCGGCGAATCGTTAATTATTTTTACGCATAGTTTTATATTGCGCTTATTTATATTATAATATAAAGCTATGACGACGGCCGACATAGTAATACCCAAAAGCGGAACGGATATTAAATTTACCTACTTAATACCTGAAGAATTAGAAGCCGATGCGGAAATAGGAAAAGCCGTATCGGTTCCTTTTAAAAACAGGATATTATACGGTTTTATATACGATATAAGGCGGGATGCCGACGGTCCAGCCGGAAGCAAAAAAATAAAATTAAAAAATATATGCCGCGTTTCCAAACCCCGTTTTTTCGACGAATCCCGCAAAGATATTTTTAATTTTCTTTCTTCGTATTACCATGAAAATATATCGGGAGTCTTTGAGACGGCTCTGCCTTCGCTAGACGTTAAGCATTTCGATTTATTGGATAAATATTACGATGAAGCTATGCTTATAGAATCCTCCGGCAAAAACGGAGACGGCGGGAATATTGCCGAAACTGCCGAAAATCCGGCGAGCAGGCGCAAGTTCCTTTCCGATGCCGCTTACAGTCTCACGCAGGAGCAGGAAAGCGCCGTCGGCCTTATACGCGAAGCAATGGACGCCGGTTCGTATAAAACTTTTTTACTGCACGGCGTAACCGCAAGCGGCAAAACCGAGATTTATTTTAATATTTTAGACTTTGCCTTAAGTTTAAATAAACAGGTTATAATTACCGTTCCCGAAATATTCATTACGAATCAATTTATTTATCTCATAAAAAAAAGGTTTAAGAACCTTGTCGAAAATAACGGTTTCGCCGTATTTCACAGTAAAATTTCAAGCAGGGAAAAACTGATAAATCATATAAGGATAATGAACGGAAGCGTTAAGCTGATTCTGGGAGCGAGGTCGGCTATATTTTCTCCGTTAAAAGACCCGGGTCTTATAATAATCGACGAAGAGCACGATTCCTCCTATAAACAGCAGTCGGGACTTCTTTACAACGCGAGGGACGTTGCGGTTATGATGTCGAAAAAATCTTCATCCGTATGCGTGCTCGGTTCTGCTACCCCTTCGCTCGAATCCTATTATAATGCCACCGCGCTTAAAAAATACGAATATATTTATATAAAAAAAAGGGTAAAGGGGAAACTTCTGCCCCAGGTAAGCATAGTCGACCTTAAAACGGAATTTAAAAGTTCGGGCAAAAGAGAGTTTAAAGATAAAGTTTTATCGGACGAAGCGATTTTTTTAATAAAAGAAAACCTTAAAAAGAAAAAACAGATACTGCTTTTTTTGAACAGAAGAGGATTTTCGACCTTACTGATATGCTCTTCTTGCGGCCATTTATTTTTGTGTAAAAACTGCGCTATATCCCTCGTTCACCACAAGAACGAACATAAAAAAAACGGGAGGAACGCGCCCTCCGGCATTTTCAGGGATACAAACGCCGGTTCTTTGAAATGCCATTACTGCGGCTATACCGAAGACGTTCCTAAACTCTGCCCGGAATGCGGAATGGATGCTATCGAGCCTTACGGCATAGGAGTCCAGAAATTAGAAGACGGCGTAAAAACTTTATTCCGCGGCGCAGATAATAATCCGGACGGCAGGGTCAGGATAGAAAGGATAGATTCCGATATCGCGAAGAGCAAGAAAGCCGGTTCGGAAATATTTAAAAAAATGCACGCAAAAGAAATCGATATATTAATAGGAACGCAGATTATAACAAAAGGGCATGATTTCCCCGACGTCGGACTCGTGGTCGTAATTTTTGCCGACGGACTGATGAACATACCCGATTTCAGGAGCGCGGAAAAGGCTTTTCAGATTCTAACGCAGGTTCTCGGAAGAGCCGGCAGAGGGGAAGACCGCGGAGAAATAGCGGTTCAGACGTTTATTCCGAACAACTATTTATTGCAATATATCGCATCGCATAATACAAAAGGTTTTTATGAAAGGGAGCTTGAAATCAGAAAAGAATACGGATATCCGCCTTACGCCAGAATAATAGCCCTGAAATTAATAGATAAAAATATCGAAACTTTAAAAGAAACGGCTTCGAATTTAAAAAAAATTATCGCCGGTATCGTAGAAACGAATATTAGTTCGGGCAATTTTGCTAACAATATATCAATATTGGGCCCTTCGCCCTGCCCGCTCGAAAAAATAAAAAACGATTTCAGGTATCAGCTGATACTAAAAGCGCCTCCTCCCGCCGCCGGCCTCCACAGGCTGATAGATATGTTGAGGGCGGACGCGCGTTTATACAAAAAATTCTCATCCGGAAAAATTGCCGTAGATGTTGACCCGGACGTTCTTATGTGATAAACTTAAAGTTTAAACATTGCTAATATAATTAATTAGGAGTGCAGATTTATGAACAAAGCCGGATTTACGGAAAAATTTGCGGAAAGAAACGATATTCCCGTAAAGATTGCAGATAAGATAATCGATACGATAATTAACGAAATAAAAGAATCCCTCGTTCAGAGAAAAAGGGTCGAAATCAGGGGATTCGGAAGTTTTTCGGTAAAAGAATATAAAACTTACACCGGAAGAAATCCAAAAACCGGAGACAAAATAGAGGTTCAAAAAAAGCTGGCTCCGCAGTTTAAAGTAAGCAAGATTTATAAAAATGACCTCGTTAAATAAATTAAATAAAATAAATAAGCCGAATAAAAAATTTTTTATAAAGACATACGGCTGCCAGATGAATTTTCATGATTCCGGTTTAATAGAAAGCGGCCTTTTAAAGAACGGTTTCATAAAAGCCGATTCAGCCGGCGACGCCGGTATAGTTATTCTTAATACATGCAGCGTCCGCGACCATGCCGACCATAAAATATTATCGGAGTTAGGCAGATTAAAAAAAAACGGTCCCGATAAAAAAATAGTTCTTGCGGGATGTTTTGCAAAACAGGTTAAGTTAAAAAAAGAAGCCGGAACGGATAAAACCGATTCGGGGTTGTTTTTCGATTACTGCGTAGGTCCGGATGAAATACTTTCCATACCGGATATCCTTAAATACGAAAACGGCTCCGCAAAAGAAAGCCGTAACGGCGGCGATTATAAAGATTTCGGATTATTAGAAGAATTTTTTTACGATAAAAAACCGGAAAACGGCGCGGCGGCGGTCAAAATTATCGAAGGCTGCGATAATTTCTGTTCCTACTGCATAGTGCCGTACGTCAGAGGCAGAGAAAGGTCGGTACCGTTTGAAATTATATATAATACCGCTAACGAACAGGTTTTAAAAGGAGCCGAAGAAATACTTCTATTAGGGCAGAACGTAAATTCTTATTTATCTCCGGAAGGCGGCAAAAAAGATTTCGGTTTTCTCCTGAATTCTCTTTCGGATATCCCCGGGATAAAAAAAATTAAATTCTTAACGTCCCATCCTAAAGATTTTAACGACGGCTTGATAGAAACCGTTTGCGGAAACGCCAAAATTTCCAAGGAAATCCATCTGCCGGTTCAATCCGGTTCCGATAAGATGCTTTCCGCTATGAACAGAGGCTACACGAGGAAAGATTATTTAAAACTCGTCCGAAAACTAAGAAACGGATGTTCGGATATTTCCTTTTCCACGGATATAATAGTAGGCTTTCCGGGGGAAACCGGCGAAGATTTTGAAATGACCCTTTCCTTAATGGAAGAAGTTAAGTTCGATTTTATTTTCGGGTTTAAATATTCTCCCAGACCGTTTACTAAAGCTTTTAAACTTAAAGACGATGTTTTATTAGAAATAAAAAAAGAAAGGCTCGAAAGGATATTTCAAAAACAAAAAGAAATAAAGATTGCTTCGCATCTTTTACCGCATAAAAGCCGTTGGCTTTTATAAACGCAGTCAAAGATATGCTCGCAATGACAAACCGGCGCCCGCAATTAAACTGCGTCGTCATTGCGAGAAGTCGAAGACGACGAAGCAATCTCTATATAAGGAGGCTGTCGAAAATTACTATGCTCATAGATTTTCATATGCACACCGTATTTTCGGACGGGGAACTTGTTCCCGCAGAACTAATAAGGCGGTCTATATATGCCGGACTCGACGGCATAGCCATAACCGACCATGCCGATTTTTCCAACATAGAACATAATTTATCCGGCATTAAAAAAATATGCGAAAAAATAAACAAACTTTACGGCAAAAACGGCAAAAATAAATTCAAAGTCCTTCCCGGCGTCGAACTCACCCATGTTCCTCCGGCGCTCATAAAAGACGCGGTCGGCCTTGCGAGAAAATCCGGGGCTAAAATAGTCGTAGTCCACGGAGAAACCCTGAGCGAACCGGTAGAGGAAGGAACTAACTCTGCCGCTTTAAAAGAAGATATAGACATATTGTCGCATCCCGGTTTAATTACGGAGGAAGAAGCCCTGTCGGCAAAGAAAAACGGAATATATTTAGAACTTTCATACAGGAAAGGGCACTGCCTCGCAAACGGCCGCATAGCTGGAATTGCCCGAAAAACAGGAGCAGGGCTTATCATTTCCAGCGATGCGCATTCTCCTTCGGATATTATGGGCGAAAAAGAATACGACGGCGTTGGACTGGGAGCAGGACTGTCTATAAAAGAGCTCAAAAAAATTAAAGAAAACGCCGCCTGTTTATTCAAAAAACGTTAGAAAAAATATACTTGATTTTAATTTTATTATCTTATAATATTTAGTGAACGTTAATAAATAAATAAGGGAAATAATAATGGATAAAATAGATTTAGAAGGATTTCTGATTAAAAACAAACTTATTTTAATCGGCTCGCTGATATTTATTATTTTAATAATCGGCGCCGTTTTCGGCATCCGATTTTACCGTTACAAATTAAACCGAAACGCCGGCAGAGCGCTATGGAAAGGCGTGAGGCTTTATATGTCCTACAACGGTAAAAATCCCGAGGCCCTTTCGGAGTCCGTTTCGTATCTTAAGAAACTTCAAAGCAAATACGGCGGAACGGATTCAGCTAAAATTTCAAATTTTTATCTCGGTCTGGATTATATGAGAATGGACAGATTTAAAAAAGCTTCCGCTTATCTTGCCGATTATACGAAAGCTTATCCCAAACCCGGCGCAGATAACTTAACGTATCTTGCCTACAGCAATCTCGCAACCGTTTCTATGCTTCAAAAAAATTATAAAAACGCAATTTCGGATTTTGCCGCAATGTCTAAAATAGGCGACGTTAAATTACAGGAATATGCCATGCTCGAAGAAGCGGCGGTTTATACGCAAATCAAAAAGCCGCAAAAAGCCGTTGCTATTTATAAAACTATGCTGACCGACGACGCGATGACTAAAGACAGGGGATACATAGAAAACTTAATTCAGTTGAATTCTTAATATAGGAGAAAAAATCTATGGAATTATTCGGTAACGGCAACAAACAATGTATGACGGTTATGAACTCCGCCTTAACCGATAACGACGAGGCATTAGAAAAAGTCGAGAGGTCCGACGCCAGGCTTTTTAACGCATCTTTTCCGGTTCTGGAATTAGTCAACGACTGGAGGAACAGAATACTATCGCTTGCCTCCGACCAGGTAGATATTATGGAAATCACCATAGATACCAAAAAGACGGCGGGGATTTTCAGGGGCGAGATAGAAACGGCGGTTCAAAGGATAACCAGCGTGGCCGCCGCAACGGAAGAAATGTCTTCCACGGCAAAGGAAATAGCCAAAAACGCGCAGGCGGCGGCGGGAGAAGCCGGGGATACCGTTAAAAAAACCAAAGAAGGCTCGGCTGCGTTAGAAGAACTTGTTTCGAGAATGGAGCAGGTCGAACAGGCCGTTAAAACTATGGGGGAATCCATAAACCAGTTTGTAACTAGGACGCAGAAAATAGTCGAACTTACGGATAAGGTAAAAGAAATAGCGGCGCAGACAAATCTTCTTTCTTTGAACGCCGCGATAGAAGCGGCAAGAGCGGGCGAGCACGGCAGGGGATTTGCCGTGGTAGCCGACGAAGTAAGAACGCTGGCTGAAAAATCCGCTCAGGCCGCAAAAGAAATAGAACAGGTTACCCAGGATATCGGCGGACAGTCTAAAGAAGTGGAAATTAAAGTCAACGAAGGGCTTTCTCATCTTAAGAACTCTCAGGAATCTTTGGACGTAGTAACGAACGTTATGTCTATAGCAGATAAAGCCGCCGCCCAGACGAGCGAACAGGTAACGTATATCGCTACGGCGGCGGAAGAACAGTCTCAGGTCGCCGCGGAAATGGCCGATAATCTTTCGTCTCTGTCTTCCGGCATGGAAGATATAAAAAATACCTTCGATACCATCGGCTCCTCTTTCGATAACATAATTAAAGAACAATCTAACTCGTTAAAAACATTTTCGGATTGGAAATTCGACTGCATGCTTTTAAACATAGTCAAGGCAGACCATTTATTGTGGGTTACGAAAGCGCTTGACGCTTTTGCGAATAAACAGATATCCTTAAGCAGTTCCGAATTAACCGACCATCATCAATGCAGGCTCGGCAAATGGCATGACGGCGTGGGTGGGCAGAAATACGGCGAATATAAAGAATTTATAGAATTAGGGCAGATTCATCCGAAAGTCCACGAAACCGGAAAAGCCTTAATAGACGCCTTAAACTCAAAAGATTTGGCTCGGGCGAATAATCTTGCCGACAAGTTAATAGACTACAAAAATCAGGTAATAAAAACTCTCGACGACTTAAACGATAAAGTCAAAGCGAATAATATATACAACAGGCATAAAAAATAGTGGATTCCGTAAGTCCTATAAACGTAATATTTTTGTGGCATTTTCACCAGCCTTATTATAAAGATAATTTTACCGGCGAAATGCTTATGCCGTGGACGAGGCTACATGCAACCAAAGATTATTATTACATGGGGGCGCTTTTAAAGAGTTACCCTAAAATACACGCGACATTTAATTACTCGCCGTCTTTGCTCCGACAGCTGGAAGATTATGCCGCCGATTATAAAAATATGCTTAAAAACGAAGAATTTTTAAGCAGAACCGCTCAAAAAACATCCGAACTTTCCCCCGAAGACAAACTGTTTATTATAGAAAAATTTTTTTCCGCCTGCTCTTCGAGCAACAATTTTATCGAAAAAAGCGGCAGGTTCAAACAGCTTTATTACAGGTTAAAAACGGCCGATGCGGAAGGGCTTGAAGAAAAATTAAATTTATTCGATGCGCAGGATTATTTAGATATAATAGTCCTTTTTAATCTTTTGTGGTTTGACCCCGTATCTATAAGTTCCGATGAATTTTTAACGGGGTTAAAAACGAAAGGCAAGAAATTTACGGAGGAAGAGAAAGATAAATTAATAAAAGAAAAAATTCCCCATTTTTTAAATAAAATATTTCCTTTAATAACGGAACTTGCGCAAAGCGGCCAGGTCGAACTTTCGGCAAGCCCTTATTATCATCCGATACTGCCTTTGCTTTGCGATACGGATATAGCCGATTTTCACGACGGCATAAAATTGCCGGCGCCTTTCAGGCATCCCGAAGATGCGGATTATCAGATTAAAAGAGCCGTAGATTATTTCGGCGATAAATTAGGCTACAAGCTCAAGGGAATGTGGCCGTCGGAGGGAAGCGTCAGCGAAAAGACGTTAAAGCTTTTTATCGACAACGGAATAAACTGGATAGCGACGGACGAAGAGATTCTTTCTAATTCTATCGGCGTAAATTTAAGGGAGCCGGCCGGCAGGAAACTGCTTTACAGGCCGTATGCCGTTAAGAGAAACGGAAAATATTCGTACATATTTTTCAGGGATAAAGGGCTTTCGGATTTAATAGGCTTTAAATATTCTAATTATGAGCCTAAAGCCGCGGCTGATGATTTAATAAACAACTTGAAAAATATAGCATTAAGTTTGCGGAATTACGATAAAAACGGATTGGCCGCAGTTCCTATAATATTGGACGGCGAAAATGCTTGGGAATATTACAAAAATAACGGATACGACTTCTTTAATTTCCTTTACGAAGGCTTATCTAACAATACCGAAGCCATTAGCGCCGTAACCGTTAGCGAATATATTAAAAAGGCGGAAAATATTTTGAAAATAACGGACGGCAAACAGGGCGGGGAGGGGGAGCACGTTCAAAACGAAGAGGGCAAAAGCGGCGTTAAAATTAAGCCGTTTTTCGATATTAAATGGAACGTCGATCCCGACTCCGAATTCGATTTTTCAAAAATTTACAATATTCCGACTATTTATCCGGGTTCATGGATAAACCACGACTTCAGGATATGGATAGGGGATAAAGAAGACAATAAAGCATGGGACCTGCTCTCGAAAACAAGGGATTACCTTGTCAAAAAGAGCAAGGCATCCGAAGCCGGCGGCGATTACAAAGCCGCATGGGAGCAGATTTTTATAGCAGAAGGAAGCGATTATAACTGGTGGTACGGCGAAGACAGGACTTCCGGCATCGACGAACAATACGACAGCCTCTATAGAACCCACCTTATTAACGTCTATAAATTCTTAAACGACAATCCGCCCGATGAATACTATATCCCGATTATAGAGAAAAAACGCGCCGTAAAACCCAATCTTGACGTGGTATCTTTTATATATCCGGAAATAGACGGCTCGGCCGGCGATTATTTCGAATGGCTCGGAAGCGCCGTATATTTTCCGAGTATTTTATCCGGAAAAGCGATGGCTCATACAGACAGGTTTATCAGAAAAATGCAATACGGATTTAATAAAAACAATTTTTTTATGAGATTCGATTTTTTCAAAAAGGACTTTTCCGAACTATCCGGAAAAGTCCTCATAATAAAGTTCATAAACACGTCTGAAAGCGAAGTAAAGGTTGAATTTAATAACGATAACAGTTTGAATTTACAGTTAAACTCATCAAATCCTGGCGGAATAAATACTATAAAGGCCGCTTATAAAAAAATTTTAGAATTATCCGTCCAGACATCTGTATTAGGCGTAATGCCGAACCATCCGCTAGATTTTTACGCCGTTCTTACGTATAAAGATAATCCCCTTGTCGAAATAGAGCGTTTTCCGGTAAACGGTTATTTCGAAACTATCGTTCCGGATTCCGATTTTGAAATAGTAAACTGGCTCGTTTAATCCCAAAATTTCGATTTTAAAACATTCCATTATATCGTCATTGCAACGTAACTTCAGTAATTGCGACGTAGCCGCTTTATAATTTAATTATAATGTCCCATAAGGAACATTATGTAAACTGTAATATAAAAATCTATTTATTTATATTTGTTCCCATAAATAAAAACCCCGGCGGCAAGCAAAACATTCGTCGTTATGATTACCAGAAAAGCATACTCCGGAAATTTAGCGGTGCCTTGAATACCGCTGTTTAAAGGCATATATGCCATAATGGCGGTTGCCAGCGCCCTTCCAATCATAGAAAGCATAAAAAAACGTTCTTTTTTCGGCACTGCGGCATCTATCTGCCCATGTTTTCTTATATTTTCTAATTTAAAGGCTATCCATACGGCAATATAACGCGATAAAACGATTAAGGCAATTATAATAAAGAATCTGTCGAAGAATTCCCAGTCTAAATTCGACAGCTCGACAACTACTCCTAAAAAAACAAAAAATAATGTTCTTATGATAAACGAAAACTCGTGGTTAAACTGTTTTATAACCGAATTTTCGATGCTCATATTAAAAAAGTTAATTCTAAGTTTATTCAATAAATTTTCGTTGCCCATAACTATTCCAAAGACAAGTATGGCTATAGCTCCGTTTCCGTGGACGTAATGCATAATTAAAACAATAAGGAGCATAACCGCAAAGGTAATAGAATAGGCAAATTTTGTTTTTACGAGCGGCTTAAGCGCCATATACCATATAATTCCGAATGCGGCGGCTATAACCCCGGATATTCCGAAAGAATAGGCTGTTTGGAGGGCTATTTTGCCGTAATTTATATTTAACGGCTCTGCGGAGGAAGCCGTATGTTTCGCTATATTTATTAATATAATAAGAAGTATTATTGCAAACGCATCGTTGAAAGTAGATTCTATAGTTATTATAGTTTTATTTTTTTCGCTTGCGTCGATATTCGGCAAAAGCGGTATAATTACCGTCGAACTGGAGCAGGATACGATAGCGCCAAGCATGAGCGATTGAATAAACCCTGCTCCGCCTGTTATGTAAAATACTGCGCCTACGAGAACCGTCGAAAGGAATAATCCCGTAAAAATCAGCACCATCGAAACATAAGACGATTTGAATACCGTAATAAAATTTAGTTCGAGTCCGCCCTGGAACATAATCAAAATAAGCACTAAAGTGCTTAAATACGGAGCGAACGATAAAAAGACCGATTGGTTGAAAACATGATATATAGGACCCAGCAAAAGACCCGCGACCATTAAAAATAAAACGGAAGGAATTTTGGTATATTGAAAAAGTATTTCCCCGAAAAAACCAAGTATTATTATTATGCCGAAAATACCTATCGCGATTGACGGAGACATAAGGCGGAAATTTTATTTAATTAATTTAATTTGCAAGGAACGCCGGTTATATTATATAATTGATTATATAATATAACCGTAACCGGATTCAAATAAATAAAATGAATGGGAATGAAAAACTTATTATTATACTGTTCCCTTCGGCTTTTATAATAGAATTTTATACGGGTTCTTTTAAATATAAATTTCATCCTTTGAATATAATGGGACGGATTGCTGCATATCTTGAGAAATTTTTTTATCCTCTTTCCGATAAGTTTATATCGGGCATTCTTTTTAATACATCAACTATTATTACCGTATCGGTAATTTTTTCGGCCGCAAGTTTCTTATTTATTAACATTTCTCCCCTGCTCTTTTATGTTTTTTCCATATATATCCTCGCTTCTTTTCTTTCCGCGGGGGGATTAAGACATGAAAGTCTGAAAATATATAACCTGCTCAAAAACGGCGGCATAAAATCCGCCCGAAAAGGTCTGCGGTCGCTTGCCGGCAGAGACGGCGGAAACCTTAATTCGTCCGAAATTTCAAGAGCCGTCGTCGAATCCGTTTCGGAAAATACCGGCGACGGAATCGGCTCCGTCCTCTTTTATTTTACAGCCGGAATAATATCGGGATTAATATTAAAACATTATGCGTCAAAACATATGCAGGTTTCGGGGATTGTATTCTCCGGAGTTTTATTTGCCGTAATATATAAAACCGCAAATCTTTTGGATTCTTTAACGGGATACAAAAACGAAAAGTATGAAAAATTCGGTAAATTTTCAGCCCGTCTAGACGATGTCTTAAATTTTATTTCTTTTAGAATATCGGCTTTATTTATGCTGTTATCCGTATTTATTTTAAGCATTGCTTTCAATAAGTCGAAAAAGGCATATAATATAAAAGACGCTGTATTATCTTTTATAAAATTTAGAAAAAGCCATCCGAGTCCTAACGGCGGACAGCTTGAGTCGATAGCGGCAGGCGCGCTGAAAATAAAGTTAGGCGGCGTGAATTATTACGGCGGAGTCGAAAGCAAAAGGCCGGTTATCGGATTTGAAAACTACGGGCTTGCCGATATAAAAAATATTATAGATGCGGTTACGATTATGGAACTGTCGTCGATACTTATTATTATTTTTTACGCCGCAATAACGGCATGCGCCGCATCGTTCTAATTATTAGAACCGCTTTTTAGGCTTGTTTTAGGCAGGCAATTAATCTTCTTCTATACATATATAATACGCGGAATCATATTATATATCTGATTTGGATTTTATTTTCTTGATTATTTCGCTTGTGGATTTCCCTTCGATAAAATTTATTAAAACCGTTTCCCCTCCGGACGACTCTACTATATCGCTGCCGGCTATGCTTTTTCCCTTATAATCGGCGCCTTTTACAAGAACGTCCGGCTTAATTTTTTTTATGAGTTCATAAGGAGTATCTTCGTCGAACATAACGACATAATCCACCGGTTTAAGATTTGCAAGGACGTAAGCCCTGTCCCGTTCGTTCACCACCGGCCTGTCAGCGCCCTTCAAACGCCTGACCGATTCGTCGCTGTTTAATCCTACTATAAGTATGTCGCCGAGAGCTTTTGCTTCGTTTAAATAGCTTATATGCCCTGCATGTATAATATCGAAACAGCCGTTCGTGAATACTATTTTTTTGGATTTTTTTTTAAGCCCGGACAACTCTTTTTTTATATTTTCCGACTCGATTATTCTTTCGTTTTTCATAAAAAAAGATAAATTGGAAACCTCCCTGACATATTCGGCATATATCAGGGGGGAAAATGGAGAAAAGAATTACTGAGTTTATTTTATCAAAATATATTTATTTGTGTCAATATAAAAATTTGTTTATTAAAATTATTTTTTTATGTATCTCAAAAATAACCTTTGAATATATTTTGAAATAATGATAAATTATATATTGATAATAATATTATCGAGCAATAATTTTTAAGGAGAGATGTCCGAGAGGCCGAAGGAGCATGATTGGAAATCATGTATAGATGCAAGTCTATCGAGGGTTCGACTCCCTCTCTCTCCGCCAGTTATGAAACGAATTTGATAAATTATTCAGTTAAGGCAGAATAAGGACGGGGTCGAACCCTCGATAGCGCGAAGCGAAAGCGGAGCGCGCAAGAGGAAGTTCGCACGGTTTAAAACTTTTCTTTGAAAAGCCCCCTGCCGGTTACGGAACGAAGTTAATAACGGAGGTAAATAAAATATGTTTGGATGGTCGCCGATAACGATAATAATCATACTTATAGTCGTTTTTCTGATATTCGGAGCGGGCAAGCTCCCCGAAATAGGCAGCGGGTTGGGCAAAGCCCTAAAAAACTTTAAAAACAGCGTTTCGGGGAAAGACGAAATAGACGTTACGCCCGAAGATTCAGAGGACGATGAAAAACCCGCAAAACCAAAAAAAAGACAACTCGCAAGGACGAGTCCGGCTCAGGCATCTTCGAAAAAAGCAAAACGGACAGGTTCGAAAACCGTTAAAACTGCTAAAAAGTAAAATAAAAATATCGGATTATTTTTTTATCCTATAAAAGTGGCTTATTGAAACCGAATAATTTTTCGAGTTCTGATTTATATCGAAAAAGACCGCCATAAATTTTATCGGATGATTCGGTAAAATTTCCACGTTCGACATATTTTCCCCGTCTTTATTGTCAAGCGCCATATCTATCGCGACATTGGACATCTTTTTAAGCTTTTCGAAGCTTATAAAATTTCCGGCATATACATGTTTAGATAAAAGCACGATGTTTTTTGTACTGTAGAGTTTGCACGTCAGCTTGACGTAACTCACCGGAAATTTATTTTTATTTACTAAATAACCTGTAATCAGCAAATTGTTTTCAGGCAATACCTTAGATTTGTAAACGACGGTTTTTAACTCGAACAGTTTTATATTCGTACCGTTGCCGGGAAACAGCGTTTTAAATAAATAATATGCCGACAGTAACGCTGCCGCTCCCAAAATCAGATAAAATATTTTTTTAAGTCCGCTTTTTTTATTGCCGTAAGCGTTTCTTTCTCCGCCGTCTATTTTACTTTCTTTTTCGGGCGGAATTTTTCTTTCCGGTTTATCCGGTTTTTTTTCCTCAAAAATAAAGTCGGATAAATCTTCCTTGTCTATTTTTCCTATTGAAAAGCCTTTCCCGGTTTCGTTTTTTTCATTGAAAAGCTCTTCCTCGCCTTCGCCTAATTTCCAGTTATCCATATTTACCCTTAATCACGCAATATAAAATATTAAGAAATATATTCATATTTTATCATATAAAAATATCATTTAAAATACAAAATTTAACCGAAACATAAAGGTTTTAGAACTTGAATAATATGCGTTTGTATAATATAATTTTATTGATATAATTAATACGGAAGCGATTGGAGGGCTGGTGCCCCTCTTTGACTTCAAATCAACAGTTGTCCGCATAAGGGCAAGGCGGGTTCGATTCCCGTACGCTTCCGCCGATTAAAAACTATAAAATAAAATTTCATTGGAGGACCTAAAATGCCTTTGATTTCTGCGAAAGCAATTCTCGACGATGCAAACAAGAACGGTTATGCCGTCGGAGCTTTTAACGCCAATAATATGGAATTTTTGCAGGCAATATTCGCCGCCGCCGATTCCGAAAAATCGCCGGTTATAATTGCGGCGAGCGAAGGCGCCATGAAATATGCCGGAGCGGAAATGCTCTACTCTATGGTCAAAACGCTTTCGGATGCGCATCCCCGGATACCCGCCGCCCTGCATCTCGACCACGGTTCAAATATAAAAGCGGTAATGACGGCGGTAAAAGCAGGTTTTACTTCGGTCATGATAGACGCGTCGCATTTTCCGTATGAAGAAAATCTTAAAATGACTAAGCAGATAGTAGGAGTCTGCCATCCGGTCGGAATTTCCGTGGAAGCCGAGCTTGGAAGGCTTCAAGGCGTGGAAGACAACGTTTCCGTTGCGGAAAGAGACGCCGTCTTAGTCAACCCTGCCGAAGCGCAGGATTTTGTCGAATCTTCCGGCATAGATTTCCTTGCCCCCGCAATCGGCACTTCGCACGGTGCATTTAAATTTAAAGGAGAAGCGAAACTCGATTTCGAAAGATTAAAAAAAGTCAAACAATTAACGGGCATTCCGCTCGTGCTTCACGGAGCGTCTTCCGTTCCCGAAGCGGCTTCTAAAAGATTCGAGGAATTTGGAGGCGATTTAAAGGGCGCAAAAGGGGTTCCGTTCGATGTTTTAAAAGAAGCGGTAAAATTCGGCATCAATAAAGTCAATACCGATACCGACCTGCGAATAGCTTTTTTGGCTAAAGTAAGGGAAAGCGTCGCGACTGATAAATCGCAAATAGACCCGAGAAAGATTTTCGGCCCCGCAAGAGATTACGTCATAGAAGTCATAAGAGAAAGAATGAAGGTTCTGGGCTCTTCCGGCAGGATTTAAACCGCGCCGCCGTTCCCGTAAGTCGCGTTGCGGGCATATCTTTGCCCGTCATTATCTTGCGGCTAAAATTTTTATAAAAAAGGCTACCAATATAAGGGATATAAAAATAAAAGGCAGAAGAAGAGCGGAAATAGACCTCGGAGTAGAAAGCCCGTTGGTTTCTTTAATGCCGATAATCAATAATGCCGCAAACCAGGCCGCCGATATGTTGTATCCGAATATCGGGAATATCGAAAAAATCCCTACGCCGGAAGCATACCCGATTATCCTGAAAGTATTTCTTATACTCCGTTTCCCGCCGAACAGCATTATAAACCCGTGTATTATAATGGTTAAAAGAATTAGAAAAATCGTGTATAATATCCCCAGAAGCAGTAAAAGAAAGACGATTCCGATAACTATATATATATCTAAAAAACTTTTATTTGTAAAAAAAAGAGGTATTTTAGGCAGGACGACATAGTTTTTATAAAATCCTATCTTAAAAAAAATTACTTCCCAAAAGAAAGAAAATACTAAATTTATGTATGTAAAAAGCAACGCATAAAAATAAGGCTTCGATATGCCGTTTTCTTCCTTGGCTCCGGCGTTGTTTAGTTCTTTGTAAAATATTTCCGGGCTGAAAAGAGATTTACTCCATGTCGAAAATAATGCTTTAAAAAAGCCTATTTCTTTTATATCGTCGAAATCTGCCATTTTTATGCCTGCTCCCCGGCCGATTGTTCTTTGTCCAATTTATAAATTATGCCGTCTGCAAGAGCGATATAAGACGCCTCTATGATGTTTTCCGATACTCCCATGGTAGTCCACTTTTCTTCTTTATCGGAAGATTCTATTAGCACTCTTACATAAGAAGCGGTTCCCGATTTTGTTTTACTGTTTATAACCCTTACCTTAAAATCGGTAAGTTTCATTTCGTCCAGCACCGGATAAAATTTTACGAGCGCTTTTCTTAAAGCGTTGTCTAAAGCGTTTACCGGACCGTTACCTACGGCGACCGTATGTTCGGTTTTACCTTTAACTTCAATCATAACGACGGCTTCGCTGAAAATGTTTTGGGCGGATGTTTTTTCTATATTTACCCTGAACGCTATCAGCTTAAAATATTCCTTGTTTTTAAAGTCTTCGGATGAATATTTATTTAAAAGTATTTTAAATGACCCGTCGGCGCTCTCGAAATTAAATCCCAAACTTTCCAGTTCTTTAATTTTATCCAAAAGTTCCGCTTCGCGGGCCTCGGAAATAACGCCGATGTCTAATCCCAGCTCTTTTGCCTTGGCTTCTATATTGCTCTTACCGGATAAATCTGAAATTAAGAACCTTCTTCCGTTTCCTACAAGCGAAGGGTCGATATGTTCGTAGGAAGAAGGATTCTTTAATACGGCATTTGCATGAAGGCCGGCTTTATGGGCAAATGCGCTTTCTCCTACGTAAGGCATATTTTTAACAGGGGTATTGTTTGAAATTTCATCTATTAACCTGCTTACTTTAAGGAGATTTTTAAGTTTCCCCATCCCTATAGTTTTAAATCCGGCTTTTAATTCTAAATTGGGTATAATAGACGATAAATTTGCGTTTCCGGTTCTTTCTCCGTAGCCGTTTATAGTTCCCTGAACGTGTCTGACGCCGTCGAGAACGGCGGCAATCGTATTTGCTACGGCGCAGTCGGTATCGTTATGGGTATGTATTCCTAGGCGCTTTATGTCTATCTTGTGCGCTATTTTAAGTTTATTCAGGGCTTTATGGATATCGTCGGGCAGACAGCCTCCGTTAGTATCGCACAAAATTACTTTATCCGCTCCTGCCGAAAGCGCGGTATTTATAGTTTTTACGGCATAATCTTCATTGCCCTTAAATCCGTCGAAAAAATGCTCCGCATCGAAAAATACTTTCTTTCCGGACGATTTTAGAAATTCTACCGAATCGGATATAATGTCTAAGTTTTCGTTTAAAGATATTTTTAAAACATTTTCGGTATGCATATCCCAAGATTTGCCGAAAATAGTAATATATTCCGTATCGGTTTCGCCGAGTACTATTAATCCGGCATCTTCTTTTGCCTTGTTATTTTTCTTTCTGGTGCTTCCGAATGCGGTTAATTTAGAATTTTTTAAAGTTTTTTTAGAAGCAGCGTCGAAAAATTTTTTATCTTTAGGATTAGATGCGGGGAATCCGCCTTCAATAAAATTAATGCCCAGTTCGTCTAAAATATCGGTTATCATTAATTTATCGTCTATAGACAGAGAGAACCCTTCGCCCTGCGTCCCGTCCCTCAAAGTAGTATCGTAAACTTCTACGAAGCCGGTTTTTGCGCTGTTAGAATTTTTATTTTTATCCGAATTCATATTTTTAAATTTATTATTTGCCGAGATTAAATGCATCATGGAGTATCCTTGCGGCAAGTTCGGCATATTTGGCGTCTATAACGCACGATATTTTAATTTCGGACGTTGAAATCATCATGATATTTATATTTTCTTTCGCAAGGACGTCGAACATAGTAGAAGCCGTTCCGTAATGGTTTCGCATGCCGACCCCTATAACCGAGATTTTGGCAATTTTATCGTCGCTTATTACCTCTTTTGCTTCGAGTTCTTCTGCAAGGCCGTCCGTTATTTCAAGGGCTTTTTTTAAATCTTTTTTAGACACCGTGAAGGTCAAATCGGTATGCCCTTCCACCGAAATATTCTGGATAATCATATCCACGACTATATTGGCGTCCGATATTCTCGAAAAAATTTTAGCCGCAATTCCGGGTTTGTCGGGAATCCCCCTGATAGAAATTTTAGCCTCGTCTTTATCGCATGCAACGCTAGAAACCTGCAATTCTTCCATATCCTTATCGTCTCCTAAAAATTTTATTTGGGTTCCTTTTCCTTCGGTAAAAGTGGATTTAACAAATAAGTTTACGCCGTATTTCATAGCAAATTCCACCGACCTTATCTGCAGGACTTTAGCGCCGAGACTCGACATTTCAATCATTTCGTCGAAATATACAACGTCTAAACGCCTCGCATCCGGAACGATATTAGGGTCGGCGGTGTAAACTCCGTCCACGTCCGTATATATATCGCACCTGTCGGCTTTAACGGCCGCCGCAACGGCAACCGCGGTGGTATCCGAACCGCCTCTGCCGAGCGTAGTAATGAATCCGTTTGAATCAATCCCTTGAAATCCGGCGATTACCGCGATATTACCGGTTTTAAGTATTTTATATATATTATCCGAATCTATCGAAGATATTCTTGCTTTCCCGTAAGATTCGTCCGTAGCAATTCTTACCTGATGCCCTAGAAGCGGAACGGCGTCGAAGCCTTCGTTTTTAAGCGCCAGCGATAAAAGCCCGGAACTGATCTGCTCGCCGCTGGATATTATCAGGTCTGTTTCCATATCGTCCTGGCGTCCGCCCATTTTAACGGCAAGGTCTAAGAGCCTGTTGGTCTCTCCGCTCATAGCGCTTACGACGACCGCGACGTCGTTGCCCGCAAGCTTTTCTTTTATTACGCGTTTCGCGACCTGCCTTATCCTTTCTATGCTTCCCATAGAAGTGCCGCCGAACTTTTGAACTATCAACGCCATAAATTATTTTTTCCTTATATTTGTATATTATTATATTTTTAGTATGTTATTGTCGGCATAATTCCTTCATATATTATGCCTTATCCTTTTTTGCCGTTCTCGGATTAAACTTGTGTATGGCTTCGCCTATAGAATCTAAAGCCGATTCGGGAACTATCTCCGAAAGGGTAGGATGCGAATGTATAGTAGATTCTATATCGAAGACCGTTCCCCCGAAATGCATATACGAAGCTATTTCTGCAATAAGCTCAGGAATGTCCGCGCCTATTCCGGTAGCGCCTAAAATCTTTTTCGATTTTTCGTCCGCAATTACCTTTAAAAAACCTTCCGGTTCTTCCATAGCCAGCGCCATTCCGCTTGCGGCGTAAGAAAAACGTCCGACGGAATATTTTAATTCCGAAAGTCCGGCATCGCCTTCTTTTAGTCCGACGGTTCCTATAGCCGGATTTGTATATACCGACCATGGAAGAACTCCGTAATCTTTTTCTTTAACGATTCCGGCAATATTATCGGCCGCGATAATCCCGTCGTAGGATGCCTTATGCGCGAGCATAGGTCCGTCCGTTATGTCGCCGCAGGCATAGATTCCTTTAATATTCGTTTCGTTATGCGCATCGGTTTCTATCTTTCCCCTCTTGTCTAATTTAACGCCGGTTTCTTCGAGTCCTAAACCGGACGTATTCAATTTTCTGCCGATTGAAACAAGCACTTTTTCCGCTTCTAACCTTTCGCCTGTTTTTAGCTCGACTTCCGCGCCGGTTTTTCCGTTTGAGCCTAAAGCTTTAATGCCTGCGACTTCCGCGCCGGTCATTATATCTATATTGCGGGACTTGAAATTTTTTTGAATAAATTTAGAAATTTCCTTGTCCTCCGTAGAAAGAATAGACGGTAAAAGCTCTATCATCCGGACTTCGGAACCGAATTCCGAAAAAATATTGGCAAATTCGCATCCTATGACGCCTGCGCCTATTATAATCAGCGAGCCTGGTATAGTCCTTAACGAAAGGGCTTCGTCGGAGGTTATTATATTTTTATGGTCTATGTTAAAAGACGGTATCATAAGAGGAACCGAGCCGGTAGCCGCGATAACGTTATCGGCCGAAATTTCGGCGTTTAAACCGTCTTTTGCATTTATTTCTACCCTAAAGGCCGTCCCGTTTTTACCGGCAATTTTTCCTGCGCCGTAAAGAATATTAACCTTTCTCGCTTTTAATAATTTTTCGACGCCGCCCGTAAGGGCAGACACAACTTCATCTTTATAATTTATTATCTCGTCGAAATTAAAATTAAATCCGTTTACGGAAAAACCCCGTTCAGGTTCTTTAAGCCTTTTCAGATATTTCGCCTTAGAATAAAGAACTTTCGTAGGGATGCATCCCCTGTTCAGGCAGGTGCCGCCGAATCTTTCTTTTTCGATAATTGCCGCGGACAAGCCGTTAATGGCGCACTTTAATGCGCTTACGTACCCGGCTGGACCGCCTCCGATAATGCAAACGTCGAACTTTTCCAAAAATTAACCTCCAAAACTATAATTATATTGTATTTATAAAATTTTTTCTATTTTTATATTTCTTTTTTCTTTATTTTTTTTACCGCCGATTATCCCGATATTTATAGAATAATAATTTCCAGCCGCATATTTTCCGTAGTCTATTTTTACCGTATCCGTCCATTCGGCTATGGTCAGGTTTCCGCCTTCGAGCGAATCTAAAAATCCGCAGTTTTCAAGGTCGTAAGCAGTTTTCAGCCTGTAAAAATCGAAATGGTTTACGTTAATGCCGCCGCACCGGTACTTATTCATTATAGAATAAGTAGGGCTTGCTGCAATAGTATCGCCGCAAAAAAAACGTATAACTCCCGACGCAAATTTTGTTTTCCCCGCTCCCAGATGACCGTTTAAAGCTATAAAATCCGAAGGTTTTAATCGTTTCGCAAATTCCCCGGCAATTAATTCGGTATTTTCAGGGGAATCCGATTCAAAAAATTCAGCCTTCTGCAGTTTAACGTCCGGCATACGAAATTAATTTTCGGGTTTATTTTTAGCGGCGGACATTGCTTTGATTATATCGTATCTCGAAACTACGCCTATAATTTTTTTATCGTCGTTTACTATGGGAATAGAGTAAAACTTTTTATCCGCCATAACGGTTGCAAGACCGTAAATATCGTCAGTCTCTTTAGCGTAAAAAACGTCTTTATTCATAATATCCTTAATTTTAGTAGCCGTTATTTTGCTTACGTCTTCTTTAAAATGTTTTGAGGTTCCGAGGTAAAATATGCTGTCGAAAATAGTAAAAACCGTAGGTATATGAAGATTGGACTCCTGATATACGAGGTCGGTTTCGGAAACTATTCCGCATAATTTTTTATCGGCGTTTACTACGGGAATAGCGTTTATTTTATCTTTAAGAAAAATATCGGCCGCCTTTTTTATTTCGTCCTCTTCGTTTAAAACTATTACCTTTTTGGTCATAATATCGCCTGCGGTCATCATTTGTTATATCTCCTTTTGTTCGTTTTTTATTAAATTAACTGCTCTGGGAATATTTTCCGTTATTTTTACCGCGCCGGCGCCAAAATCTCCGTATTCGCTTTCAAGATTTTTTGCGGAATAAACCAATATAAACGCCGCGCATTTCATACTCCTATATAAACTCATGCCGCCGCAGATGAAAGCGCCGACGAGTCCGCTCAAAGCGTCTCCGCTTCCGCCGCTTGCAAGTAAGGGGCTGTGTCCGCATTGCAATGAAATCCTCTCCCCGTTTTTATCGAAAATAAATATGCTTGACCCCTTAAGCATCAAATATACCCCGAATTCTTTTGCAAAGTGTTTTCCGGCGCTTATAGGGTCTTTTTCTACGGTTCTTCTGTCTATGCCGGAAAGACGCTCCATTTCTTTGAAGTGAGGCGTAAGTATTAAATCGGTTTTACCTGCCGTTTTCTTTAAAAAGCCGGTATCTTCGGATAAGATATTCAATGCGTCCGCATCGAGAATAACCGGAACTTTAATTTCGGGAAGAAGCCTGTGCAAAAATATTTTGGTTTCTTCTCTTAAACCTATGCCGGGTCCAATAACCGCCGCATTTTTTCCTTTTAATAAATTTTCTTTTATTATTTCTGCGCCGTTTTCCTTAAAAAAACCTGCGTCGTCGTCAAAAACGGGATATGTCATAATTTCGTCGGTTTTTATTTCCATAATGTCGTTAAGTTTAGCAGGAACTGCGGCGGTCACGAGGCCGGAGCCGCCTTTAAATCCGGCATACGACGCCATAAAAGCGGCGCCGCTTTTACCGGAACTTCCCGCTATGACTAGAAGGTGCCCGTAATCGAATTTAGTGCCTGTTTTTTTCCTTTCCTTAAAACACCCGGAGATTTCTTCGGGCAAAATTATCTCTATTCCGGCGCGGTGTTTTTTTAACAGCTGAGCTGGCTGGTTTATGTCTATTAAAACAGTTTTTTCGCCTAAAAAGAGTTTTTCCCCGGCGTTTATATAAAACCCTGTTTTTAATCCTCCGAACGTAAGAACTTTTTTTATGTTGTTTCTTATGCCCGCGCCCATAAATTCGCCGGTATCGGCATTCAAACCGCTTGGAACGTCTATGCAGATTATGTCGGGATGTTTGGCGCAACCGCTCTTTTCGTTTATGATTTCGATAATTTTTTTAAAAAAACCGTCTATTTCCCTGTTCAGGCCTACCCCGAAAACCGCATCTGCCAGAATATCGGTATTATCTAAAATTACGCCTAAAACCGGAATTTTATCTTCTTTGGATATTTCGGTCACTTCTGCGCCGAGATTTATCAATATGTCTAAATTTTTCTTTGCGATTCCTTTGTAAGAATCTGTTTCGACAAGGATTACCGTTTTTACGTTAAATCCCGCGTTAAAAAGATGCCTCGATAGAACGAATCCGTCTCCGCCGTTATTTCCTTTGCCGCATATTACGGTAATTATAGATTGTCGAAGAAAGCTTTTTCCGTATAAATTTAAAATCTCCCTGTAACATCCGCTTCCGGCATTTTCCATTAATATATCTTCGGAATAACCGAAAGCCGAATAGCTTTCTTCGTCTATTTTTTTTAAATTTTCGGAAAAATATAATTCCATTTTTTTATTGAATTTTCTATTGAACTATAACTACGGCGCAGGCAAAACCTTTATCGTGCGTTATGCTTACTTTTGCCGAAATATTATTACCTAATTCTATATAAGGCTGTCCGCTTTCGTCGTTTAATACCGTTATTTTATTTAACGGAATAGAAAAAAGACCCCTTCCTGCAGCCTTTAAAAAAGCCTCTTTTGCGGCAAAATATCCGGCGGCTTTTTCAAATCCCCTGTTTTCGTTTCTGCTTATGGCGTTTTCTATAATTTTTATCTCTATTTCCGAAAAAACTCTGGAGTAGAACTTTTTTCCGCGCATTTTAATCGTTTTTTTTATTTTGTCTATATCGACCAGGTCTATGCCTATTCCTTTAATCATTGTTTCGCGTTCCAAATCATTTTTTCCTGCATTGGAATTTTGCTAATTCCGCCGCTTTTATAATACCGAGCATTTCTTTTACGGCGGCTTCCAAACCTGTAAATACCGCTTTGGATACAATCGAAAACCCTATATTAAACTCTTCGAATCCGTATATTAATGCTATATCGTATATGTTTTTATAGTCCAGTCCGTGTCCGGCATTAACCTTAAGTCCGATTTTTAAAGCATACTCGACCGCTTCCTTAATTCTCGACAGTTCTTTTGTCTTGCCCGCCGCGGTAGTTTCGCCGGCATATCTTCCGGTATGTATTTCTATGAAATCGAATCCCGCCTCCTTTGCCGCGTCCGCCTGTTTCTTATCGGGCTCGATAAAAGCCGACGTTAAGCTGTCGAAAGATTTAAATTTAAAGGCTTCCGTAATATTTTTATATCTTTTTATATCTGCGGCTACGTCGAGTCCGCCTTCCGTAGTGAGTTCTTTTCTTTTTTCGGGAACGATAGTAACGCTTCTGGGCATAATATCTATTGCTATTTCCACTATCTTTTCTTCCGCCGACATTTCAAGATTTAATCTTTCAGTCAGCTTAGATATAACCTTTACGTCTTCATCTCTTATATGCCTTCTGTCTTCTCTTAAATGGCAGGTTACGTTGGATGCTCCCGCTTCTAAAACGACGAAAGCCGCATGAACCGGCGAGGGAAAGTTCTCCCCCCTTGCATTTCTTAAGGTTGCTATATGGTCGATATTAACGCCTAATTTCATATTTAATTATTCCTCCATAAACTCCCCTCCTTAAAAAGGAGGGGCGGCGCTTCGTCTAAATCCTGCAAACTCTATAGACAGTAAGAGATAAAATAAATCTGACGCCTTTTTTCACCTTTTTTTAAGGTTCCTCCATAAACTCCCCTCCTTAAAAAGGAGGGGTGGCAGGCGACAGCCTGCCGGGGTGGTTAATAAATATTATCCGAAGCATTTTTCTATTTCTTCCTTTATTTCGGCGCCTATATTGTTTATCTCTTCGCGGTTTTCGCCTTCGACTAGAACCCTGAGATAATTCTGCGTTCCGGAGTATCGGACGAATATTCTGCCCCTGTCTTTTAAGACTTCTCCGAAATGTGCAATTTTTTTTGAAACTTCAGGAAGTTCGTCTATGTTTTTTCTGTAAGGAACATCGACGTTAAAAAGAGCCTGCGGATAAGGTTCTATCACTTTTCTCAGTTCGGAAAGCGGCATACCCGTTTTTACCATTACGGAAAGAAGTTTTAAGGCGGATATTATGCCGTCGCCGGTATTGATATCGTCCAAAAAAATTATGTGGCCGGACTGCTCTCCTCCGAGATTATAACCGTCTTTGAGCATTTTTTCCATAATATACCTGTCGCCTACGTCTGCGTAAACCGTTTTTATCCCGTGCTTTTTAAATAATATCTCTAAGGCTACGTTTGACATAGGGGTAGTAACCACGCCGTTATTTTTTAAATATCCTTCGGTTTTCATATGCAGGGCGCAGATTGCAAGAAACTCGTCGCCCAACAGAGTCTTTCCGTTTTCGTCGCAAAAAATTACCCTGTCGCCGTCCCCGTCTAAAGCCAATCCGACGTCGGCGCCGTTTTTCTTGACGGAGGAACTTAAATGTTCGGGATACATCGAGCCGCATCCTTCGTTAATGTTTATTCCATCGGGACTTGCGCCTTCTAAAATAATTTCGGCTCCAAGCTCCGAAAAAACTTCCGGGGCGGCTTTATAATTCGCTCCGTTTGCGCAATCGAGAACTATTTTCAGTCCGTTTAAGGTAAGATTTTTAGGAAAAGAAAGTTTAGTAAAAATAACGTATCTTCCGGTAGCGTCGTCTATCCTGTGGGCTTTGCCTATATTAATTCCGGTCGTGCCCGCGTTATCGAAATTAAAATTAAAAAATAAATCTTCGATTTTCTTTTCTACCTCATCGTCGAATTTAAACCCGTTTCTGTCGAAAAACTTAATGCCGTTATCGTAAAAAGGATTATGCGAAGCGGAAATTACGACCCCGGCATCCGCCCTCATGCTCGAAGTTATAAAAGCGACCCCCGGCGTAGGCATAGGTCCTACCAAATAAACATCCGAACCCATAGCGCATATACCCGACGAAAGAGCCGTTTCCAGCATATAACCGGAAATTCTCGTATCTTTTCCTATAACTATTTTTAACCTTTTGTCTTTTAATTTTAAAACCTTAACTAATGCCATACCGAGTTTTAAAGCAACTTCGGATGTCAAAGGGTATCTGTTTGCCTGTCCGCGCACGCCGTCGGTGCCGAATAATTTCCTGCCGTTCAAATTATCTCCTTTCTATCGCCATATTAACGTTTACTTTTTTATTATACAAAATTTTTACTAATTTTGTAGGTTTTCTTAAGGAAACCGTTAATAATTTATTTTTGCCTATATTGTTTAAATTTATTTTCATCGTCGTTATAACCGAAAGATGGCTTACGATATCTCTAGGTCCCTTTACTCTGACGTATTGCGGGAATACCTCTATGCTTCTTAAAATATATCCTTTGGGAAGGGTTCCGACCGTTACCGGAAGTACTTTTACGTATCTTGTTATAATTCTGCTTATTATTATAGGAACTATCCTCGGACGAATTTTAATAATTTTAACTCCGTTAGGAAGATTTAGATAAGCGCTGCCTAAAATTATCGTATTTTTTTTTGCCAATAGGGAATATCCGTTTATTTTAAAAATAATTTTTTTATTAAGTTTCATCA
>JAKAQA010000077.1 GCA_021811805.1 bacterium | reverse complement strand
TAGCCCTTTTTATAATGCTTCTAACATACTGGTCGAACTGGAATTTTGAATAAGCGTACATATTAATCGGAAGTTCGCATTCCCTTTTTTCAACAAATCCCTTTTTGCCGAGTCCGTAAACCGAAGCCGACGAAGCATAAATAAATTGGGCGCCTATTTCTTGGCACCATTTCAATAGCTCCTTGGAATATTCGAAGTTGTTTCTCATTATGAATTTTCCGTCCCATTCGGTGGTAGAAGAGCATGCTCCTTCATGAAATACGGCGGATATGCTTCCGAAATCCAGACCTGATTTAACGTTAGCGAGAAAATCGTCCCTGTCCATATAGTCTAAAATATCGAGGTCGGAAAGATTGTGCATTTTCCTGCCGTTTGTTAAATTATCGACGACAAGGATATTCGTTTCGCCTCTTTTATTCAGCGCTTCTACGATATTCGAGCCTATAAATCCGGCTCCTCCGGTAACAACTATCATTAAATTATCCCCTTAATTTTAAATTTATTTCGCTTTTCATTTAATTAACGTTAATATTGGATTTTCTATTCCAGATACGATAAAAATTATGCAATGCGATATAGATTTCTCTTTTGTTCGTAATATAGGTAGCGTTATTATCCTGATTTTCCTGCGGCCCGCATTTATAACCGTAACAGGATGCTCCTTCCGCGGAAGGAGACCAGTTTGCCGAACCTTCTCTAAAAACAACGCCGGGTATTATAAATATCTTATCGTGCATAATATTCCAGAACCCCCCGTCTCTTTTAGCTTTAATATAAATATTTCTTGCGTTTTTAAGCATATATGTTCTGTCGGTTCGAACCTTCATCTGCTTGTCGTCCCTGTATAAGTAAATCTTAACGCCTCTGCGGGCAAGGTATATCAAATCTTTTGCAATCTTATAGTCGGTAAAGGAGTACATTGCGATATAAAGCCGTTTGGCTTTTAACGATTTATTAAGCCAATGGATATCGATGTTCTGAAGATTGCTTTGAGGAGAAAAATAAGTTAAGGTTTCGGCATAAACGGATAGAGGCATAAGTTGAACTAAAACCGTAAAAATAAAAATGCCGACAAAAAATTTTTTCATATAAAAACCTATATGTCGTATGTATTATATGGAGCAATTAATTTTATTTTAACTTTTTTAATTATATTACAGATGCGGCCGGTATGCAACAAATAACCTGGCACGCAAAACCGCCGGCTTTATCGAAAATTAATTTTATCAAGGCAAAATAGTTATATAATATTAATATACGCTTATTAATACAAATTAATGCATAATAAAACCGCTGACGGAGGTAATTATGGAGGCGTACTTATACTCAATAGCAATATCTGCGGTATACGTTATTCATCTTATATATGCGCTTATTATCGTAATAGGTTTTTTCTTAATCATTATAGGTTTTTTTGCCCGCTGGAGGTGGATAAGAAATTTTGCATTCAGATTGATTCATCTTTTAATGATTGGAATAGTCGCAATAGAATCTATTTTTAACGCGGAATGCCCCTTAACATGGCTTGAATATAAGCTAATGTCGTTAGACCGCATAAAACATAGTTCTATGCCTTTTATTGCTGGAATGGTCGATAAGGTTTTATATTATAATTTCCCTATATGGCTGTTCAACGCTATATATATAATATTCGGTCTGGCAGTTTTTATCGCATGGTTTGCGATTCCGCCGCTTCGCTTAAAAAAATCTGTTTCTTCCTAAATATTTATTTTTTCTATTTTAATTTTATTTATAATATCGTTTACCAAATCCATCGTAAAAAGCTCGGTTCCCGGCATCTGAACCGTTGCCGAGCCGCATGCTATTCCGAGCCTTAAAGCGTCTTCCGGACTTTTTCCGCTTGCAACGGCGCTTAAAATACCCGCTACCATGGAATCTCCGGCTCCGACTCTTGAAACCACTGGAACTTCAGGAGCGGAACCGTAAAAAATTCCTTCTTTCGAAGCAAGCATAGCCCCTTTATGTCCAAGCGATATAAATACATATTCGATGCCGTAACTGCAAATATCCGCGGCGGCTGAAGCAATTTCAAGATTTGACGGCAGTTTTCTTTTGACTAATCTTTCAAGCTCATGGATATTCGGTTTGATTATAAACGGCTTCGATTTAACGGCGTTTGCCAATAAAGCGCCGTCCGCATCGACGAGGCATTTTATCCCCGCGCTTTTCAAGCGGGCGCATAATATATTATATATATCATTGGTAATATTCAACGGCGGCGAACCGGTCAGCACGGCAAAGCCGTCTTTTGAATAAGCATAAAGGTCATTCTCTAATTTATCCAGAACCGCAAAACCCATAGCGGGTCCCATGCCGTTTATTTCATATTGGGAAACTGGGTCGCTTTGCTGAATAACGCAATTTATTCTCGTCTCTCCTTCTTCCCATATAAAATGCGGGTCGTCCAGCTCATCCGTTAGAATATCGGAAATCAGCGACCCAATTTTTCCGGCTAAAACACAGCATGTGGATGCTTTTACCTTAAGCCTTTTAAATGCCCTCGCAACGTTTATGCCGTTTCCGCCCGGATCGAACCTTGTTTCGAAGGAATGTATTTTTTCGTCGTCAACCAATTTTTGGACTTTATAAGTAACGTCTAATGCGGGATTGAGCGATAATACAGCAATATTAGCCAAAGGCGGCTCCTTAATAATTTTTTATTTTTTAATTATATCAGATAAATTTAATAATAAAATAATAAAAATATATTGACATTCATATATATTTATTTTAATATATAATTATTGGCATATGCTAATAATTAAATTTATATCATATCAATATGAGACCTTATAAGTGCAGGAAAGTCGAACAAGAACCGGAAATAAAGTTTTTCAAGCCGAATGGAATTCCGGCTAAATTATTAGAAAAAATCGTTTTGACGGTTGACGAATTTGAAGCGGTCAGGCTTGCCGATTTAAGCGGCTTATATCATGAAGAAGCGGCAGAAAAAATGAATATATCGCGGCAGACGTTCGGCAATATAATATCGTCCGCCAGATATAAAATTGCAGATTGTTTGGTTAACGCTAAAGCTTTGAAAATAGAAGGAGGTGAGATAGAGATGAAAAGGAACTTTTTTTGTTCTGGCTGTAAAAATACCTGGGATGAACCTTTTGGAACAGGCAGGCCGGAAAAATGCCCTAAATGCGGCGATAAAAACTTTCGCAGGGTTAATAACCGAAACGAAGGATGCGGACGCGGCAGAAAAGGACGCGGCTGTTCTAACGGCAATTTATAAAAATACTTAAATTTAATTAGTAAATTTTAAACAAGGAGATAAAATATGAAATTATGTATTCCAACTGTTAATTTCGAAGCTCAAAAGATAAGCAGGCATTTCGGAAGCGCTCCGTATTTTTTTATATACGATACGGAAACCGGGGTTTCTGAAGTAATTGCAAATTCAAATAAAAATCACGAGCACAATATGTGCAACCCGGTAGGCGCGATAGCCGGAAAAAACGTCGATGCGGTTGTTTGTTTCGGCATAGGAGAAGGTGCCATCAGGAATCTGGAACGAAACGATATAAAGGTTTACAAGACCGATAAAAGTTTAATTTCCGATATACTGGAGGACAGCGAAAAAAATAACTTCTCGACTTTTGAATACGGGCATACCTGTTCATCCCACGATAGACATCATAACGCGGGCTGTTCGCATTAACGGAAAATATATGCCGATATAAATGTTTCACGTGAAACATTTATATCGGCATAATTAAGAAATCTTTAAAACTTTAGCGCCCGAAATATTTTTATTTTTAATTTCTGTTAAGGCTGTATTCGCTTCATTTAATCCATAAAGTTGAAATTCGGGTTTTATATTATACTTTGACGCTGTTTGCAAGACTTCCTCGATATCGGCAAACGTTACGTTTGCAACAGACTTTATCTCTCTTTCCATCCATAAATCCCTGGAATAATCGATATTTATAAGATAATCTTTATCGAAGTCTTCCTTTCTTATATTATTTATAACAAGACGCCCGCCTGGTCTTATATTTTTCATAACTTCCGCTGCGGGCATCCAGACCGGCGTAGTATCTATAACCGAATGTAATTTTTCCGGCGGAATCTCCTTAATATCCCCGCTCCAGTTCGCGCCAAGCCGCAAAGCATGTTTTCTTTCGTTTTCAGACCTTGCAAAAACAAACAATTTTATATTAGGAAAAACGGCTTGCGCTATCTTTAAAACTAAATGGTTAGAAGCTCCGAATCCAAGAAAACCTAAATTCATTCCGTTTTTAATTCCGGATAATTTTAAAGCCCTGTATCCTACGGCGCCGGCGCATAAAAGGGGCGAAGCCTCTTCGTCCGTAAAATTTTCCGGTATAATTGCGGCATAGTTCTCGTTTATTTTCGTATATTCCGCATAACCGCCGTTCACGTCTTTACCCGTAGCGACAAAATCGGCGCATAAGTTTTCAAGCCCGCTTTTGCAATATTCGCATTTACCGCAGGCGGAATTAATCCAGCCTATCCCTACCCTGTCCCCTATTCTGAGCCTATTTACTTCACTGCCCGTCTCTACAACTTTGCCGACTATTTGGTGCCCGGGAATAACCGGAAGATTAATAGGGCGGATTCTTCCTTCGATTTCATCCAATTCGGTGTGGCATACGGCGCAGGCGCTTATCTTAATCAACGCTTCATTTTTATTAATTTTCGGGATTTCTATTTCTACCGGAGATAGAGGCGCTTTATTTGTTTTTAAATCCGATATTTTCGTTAACATCATCGATTTCATAGCAATATCTACCGCATTTATCTAATAAAATTTATAGCATATTGAATAATAGAGCGCATATTTCTAATCTTTTAAGGATTTTTTCAACATAGATATTGCCTTAACTTCTATCTGTCTTATGCGTTCTTTTGTCAATCCGAACATCAAGCCGATTTCATTCAACGTTTTCGGATTTGCGCCGTCAAGGCCGTATCTTAAAATTAAAATTTTCCGGGATAACTGATTAAGGCTTAAAAAACATTTATTTAAAATCTCCAATGTTTCATCTCTTTTTAATATTTCATAAGGCGACGTTGATTCTTCGTCATCGCTTATATAATTTAAAAGCCCCCCCCCCTCCCTAAATGACCTGCATTTTCATCTTTTCCTTCATACGAATAATCGAGCGAACATATACTGAAATTTGAATTTAATATTCCTTCTAATTTTCTTTCTTTTATCCCGGTGCGTTCGCCAATCTCGGAGATATAAGGTTTCCTTTCGAGTTTTGATTCTATTTCTTTTGTAGCCTTATAGCATTTAGAAAGATTATCTGATATATGAATAGGAATATGGATGAGCCGTCCTGAAGTCGATATCCCCCTTTCTATAGACTGACGTATCCACCACATTGCATAAGTCGAAAATCTAAATCCTTTTTTGGGATTGAATTTATCGACGGCTTTCATCAGGCCGATGTTTCCCTCCATTATTAAGTCGTCAAATAAAAGTCCCCTTCCGATAAATTTTTTTGCTATGATTATAACTAATCGTAAGTTGGAATTAATCATTAAGTCCTTTGCTTTTTTATCGCCCTCTTTAATTTTTAAGGCTAATTCATACTCTTCGTCTTTTGAAAGAAGAGGGTACCGTTTTAATTTTTTAAAATAAAAATTATAACTTAAAATAGATTCTGAAGATTCAAATAAATCGTTATCTTCTATAATATCGCTAATTTCATGAAATTTTTTTACGGCCAGAACGTTTATCATAACTCCTCCTTTTTCGCATAAATTATGTGATATTTAATTTAATATCACATAATTTTAGTTTGTCAAATTAACATACATAATTAATAAGAGACATATGGAATTTTGACATTTATTTTTACTTTTTGCTTTTGCGTTTGACTTTAATATTTATAGGCATATACTTTAAGTAAGAGGTTTATGTTTTTAAAATCCGGTGAATATGCCATGAAAAATAATGATTCTCTGCCGATAACAAAAGAGATTTTAATGCATATAAACGGTAAAAATATATACGGTAATTTAAAAATTCCCGAAAAAGCCGAAGGGCTGGTTATCTTTGCCCACGGCAGCGGGAGCGGAAGATTTAGCCCAAGGAATATGCACGTGGCGGGAATTTTAAATAAAAACGGCCTCGGAACTCTCCTTTTCGACCTCCTTACGGCGGAAGAGGAAAAAATCGATAATTATTCCGGGGAATACCGGTTCAACATAGAGCTTCTTGGGGAGAGGCTTATAGGCGTTACGGATTGGCTCATTAAAGAACCGCCGATAAATAGACTAAAATTTGGTTATTTCGGAGCAAGCACCGGAGCCGCGGCGGCGCTGACGGCGGCCGCCGAAAGACCAAGCGTTATTTATGCGGTAGTTTCAAGGGGCGGGCGTCCCGAAATTGAAAT
>JAKAQA010000076.1 GCA_021811805.1 bacterium | reverse complement strand
TCACTAAATAACATATAATAAAAAATCGTGTTTTTTTATTAAAATTTATTAAGGAAGAAGACTTAATAATCTTCCGGGGAGGTAAGGGTAAAATGAATTCTTTAGGAACGCATTTACTTTTAGAGTTAAAAAAATGCAAAAAAAATATTTTGGCAGACCTTGATTTCGTCGAAACCGCAATGCTCGACGCGGCGGCGGAAGCGAAAGCGACCATAGTAGAACATAAATTTCACGAATTTAATCCGTTTGGAATCAGCGGAATGGTGATAATTGCCGAATCGCATCTTTCCATACATACATGGCCTGAATACGATTATGCGGCGGTCGATATTTTTACATGCGGAGATATAATAAAGCCTCAGGAAGCGGCCGAATTTTTAGTCGAAAGGTTCGGGTCATTGGAACCGCAGATTATGGAAGTAAAAAGGGGGCTTATATCTATTTACGACGAAGAACTTCCACATAAAGTCCTCTGCGAAGAGAAGCTCGTCGCCCGTTAGCGTAGTATTAGAGTATTAGAGTCAAGTTTTCGTCGAATCTGCCGTAATAAGATATTTTCTGCGAAGCCCCTGCATCAGAATTTTCCAATATTGCAAGGGCTTTTTTTATGCTTTCTCTGTCGAAAGGTTTTTTAAGTCCGCAATGCATATCCGAAATATCCAGAATAGGCTCGAGAACGAACCTGCGGTTAAAAATCTCGGGATGAGGCAGTTTTAATTCGGGCAGGTCCAATGTTATGAAATTTTTTAGAGCGTTATCGTAAACGAAAAGCATATCGATATCTATAACTCTCGGCATATATCTTTCGCTTTCGTTTTTCCTGCCCATATTTTTTTCTATACCTTTTAAAAAGGAAAGGAGTTTTCTGCCAAAAGCCGCATAATCTTTCGTATCTCCGGACATTCCGAGCATAACAACGCAATTTAAAAAATAAGGCTGTTCGGCATTTCCGACCGGCGAAGATAAATATACCGAAGAAATGCCGGAAATGACCGCCCCAGCCAACGGGTTCCGCGGGACTGAAACCGCGCTTTTAATTAAATTTAAAGCTTTCAGAAGATTATCTCCCGTATTTCCGATATTGCTTCCCAGTCCCAGACAGATACAGGCTTCGGGAACGCCGCCGCCTTCGCATGGATTAGATTTGCCGTCCATATCCATATCGCCGCCCCGCACTTCATCCGCCCATACGGACTAAAGCTTCTTTAATGCGGTTTTCGCTTATCGTCAGAGAGAATCTTATATATCCTTCGCCGTAACCGCCGAATCCGGAACCCGGCGTTACGATAATGCCTGTTTCGTTTAAGAGGGACACGGCAAACTCCTTAGACGTCATATTTGCCTTTGGAACATGCGCCCACACGTAAAACGTGGCATCCGATTTATAAACTTTATATCCTAATTTCTCTAATCCTCCGACTAATAATTCGCGCCTCTTTTTATAAATTTTATTGTTGTCTTCCACGGCTTTAAGTTCGTTATCGAGTCCGTAGGCTCCCGCAAGCTGTATAGCTTGAAACACGCCGGAATCCAGATTAGTTTTAACGGCTCCGAGTCCCTTTACGACTTCTTCGTTTCCGGCGGCGAATCCTATCCTGAAACCCGTCATATTAAAAGTTTTGGAAAGAGAATGGAATTCTATCCCGATTTCTTTCGCCCCGTTAGCTTCTAAAAAAGAATCGTTTCCTTTTTCGCCGGTATAAACTTCGGAGTAGGCAAAATCGTGAGCCACTATAATTTCGTTTTTCTTTGCAAATTTAACGACCTCGTTGAAAAAATGCCTGTCCGCCTTTGCAGAAGTAGGATTATTGGGATAATTTAAAAACATAAGTTTCGCTTTCTTTAAAACATCTTCCGGTATTAAGGAAAAATCCGGCAGAAAATCGTTTTCTTCTTTTAGGGGCATAATATAAGGAACGCCTCCCGCAAAAATAGTCCCCGCCCTGTACACCGGATAACCGGGGTCGGGAATTAAAACTACGTCGCCCGGATTTATAAAAGCAAGGGGGAGATGCCCGATGCCCTCTTTTGAACCGATGAGCGATAAAACTTCCGTTTCGGGGTCTAATCCAACGTTAAACCTTTTTTTATACCATTCGGAAACCGATTCCCTGAACTTTAAGAGCCCTTCATAAGAAGGATATTTTTGATTTACGTCTATCTCGCTTTCTTTTTTAAGGACATCGACTATCGCCTTAGGAGTGGGAAGGTCGGGGTCTCCGATGCCGAAGCTTATTATATCTACGCCTTTTGCCTTTACCTGGGATTTAAGTTTGTCTATCTCGGCAAAAAGATACACCGGAAGTTTGCCTAATCTGTCGGAAAATTTGAATTGCATACGGAAATTAATCCTCCTTATTAAAAAGATAAATTATATTTGTTCATTTTATACTAAAATCTTTTCCAAGTCTATATATTTTAAAGCCAGGGCGTTCAGAATATTTATATTTTCCGGGCGGCACCCGTCGGGAATATACGGAATATCCCCGATAATCGGCACGTCCGTAAATTCGGCGAGTATTTCTTTGTTGGACGCTAGGCTTTCGTCGTTTTCGTTTAAAACGTTATTTATAATTATTCCGGATACCACTATATCCCGGCTTTTTGCATATTCTATATTTAAAAGCGTCTGGTTTATCATGCCCAAACCCGCCTTGGTCACTAAAATAACGCCTGCATCTATATATTTTGCGATATCTATCATAAAATGCTTTTGCTTCAAGGGAACGAGCATTCCTCCGGCGCCTTCGACGAGCATATAATCATAGACTATATTTAAATCGTAAAATTTAAAGAGGATTTCTTTAATGCACATGTCTCCCCCTTCCTTTTTCAATGCGGCGTAAGGCGACAAAGGGGACTGAAACGTATAAGGAGTTATAATATCCGGTTCTTCGTTTAAACCGGCGTATTTCTTAACATAAGCGCCGTCTAAATAATTTTTGGCGCCGTCTTCGTTAATTTTAACTCCGGTTTCGACGGGTTTCATATATCCCGCTTTTAAACCGCGCCGTTTGAAGGCAAGAAGCAACAGAAGACTGACGAATGTTTTCCCGATATTAGTATCTATTCCGGTAATAAAAAATATTTTATCCGACATGGCATACATTAAGTATAAAAAATAAAAAGGAAGGAAACTCCCCGAATTTTATCGGGGAGGAAAATCAAAAAACTACTTTACGCCTAATTTTTTAAGCGTCATAGGACCGATAATTCCGTCTGCTTTAAGGCCGTTTTTTTTCTGGAACGCTTTGACCGCATTGGTAGTAACGGGTCCGATCATTCCGTCGACTTTGCCTTTATAAAGCCCGTCTTTTGCAAGAGTCTGCTGAACCGCTTTAACTTTGGCGGAGGATATTGTTTTTACCGCTTTTTTGGCAACGACTTTCTTTGCCGCAACCTTTTTAACCGCTGCTTTTTTTGCGTTTGTAGCGGCAAAAGAGCTGGAAGGTATTGCTATCAAGGCTAAAAATAAGACCGATAATAATAATTTTTTCATTAGAATTTTTCACCTCCTTTTTGCAAATATATCAACTTTTTATTTTTATCATTTTCATATAATAATTGCAACTAAAATTATAAAACTTTTTTTATCGTGCCTATAAATTCGACCGGGTCGAATTTTACCACGTAATAATCGGCGCCCGCCCTCATACCTTTCTCGAAATTTTCTACTCCGCTTAAGGAAGAGTGCATAATTACGGGAATATTTTTATATTTATCGTCTAATTTAAGCGTTTTAGTAAAAGTATAACCGTCCATAACGGGCATTTCGACGTCGCAGATAATAGCGTCTATTTTGTACTTGTCTTCATATACAATGTCGAGAGCCGCCTTTCCGTTTTCCGCCAGCACAGTCTTAAACCCCTCTTTCATGAGCGCGTTATTGACTATTTTTCTCGCGGAGGACGAATCGTCTATAATAAGCACCGTCCTATTTCCGCCGAACTCGTCTTTCTCCAAATCTATCTCCCTGTTTTCCTTGTTATAAAACCCGAACTCGTCGACGATGGATTCAAAGTCCAGCAAAAGGAGAAGTTCGTCGTTTTCTACCTTAATAATACCGGTTACTTTGGAATCGCCCGAACTTACGGAAGAAAGTTCGGGCGCATTGATATCGTCCCATGAAACGCGCCTAATTTTTGTAGTCTCGTGAACTATAAAGCCTACTTTAATTCTGTTAAATTCGGTTATAATCACCTTAAAATTTCTCCTGTCTAATTCATCCGGCTCGACTATTCCCATCCATTTGGGAAGATTGACTAAAGGAACTACGGAGCCTCTTAAATTAAACATTCCCTCCACAAATTCCGACGTATTGGGAGTTTCCGATATGTCTTCCGGCATTTTAATGATTTCGATGACTTTGGCGACATTTATTCCGTAAATACCCTCTCTTTTCTCTCCTTCTTCGTCTATCCTGAAAAGCCTGAAATCGACCAGTTCCATTCTGTTCTGTCCGACCTCCAAGATATCGTGCCCCGGATTTATCTGGTTTGCCATAATATTTCTCCTATATATTAATATAATATATTAAAAAAATTTTAAATATCTTCCGTTGTAAAGTCCATTGAGTCCATACGTTAAAGGCATATTCTATAGGTCTTCATAGATTGTCGTCTTTTTAATTTTATTAAAAAAGCTTTTAAACAAATTTTATATTTTTTTCAAATTTATTACAATTTATTTTTAAATGTTGTCAAGCCAAAATAAAAATGTCGCCTTCGTTAAAAATTAATATTGTGTTTAGGCGGATGAAAACCCGAAGCAATACTCTTTTGAGCTTAACTAAAAGGTTTTGATAAATAGCCGAGATACGATCTTTGTCTGGAAAGGCTTATTTACTGCGGTTTTAAGTGGTGGCGGTGCAGGGACTTGAACCCCGGACACTACGGATATGAGCCGTATGCTCTAACCGGCTGAGCTACACCGCCTTTAAGAATTTATTATTATAGCAAATAAAATTATAATTTTCAATGTTTTTTCAGTTGCGCTCAACCTTATAAATCGCTATATAGCTTTTCGGATTAGCGAGAGGCGAACCGGGATTCTCGACTATTCCGTCAGCAAGGTAAACGTTGCCGCCGAATTTAAAAATAGAAAATCCTGCGCTGTAACCCGCCATAGGTTTTATTTCCCATGCCGGATAAAATCCTATTTTGTTCCATACGAGGCTGAATACGGAAGTCTTAAAGTAATAATTAAGATTATGGAGAAAAGCCGCCTGCCTGTAATTTTTTAAAGCGATAATTTCTAATTTGCCTTTATGCGTAAATTCTTCGAGCTGAGCCGGGACGTTGTAAATAAATCCTCCCGTATAAGTAGAACTTCTGGCTCCGTTAAAAGACGGAATCCTGACCTGAAGAGGAGAGCCGCCGTAAGTTTTTGAACCGGTATAGACGGTTTTTCCCCTGCCGTTTATAACCATTAAATTTCCGGATTTTGAAAGCGCTACAAGATAATTATCGCCGTTTCCCTTAAAATTTCCGTAAACTGTGCCGTAAAGGGTTATATCGTTAAAAAAGGCAAGCCTCTGCCCTCTCGCCAAGGAACCGGTATTTTTATTAAACCCGTATATATAAGTATCTCCGCCGAACTGGCCTATCGGATAATAATTCTGCCCTATAGCGTAATCGTTAAAATATCTGCCGGACGGAGCGACCGAAACAGGTTTCTGCCCTACTATGACCCTTCCTAAACCGGGTAAATGCATAGCCCTCAAAAACAAGCCGTAATTTTTAGTCAGCTTAATAAGTCTTCCGTTCCTAAAAACCAACAGATACGATATAATCATGCCGAGCTTTGCTTTAGTTAAAACTATAGCGTTATGACCTTTGGAGATTTTATAAAATCCTAAATACACTACGTTAGACCTGACGGACAGTTTATACTGCGCCAGTTTTTTAAGGCTTCCGCCAAGCGACAGGTTGTATAAAATTACCCTGTGCCTTGTAGCTACGGCCGCCTGAATGCCTCTGCGCAAAAATCTGCCGATGCTTATTGCCTGAATTACGTATTTTTTAGACGCCGTTTTTATAAGTCCGCCGCCGTTCTGAACAAACCGTTTTATAAAAATAGAGCTTTTAATCTCTTTAGGCGCAGGCGCGGCATACGCGGTCGAAGGCGTTTGAGCCGCAACGCTCTTTGCGTTAATTTCTTTTTTAAGCACGGCGGACAAACGGTTAATATCGTCGATAATAAAGTTTGTGCCGAGCGCCTGAATATGGTTCCTGTAAACGACCTTATTTTGAGCGGCATCGAAAACGTTAGACTGTATAACGAATATCCTCCCTATTTTAACGATTCTTCCGTAAATAAGATAATCCGCCTTAAAATGTTTAGAGAGTTTTAAGAGGTTTTGCGAAGAAAAACTAATACGCTTGTTTTTAAGATAAGAAACGACATCGGAATTGCTAACGATGC
>JAKAQA010000075.1 GCA_021811805.1 bacterium | reverse complement strand
ATCGTGCGTATCCTTCCTGTATATATTTAAAGCTCCCAGAACAAGCGTCCCCGCATAGATTGGAACGCTCAGCATAGACGACATATCGGTAAACTGTTTTTCCAGTTCGTAATATATATCGGACAGGTCGGATTTAAGATTGCCGCTGGCCAACGGTTCGCCGTTCTCTATGACCGAACCTATTAATCCCTCTCCGAGCATTATCTCGAAATCTTTTTTTATAAATTTGCCGCCTTGATAATATTTAACGCATACTATCTTTTCGGTGTCCTCGTTAAGCATAAATATGGTTACGAGGTCGCTTTTTATAAAAGTCGATGCGGTAACGGAAATTTTTTCGTAAATTTCGTCCCTTGTATTTTTATATATAAGGTCCTTAGATAAAAAATATGCTATATCGGGATATTCTACCGCCATGTTAAAAAAATAAAATTATAATTCATACCGGTTAAATTAAGTTAAATTAATAATTAGCGAATTTTTTTATTCTTTCGTTTCTTAAATCCTCTCCGCCGTATTCTTTAAGTTCTTCGATATTCTCCAGAATAGCTTTTTTAAGGTTTTCCGACGCGAGTTTTATATCTCTGTGCGCTCCGCCGAGAGGCTCGGGTATAATGCCGTCGATAACTTTAGAATCGTTTAACAGGTCTTTTGCCGTAAGTTTTAAAGAATTAGCGGCATCCTCGGTTTTAGAAGTATCTTTATACAGAATAGACGCGCATCCTTCCGGCGATATTACCGAATAAACCGAATACTCCATCATCAAAACTCTATTCCCCGTTCCGAAGGCAAGCGCTCCTCCGCTCCCGCCTTCCCCTATTATTACGGATATAACGGGAACGGAAACATTTAATAAAGTATATATTGTTTTTGCTATCGCCTCCGACTGCCCCCTTTCTTCCGCTCCTAAACCCGGATACGCGCCGGGCGTGTCTATCAGCGTAACTATCGGGATAGAATATTTTTCCGCGAGCTTAAACAGCCTCTGCGCTTTTCTGTAGCCTTCCGGATGGGGCATGCCGAAATTCCTGCACATTTTATCTTTTGTGTTGCGGCCTTTCTGGTGCCCCACTATAAGCGCCCTCTGCCTGTAACCCGAGGCGCCGTCTTTAATAAAGCAGAAACCTCCTACTACGGCTTTATCGTCCATAAACAACCTGTCTCCGTGGAGTTCGGCAAAATTTTCAGCCATTAAATCTATATAATCCATAGCATAAGGTCTCAAAGGATGGCGGGACAACTGGGTAATCTGCCAGCTGTTTATATTTTTAAATATATCCCTCGTAAGTTTATCCTTTTTGGCTCCGAGATTCTTTATCTCTTCATCTACATTGGCAAAACCTCCCATGTTAAACGTCTTTAACTCTTCTATCTTCTGTTCGAGTTCGATTATAGGTCTTTCAAATTCAAGATATTGTATGGCCATAAATGTTTATTTTGTTTTATATTACTATGGGTTTTTATTATACCACCTATTATATAATATTCAAATAGTCCGGCAGGGATTTTGATTTCAGCAATGCCTTGTCCACCCCTAGACTCTCTTTGAGCACTATATTATATCCGGACATTCTTAATATTACTTTAGAACTGCCCTTGGAATCGGACAGGCTGTTTTTTATCTCCGAAAGAAAGTTTCTGAATTCTCCCGCTTCGAAAAAAGCAGCATTTTCGTTTATTTCTATAATACACACTTCATCTTCCTGTTTTGCCTGCCGTTTTACCTTAACCTCGTCTAAGAGTTCGATGCTTTCTCCTATAACTTTAATATCCGAATCCATGTCGTCGTAGCCCGCGCCGTACTCCGTCTTTCCGGTTTCCGGTTTATTTTTGCCGTTTTGGGCGGCGTCGTTTTCCGCCGCGTCTTCGCCTGCCGCTTCGGCCGGTTCCGATACGCCTCCCGTATTTCCGGATGCATTCAGTCCCGAAAAATCGATTCTGCCGGTCAAGATTACGGGCTGATTCGTTCCTAATATTTCTTCGTATTTTAAAAAGTTTTTTGGAAAAAAAACGGCTTCGACGTTCGAGTTCTTATCGTTTAATATAAACGAAGCCATCTTGTCGTTATTTCTCGTTTTATGCACTTTCAGCTGATTTATGACTCCTGCTATTCTATACGTATTATCCTTGTCCGCCGCTCCGCGGGAGCGGCCGTTCGGTGCGTCCGGCCGCTCCGGACCGCCTTTGCGCAGGCCTCTTATATATTCGGACACTATATCCGCAACAGATTTTATGCCGAGCAGTTTAATCTTTTCCTCGTAGCCGTCCAACGGGTGGCCGGAAAGATAAAATCCGAGCGATTCTTTTTCGAAAGCGAGTATAGACTTTTTATCGTCCTTTTCTCCCGAAATCTTTAAATAAGACTCGTCTTTGCCTTGGGCATAATTAACGTTATCGCCTAAGGAGGCAAATAAATCTACCTGCCCGGAATCTTCTTTTTCCCTTTTGCGGACGGCTTCCTCCATCACCGCTTCTAAATTATCGAGCATCCATTTTCTCGACTCTCCGGCAATATCCAAAGCCCCGCTTTTTATGAGATTTTCTATGGTTCTTTTGTTGACTTTCCTTGTATCGACTCTTAAACAGAAATCGAATAAGTCCTTAAATATTTTATCTTTGCGGGTCTGCAAAATAGAATCTATCGCCGCTTTGCCCACGTTTTTAACCGCTCCCAGCCCGGTCCGGATGGCAAGCCTTCCGACGCCTTCCGCTCCCGTATTTACTATCGCGAATCTTTCCGCGGATTCGTTAACGGACGGAGGCAGGATTTCGCAGGCGTTGATTCCGGACTTCGCCTCGTTTATTATCTTTGCCAGCTTATCGGTATTGGACATTTCGCTGGATAAAAGGGCCGCCGTAAAATGCTCCTTGTAGTTAGCCTTTAAATAGGCGGTCATATATGCTATATATGCATAAGCCGTCGAGTGGGACTTATTAAAACCGTATTCCCCGAATTTAACTATAAGGGAAAAAATCTTCTCGGATTTTGCCTCTTCTATTCCGTTTGCCCTGCATCCGGAAATAAATTTATCTTTCATTTGGTTAATAAGTTCGGCCTGCTTTTTCCCTACGCCCTTTCTTAAAACGTCAGCCTCTCCCATAGAAAATCCGGCAAGATTGGTAGCCACTTTCATTATCTGCTCCTGATACAGCATTACTCCGTATGTATCCTGAAGAATATCTTTCAGGGACGGATGAATATAATGTATTCTGGCTTTGCCGTGTTTCGCTTTGATAAAATCGTCAACCATTCCGCTGCCGAGAGGTCCCGGCCTGTAAAGGGCGACGAGCGGAATTAAATCCTCGAAAGAATTCGGAACGAGTTTTTTTATTAATTCTTTCATGCCGGAACTTTCGAGCTGAAATACCCCCGTAGTATCTCCGGCGGCTAAAAGTTTAAACGTCGGCCTGTCGTTCAAATCTATATCGTATATGTTAAAATTAGCGCTTTGCCCGCTTGAATCGTTTATAAGGGCGATAGCCTCGTTCATTACCGTAAGAGTTTTTAATCCGAGAAAGTCGAACTTGATAAATCCCAATTTTTCTAAATCCGTTCCGGTGTATTGAGTCGTAATAACGTCGGTTTCTTTCGTTCCTTTATACAGCGGCATATGGTTATGGATGGGTTCGTTCGATATAACCACTCCTGCGGCGTGGGTGCTTGCATGCCTTGCAAGGCCTTCGAGCCTTTTTGCTATTTCTATGAGTTTTTTTACCTTAGGGTTGGTTTCGATTAAACTCCGGAGCTTAGGCTCTTCTTTTACGGCATCCTCAAGAGTAATGCCGAGGGTGTTGGGAACCATTTTGGCTATTTTATCGACCTCTGCGTAAGGCATATTTAAAGCTCTTCCCGTATCCCTTATTACGGCTTTCGCAAGCATGGTTCCGAAAGTTATTATCTGCGAAACCTGTTCTTCGCCGTACTTGTCCGAAACGTATTTAATAACTTCGTCTCTGCCGTTTATGCAGAAATCGGAGTCTATATCGGGCATGCTTATTCTTTCTGGATTAAGAAACCTCTCGAACATCAGGTCGTATTTGATAGGGTCGATTTCGGTAATTTTAAGGCAATAGGCGGCAAGGCTTCCGGCGGCCGAACCCCTGCCCGGCCCAACCGGAATATTATGCTCTTTAGCGTATTTGATAAAATCCGACACTATTAAAAAATATCCCGCGAAATTAGATTTTTTAATGACTTCTATCTCCATATCGAGCCTTGCCGCGTATGCTTCGGGATTTTTTGCATAAGATTCGGCGGCGGCTTTCGTAGGATTTTTTATAAAAACTTCTTCGAAACCTTTCCTCGTTTCGCGTTCAAAAAAATCGGCGACGGAAGTTTCGGAGTACTGAACGGAATTTTTATTATCTTTATCTTTAAACTGGGGAAAATGATGCCCTTCTTTAAGTTTAAACGAAAAATTGCATTTATCGGCTATCATTTTCGTGTTTGAAATTACTTCGGGGGGGTATCCGCCGAAAATTTCCTTCATTTCTTCCTGCGACCTGAAATAAAGGTCTTTCGTCGAAAATTTCATTCTGTCCTTGTCTTCCACCGTCTTGCCGGTCTGGATGCACAACAGGACGTCGTGGGCTTCATAGTCCTCTTTTAGAAGATAATGGCAGTCGTTTGTGGCGACGAGAGGCACGCCGTATTTTTTAGACAAATCCAGCAGTCCTTTATTTGCCGTTATCTGCTCTTCCATGCCCTGGACCTGCATTTCCAGATAGAAATCGTCTTTAAAAAGCTCTAAATAATATTTAAGGCTCTCTTCCGCCGCATCGTATTTTCCATGGACTATATTATAGGGAATTTCCCCTTTTATACACGCGGACAGGGCGATTAAGCCTTTATGGTTGTCTTTGAGTATGTTCTTGTCTATTCTGGGTTTGTAATAAAACCCGTCGATATAGGATTTAGATACTAATTTGGACAGGTTCCGGTAGCCTTCGTCGTCTTTGGCAAGCAGTATAAGATGGTAATAATATTTTTCGCTTGCGTTCTTAAGTTTCATATCGGACTTAGAAACATACATTTCGCAGCCGATTATAGGCTTTATCTTTTTTTTAACGGCTTTCTCGTAAAATTCTATAGCCCCGAACATATTCCCGTGGTCGGTTATCGCGACGGAAGGCATGCCGAATTCGATAGCCTTGTTTATTATATCGTCGATTTTAATCGCCCCGTCTAAAAGGCTGTAATGCGAATGCAGATGCAGGTGGACGAACTCGTTCATAATTTCACTCCCATTCTATCGTCGAAGGCGGTTTTGAAGTGATATCGTAAACCACCCTGTTTATTCCTTTTATTTCCGAAATTATTCTCGAAGAGCATATTCTTAATATATCGTAATCTAATTTTGCGAAATCCGCGGTCATCCCGTCGGCCGAAGTCACCGCGCGGAGAGCTATGACAGACTCGTAGCTTCTTTTGTCTCCCATAACGCCGACGGTCTTAACCGGAACGAGCACGGGGAAAGACTGCCATATTTTGTCGTATAATCCGGCTTTTTTTATCTCTTCGGTTACAATCGAGTCGGCTTTTCTCAAAACGTCGAGCCGCCTTTTATCGACCTCGCCTATTATCCTTATGGCCAATCCGGGGCCGGGAAACGGCTGCCTGTTTATTATTTCGCCGGGTATCCCGATATTTTTTCCTATTATGCGCACCTCGTCCTTAAATAATTCTCTCAGCGGCTCTATTAATTTTAAATTTAATTTTTTGGGAAGCCCTCCCACGTTATGATGGCTTTTGATAATGCTTGAGGCTCCGAATACTTTTACCGATTCGATAACGTCGGGATAAAGAGTTCCTTGAACGAGAAAATTTACATCTTTTATTTTTTCGGCTTCTTTTTCGAATATTTTTATAAAAAGTTTTCCTATAATCTTACGTTTTTTTTCAGGGTCGGAAACGCCTTTCAATTCTTTTAAAAACAAACCTGAAGCATTTACGAGCTTAACGTTCAGGCTTAGGTTGTCCCTGTAATATTTCATAACGGATTTTGCCTCCGTCTCCCTCAGCAGGCCGTTATCCACGAATATGCATTTGAGCCTGTCTTTGACGGCTAAATTAGTAAGGACGGCCGCAACCGTAGAATCCACTCCGCCGGATAAGGCGCATATGGCCTTTTTGCCGCCGATATTTTTTCTTATCTCCGCTACTTTGCCGGATATAAAGTCTTCTAACTCCCAGTCTCCTTTTACTTTTGCTATATCGAATAAAAAATTATTCAATATAGCCGTTCCGCAGGCGGTATGGATAACTTCGGGGTGAAATTGGAGGCCGTACATTTTTTTTCGGCGGTTCTCGAAAGCGGCGGTATCGCATGTTTCGGTCTGCGCCGTTACCGCAAAACCGTCCGGTATTTTAACTATAACGTCGCCGTGGCTCATCCATACGCGGCTGGATTTTCCGCATCCGTTAAAAAG
>JAKAQA010000074.1 GCA_021811805.1 bacterium | reverse complement strand
TTTCAAAACCCAGAGTATGGTTTATTAAAGAAAAATTTACCGGATTTATTATTGCAAGGGCGCAGGATGAAGGTTCGTCCGAAAAACCGGAATCTTTTATAAATCCGTCTATCTTTTCTTTAAGCATTTTTTTATTGGGAAGGCCGGTAAGCGGGTCGAAATGCATTAGCTGTTCCATAGTTTCTTCGGCTTTTATTTCTCCGGTAATATCTTTTCCGGTAGTTATGTAATATTCTATATCGCCGGTTCCGGTTCCGTCGCTTGCGGCGGCGGAGTTAAAAGGAGTAATCGTAGTATAGCAGTATATATCGCCGCCGTCTTTTGTTTTATACGTGAATATATCCGTTAAGATTTCGCCGGAAACGATAGTGGCGAGAAATTTTTCGGCAAGCGTTTTTTTTCCGGAGCCGCCTTCGAATATTTTGGAATAATGTTCGCCGGCAAGTTCGTTTGCGGTATAGCCGAATATTTTATATGCGCTTTCATTTACGTATAATATGTTAAAATATTTATCCAGAATAACCGCAAAATCCGAGCCTGAATTTAACGCCGTCCGAATCATGGAATGCCATTTTTCGTCTTCTATTTTATCGAGCGCGTAATTTATATCCATCATCATTTCTTTCAACAGATTATAAGTATCTCTTTTAAAAAATCCTTTTTCGGCGGCATATAGGGAAAGAACGCCGAACGTTTTGCCCTTTTTTATAATCGGCACGGCGGCGCTTGACAGATATCCCCTTTTTGCCTGTTCCTCCCTCCAAGTCAGCATTAAAGGATTTTTTAAGGTATCGTTGTTAATTATTATTTTAGAATTTAAAAAAGAAGTAATAAGCGGTCCCTTTTTTGCTTCCGGGGTATTTAAACGCCGTTTTAAATAATCGAGATAATCGCTTTTTTCATAAGAAAAGGAAACTTTTATATTAAGTCCGGGACCGAAAAGTATTATAAAGGCATTTACGAATAATCCGCGCCGCACTATCCTTTCGCATATGTCGGAAAATAAAATATTTTCGTCTTTCGCCCTGACTATAAGCTGGTTGACTTCGGACAGCGTAGCGTACATAGTTTGAAGCGCCCTGAAAGAAAGAAAAAGACCGTCGTACATTTTTTGCTTGGAAACGTCCAGCACTAGAACCAGCCCTGCCGGTTTGCCGTTATAAGAAATAGTATATGCAAAAATAACGGTGGGCTTTAAAACGCCTTCTTTTGTTATATGCATATGCGTTATCTGCTCGGCGGCGAAAACTTCTCCATTTATTCTTCTTTCGGCAAGTTTTTTTACCGCGGACTTGTATTCGTCGGTTATTATGTCGTATGGAGTAAGGCGGCTAAGCTCCTCTTCGGAATAGCCGATAAATTCCCTGAACGTTTTGTTTGAATTAACTATCCTGCAGCCGTCCTGATAAATAAAAACCCCTATCGTCTTTGAACCGAACAGGGCGTCGATAAATCCGTCGAAGCTTTTAACGTTGAAATCTTCCGTTATTTCCATAAATTACCGCAAATTTACAATATAATCTATAATTTTATCATTTATTATTATATCATTAATAAGGTCTTTTATTAAACGTGAGGTTTATTTTTTGTTTTTCGGGTATCCGGGGAGTTTTAGTATGGAATTTTGCGGGCGGGTCGTTTAACGCCGTTTCGGATGGTGGGCGCGGCAGGTCTCGAACCTGCGGCTTCCACCGTGTGAAGGTGGCACTCTACCCCTGAGTTACGCGCCCTGTTTCTCTTTTGATTTATTATATAATTTAATATTCGTTAATTCAAGGATTATCGGCGCGCGTTATCGGCGCCGGAAACTTAAATTAATTTTACCGCGGATATAAAATTATTTTAAGGCGTCGAGCGCTTTTAAAACGCTTTCGTAATCCGGTTCGTTGGTTATTTCGGGAACTAACTGCTTATAAACGATTTTACCTTCTTTGTCCGCTATAAAAACGGCTCTGGCGGCAAGCCCTTTTAATGCGCCTTCGCCTATGATAACGCCGTATTTTTCCATGTCTCTATACCTGAAATCTGACGTCGTGGTAATATTTTTTATGCCGTAGCTTTCGCAGAATCTGTCCTGGGCGAAAGGGAGGTCCATAGATATGACGTTTACGTCGATATCGGTATATTTGGCGAGCATCTCGTTAAATTTTTTGGTTTCCATTTCGCAAACCGAGGTATCCAGCGAAGGAAGGGTAATTATCAGCTGGATTTTTTCTTTCCTGCCGCCTACTTTTTTTTCTTTTAAATCTTTAGTTGCGACTATAACTTCGGGAGCGGTATCCCCTATGTTCAGCGCCGGTCCGCTCAACGATACCGGGTTGCCTTTTACGGATACGGTTTCAGCCATTTTAATCCTCTTTTTTAAATTATATTATTTTTTTTATTTTTTATTCCTTTTCATGACTTCTTCGTAGAGCGGAGACATCTCTCTTAGTTTCTTGACTACCGCCGGAAGTTCTTTGACGAAATATTCCGCATCTTCAAGAGTGTTGTCTTCGCCGAGCGATATGAGAAGCGAACCCTGCGCAAGAGCGGGGTCAACCCCTATGGCGTTTAATACGTGGGACGATTTTAATATTTTAGAAGTACAGGCGGAGCCGCTTGCTACCATAATGCCGATATTATTAAGCCACATAAGCATAGATTCCCCCTCGATGTATTTTACGACGAAGTTAAGATTATTGGGGAGCCTTTTTTCCGGATGCCCGTTTAAATAAACTTCGTCGAGACCGCCGAGCACGCCGTCCGTAATCGTTTTTTGAATGGGCAGAAGATGCAACGTCCTGTCTTTCAACTCTTTTTTGGCAAGTTCGCAGGCGGCTCCGGCTCCGGCAATAGCAGGTACGTTTTCGGTGCCCGCCCTTCTTCCGAATTCCTGAATGCCGCCGTCAATAAGGGGCATTATGCGTATCCCCTTTTTAAGGTAAAAAAGCCCCACGCCCTTCGGGCCGTAAAACCTGTGGGGAGCGGCAGAGAGCATATCGACGCCGAGTTCTTTTACGTCCGTTTCTATGAAGCCGCAGGATGTGTTTGCATCCGTATGTATATACGCCGCGGAGTTTTCATGAACTATTTTCGAGATTTCTTTGATATCCTGAATAGTGCCGATTTCGTTAGACGCCTGAGTAATGCTGACGAGTATGGTATCTTTTCTTAAAGCGTTTTTAACGTCCTGCGGGTCGACCGAACCGTATTTGTCGACGGGAACTTCGCTGAATTCGAAACCCAGTTTAGCCAGAGATTTAACGGAATTTAAAACGCTGAAATGCTCTATTTTCGAAACGATTATATGTCTGCCTTTTTCCATTCTCGCGAAAGCCGTTCCTTTTATGGCGAGATTGTTAGCTTCCGAACCGCTGCCGGTAAATATAACCTCAGTGCTTGCCGCATTTAAAAGCTCCGCCGCCTTAAGTCTGGCTTTATCCACGGCTTCCCTCGGTTCGTCGCCGAGCGTATGAATGCTTTGAGGATTGCCGTATTCTCCGATAAAATACGGCTCCATAGCGTCTTTTACTTCCTGCCTCATCTTTGTCGCCGCAAAATGGTCGAAATTAATTATTTTCAATTTTGCCTCCGTATCCGCCTGTTCGATTCAGATTAATAAGTTATATATATAAATTATTATTTGTTATTTATCCCTATTATCCCTATTTTTTTACGAAAACTATGTATTCCGGCAGATTTATCTCGTAAGACAGAAATTCATGCCCGGTTTTTTTACAGTAGCTTTTCAAGTCCTCTATAATACCCTCGTCCGATGCCGTTACTTTTAACACCGCACCGAAGGGAATTTTTTTAAATTCTTCCGCAACTTCCATTATGGGCATAGGACACGATAATCCGAAGGTATCCAGTTCGTAATCGTAATTCATATGTGTTTAACCGCCATCCTTTTCGGCCGACCGACCCGCTTTTATCTTATCTAAATTGTTTTTCATTACGCATGTTCAAGCAAATCGTGCTCGTCTTCGTCGTGTTCCGGCGTTTCCACCCTGCCTATAGGACCTTTGCCCGCTTTTCTCGCCTTGTAATCTTCGATGGCTAGATGAAGCGCGTCGGCGGCAAGATTGGAGCAGTGCATCTTTACCGGAGGCAGTCCGTCTAAAGCTTCCGCTACCACGCCGTTAGATACTTTTTCCGCTTCTTCGAGCGTCTTTCCTTTGACGAGCTCCGTTACCATAGAGCTTGTAGCTATAGCGGCGCCGCAGCCGAATGTTTTAAACTTTACGTCTTCGATTTTATCGTCTTTAACTTTGATGTATATTTTCATTATATCGCCGCATGTAGGGTTTCCGAGTTCACCCACGCCGTCCGCGTTTTCTATTTCTCCCACGTTTCTCGGATGCTGAAAGTGGTCCATTACTTTTTCCGAATATACCGGCATAATATTGCCCCCCTCTTTACGTTTAATTTGTTTTATTTATTTTAATTTAATCTTAGCTTTTATTAAATTAAAACATACTTTACTAAATTAGTCAAGTATTATAGGAAAAAATTTATCCGTAATTTATCTGTAAAGTCCGAGCCTGAGCTTTATTACCCTAAAGAAAGCCTCGAAAATAATGCCTTTGGACATCTTGGATTTCCCCATTGTTCTTTCGTAAAATATTATGGGATATTCTTTAAAACTGCATCCCGCTTCCTTTACCATCCTGTATTTCATCTCTATCTGGAAGGCATAGCCTCTCGAACTTATTCCTCCGAGATTTATTTTTTTAAGGCAGTTGACGTCGTACATATTGAAACCGCCTGTTAAATCGCTTATTTTAACGCCCGTAACTAATTTTGCGTATATATTTGCGAAGTAAGAAATCAAAAGCCGCTTCATGCTCCAGTTTATTATGCGTATTCCCCCCGAATAGCGGGAGCCGGTTATCATTCCGCATTTTTCGGTTTCCATAAGGCTGACGAAGCCGGCAATCTCCTCCGGATTATGGGAAAAATCGCAGTCCATAGTAAGCACGTAATCGTAGCCCTTTTCGACGGCAAAATTAAACGCGGCGGTATAAGCCGTCCCAAGCCCCATTTTCTTTTCCCTTTCTATAAGAAAAAGGCGGCCGCTTTCACTGCCTCCGCCGCCGCTGGCGCCGCTTACGCCGGCCTCGTCCTTTTGCCCGTCCATAAATTCCTTAACTATCCGGCGGGTGCCGTCAGGCGAGTTGTCGTCTATTATTAAAAGGCTTATCGAATGGTTCGGTTTTTTGGCGGATTCGGACCCGTTAAGGCTTAAAACGGAATTTATCATGCGCCCTATATTGTCTTTTTCGTTGTAAACGGGTATTGCGACGAGTATTTTCATTAAATAAATCCAACGCCTTTAATTCCTGCTTTTTCAAGAGGCGATTTTATTAAACTCATAATTCAAAGGGAAAATCTTATCGAAGGAAATATGTTTAGATGCGCCAATTATCTCTATGCCGACTATTTTATCATCTATTCCGATATCTAAAACGACATCTGTTAATAATATCTATTAAGCCTATTTTGCCTGAATTCATAAAGTTTAGCTTTTCCGAAAAGACCATACTTTGAATCAATTATAAAACCGCTATTAATAACGTCTTTAATTTCAGCTTCATTAGTTCCTTTTTCCTTAGCTCTTAATAATGTATAATGTATGCGAATCAATTTGAATATCCATTTAAAACAAAAAATAAAACATATTCAATTTCTTTTATTCTTTTAAATAAAACAGTTTTTATTATAATTAAATAAATTATTAGTATTATATCACGAAAATAAAATCAATATTAATAAAATACTAGTAATGCGATTTCCATAATTGGAAATTATTGGATAAAAAGTAAAAACAAAAACTCCCGGCCGCGTCAAACGCAGTCGGGAGTAAGAAAATAAATAAATCTGACACCTTTTTTTAAGCGGTTTTTTCTAATTGAATATTTCCTAAATTAAAAATAATTGAATTCAGATTAACTTTTTGTCTAGCATGCTCAATTTCAAAACCAACAGGTTGCGAATTTTCATCTAAATCAATAACTACATCTTGGCTTATTTCTTCTGATTCAACGCTTGGATTGTCGGATAAAGTTATGTATAGCGTGTCTGTATCATTATAATAATCTATTTTCATTATTGTTTACCTTCTTTAAAATTCCTATCAAAAAAAGCATTATGAATAGTTTCGCCGTCTTCTAAGAAAACTACGCGTAAATATTTTTTGTACTCTCCAATGTATATCCAATATCTGATTCTACCATCGTCTTGCATTTCTTTTCTATTATAACTTGTTTTAATTTCTGATAACCATTCTAATTTAATATAGGGTCTTTTAATTAAAACCTTATCCGTAAAATATTTTGATAATTTAAAATCCATATTAAATTATTTTTTTATATTATTATATCAAAATAAAATAAAAAATAAAATCAATACAATTTGGTAATTGAAATAATTAACATAATTATAAATTGTAGGACAAGAAGTAAAAAAACTCCCGGCCGCGTCAA
>JAKAQA010000001.1 GCA_021811805.1 bacterium | reverse complement strand
TTACCGCCGAAAGTATAGCCGACTCCGGCGAAGACAACCCCATAACGTTTAAAGGCCTAAGCCATGGAATAATAGGCGCAAACATAGCCGGTATTATGGCAAAATATTTTGCTATGTCGTTTGCTATGGAAAATGTGGTAAGTGACCCTCTGGTTATAAGAAGTTGCTTGCCTATCTCGACGATTTCTATCAGTTTAGTAGGATTTGAATCTAGGTCTATCATATTCCCCGCTTCTTTTGCCGCCATAGTGCCTGTGTTCATAGCGACGCCGACATCAGCCTGAGCTAAAGCAGGCGCATCGTTAGTTCCGTCCCCGGTCATCGCTACTAGCTTGCCAAGCGATTGTTCTTTTTTTATAATCGCCATTTTGGTTTCCGGAGTAGCTTCCGCTACAAAATCGTCAACTCCGGCTTCGCTTGCAATCGCTTTTGCCGTCAAAGGATTGTCGCCAGTTATCATGACGGTTTTAATGCCTATCTTTCTTAAACTATTAATCCGCTCCTTAATTCCGCCTTTTACGACGTCTTTTAAATGTATAATGCCTAGCATGCGGTCATTTACCGCAACGGCAAGAGGCGTCCCGCCTTTTTTAGAAATTTCCTCCGCTATTTTTACGGTTTTATCAGCAACTGTGCCGTTATTTTGCTCGACGAATTTTATAACCGCATCTACCGCTCCTTTCCTTATTTGCAAACTCTTATCTAAAAGGTTAACTCCGCTCATTCTGGTAAATGCCGAAAAGGGAATAAACTCTATATTTTTTTCGTCTATATGCCTTCCCCTGAAGCCGTACTGCTTTGCCAGAGTTACAATAGACCTTCCTTCAGGCGTTTCGTCGCTTAAAGACGAAAGCTGTGCATAATCGGCTAACTCGTTAATGTCCGAACCCTCGGGCGGAATAAAAGAAACGGCCATCCTGTTTCCGAATGTTATAGTTCCTGTTTTATCAAGCAAGAGGGTGTTGACGTCGCCTGCCGCTTCTACGGCTTTTCCGGACATGGCAATTACGTTATGTTTGACAAGCCTGTCCATACCGGAAATACCTATGGCGGAAAGCAGAGCGCCTATAGTCGTAGGTATGAGGCACACAAGAAGGGCGACTAAAATTACTGGAGAAATGTATCCGTGAAAATAACCGGCCATAGGTTCTAAAGTAATAACGACGGCTAAAAAAAGGGCCGTCAGCATTACAAGTAAAATATTAAGCGCTATTTCGTTCGGCGTCTTCCGTCTTGATGCTCCTTCGACGAGAGCTATCATCTTATCTATAAAATTCTCTCCCGGGTTCGACGTTACTCTGATTATAATTTTATCCGATAAGACTTTCGTACCGCCGGTAACCGCGCTTCTATCGCCGCCGCTTTCCCTTATTACGGGAGCGGATTCTCCGGTAATGGCGGATTCATCTACGGAAGCGATTCCTTCTATTATTTCTCCGTCGGCGGGTATAGTATCGCCCGATTCGGCAATAACTACATCCCCTTTTCTCAAGAGGAAGGTTTTTATTTTTTCCTCCTTTCCGTCTTCTTTAAACAGCCTTGCTATTACCTCGGTCTTTGTTCTTCTCAGGCTGTCCGCCTGCGCTTTGCCTCTTCCTTCGGAAATGCTTTCGGCAAAATTGGCGAACAGAACGGTAAACCATAGCCATAACGTTATTTGAAGAACAAAGGCGATAAATTTAAAATCATGCAGAAAAAGGTCTTTGATAAATATTGCCGTGGTAATAACGGAACCTATCTCGACGACAAACATAACCGGATTTTTAATCATTATTTTCGGATTAAGCTTTTTAAAAGAATCCTTTATTGCGGATAACATTATATCTTTGCTAAACGCAGAAACATAATATGATTTTCTGGACATAATTTTTCTTATCCCTTTTATTTAAAAATTAAACAAATATTAATTAATCGGCTTAAGCCAGTCCCTTGAAAATACGTTTATATAACTTATAATCGCTTTTTTTAAGAAGTAAAGAAAGTTTTAAATTTAATTTCATCGTGTTTACCCCGGGAGTTCCAAATATGCCTAATTGCCTATAAGATATATTGTTTTTAACAAGCCTATGAAGTATAGTTTTAGATATTCCGGTAAGCGACGATATCCTCGGTATCTGGTCTAACGCCGCCGCTATAGAAATATAAGGTCCCAAACCCGAGCCGGAGCCGGTTATTATATCGACCGGCACACCGCCTTTTTTAACGGCCGGATTTTCCTTTAAAAATTTATTTATAAGTTTTTTTTCATGGTTTATATACTTTCCGTTGACGGGAGCGTAATTTGAAGCGCCTGATTCCATTCCGTTATAACCGTTTCCGGCATACGACGGTCTGCCGTTAAATATATACGGAGAAGTAAATTTTTCGCCTATCAAAAATGAACCGACCGGCTTTGAATTTTTATAAACGATGCTTCCGCCCGCCTGAAAGGGAAAGGCTATTTTTCCTATGCCCCATATAAGAAAAGTATAGCCTATAGAGCATATAATATATAATAAAACCGTTAATTTTATCATTCTTATAAATTCTTTTCCCACAATAAACATCCTCTTTAAATTATTTTAAATTAATAAAACAGATGCCCTTTTACCATTGCGAAATGTTCCGCAATAGGTCCAAGCGCCAGCGCCGGAAAGAACGTTAGCGCTCCGACAAGCAGTATAGTTCCCATCACGACCGTATAAAATAAAATGCCGTGCGCCGGAAACGTTCCCGCCGATTCCGGTATGCTTTTCTTTTTGATTAATGAACCCGCTATTGCAACCTGGCAAATTATAGGAATATATCTGCCGAAAAATATAGTAAGCCCGAGCGAAATATTATAAAAAAGCGTATTGCCGTTAAGACCGGCAAACGCAGACCCGTTGTTTGCCGTCGTCGAGGTATAGGCGTATAAAATCTCGCTTAATCCGTGCGGACCGGGATTCAATATACCCGCCAACCCCGCCGGTAAAGCTAAAGCTATCGCAAAAGGGATAAGAATAATAAACGCATGGGCAAACATTGCAAGCGTTGCAAGTTTCACTTCCTTAGCCTCTATTTTTTTCCCAAGAAATTCAGGCGTCCGTCCTACCATAAGTCCGGCTATGAACACGGCTATTATTACCATTGCGAGCATATTTAAAAGCCCCACTCCTTTACCGCCGAATATAAGGTTTAACATCATTTCGGCGATTAGAACCATGCCTGAAAGAGGCATAAAACTGTCGTGGGCGGAATCGACGTTGCCGGTGGTAAACGCCGTAGTAGCGACTGCAAATAAAGAGGTCTGGGCAATTCCGATATGTTCCTGCTTTCCTTCCATATTGCCGCCCGGATTATTTTTAGAAACACGGATATTTGCTCCTAACTTTGCAAGGAACGGATTGCCGTGCGCCTCCTGAGAATAAACCGTTGCAAGGCAGACTACGAGGAGCGTCATAGCGACCGCAAATAAAGTCCATGCATGCTTTTTATTCCCTATCATTATTCCGTACATTAAAAAAAGCGCTATAGGAATCGTCCCCATCATAAATATAATTAAGGCGTTAGTAAAGGGGTTAGGATTTTCGTAAGGCTGGGCGGCATTTGCGTTGTAAAAACCTCCTCCGTTAGTCCCAATATTTTCGATAGATACCATAGAAGCTACGGGTCCTACGGAAAGAGTCTGTTTAGTTCCCGTCATATTCACGACGTTTTTCTGCATGGTAAAGATGCTTTGCGGCGATCCCTGCCACAGCATAATAACCGCAAATATAACGGCTAAAGGAAAAAAAAGCCTGTAAACAGCCTTTATAAAATCTGCGTAAAAATTACCCACATATTTTGCTTCGCGCCTTATAAGCCCGCGGATAAAAGCTACGGCAAAAACAAGTCCCGTGGCAGCCGAAGTGAACTGTAGAAAAACAAGCGCCATCTGGGAAAAATTGGATAAAACCTCCTCTCCGCCGTAATTTTGCCAGTTCGTATTGGTTATAAAACTTATCGCCGTGTTAAAATCAAGTGCCCAAGGAATGCCCGGATAGCGCATCTGGTTGAACGGAAAAAAGTTTTGAAACCTCAATATGAAATAAACTATCGACAGCATTAAGAAATTAACGATAAGCCCCGTCTTTAAATATTTAACCCAGTCCATCTCTTCATTTCCGTTAACTTTCAGAAACTTTAAAGTCCAACTTTCCACCGGATTTATAATCCCGTCTAAAAATGTATGTTCGCATTTAAAAACATGCGCAAGATATTTACTTAACGGAACTGCGGCTATAACCATAACGGCAAGCGTTATTAAAATCTGCAAAACTCCCGTGTAAGTCATTATTCGACACCTCTTTTTATGTTTAAATTTAAATTAAATCTTATCTATAAAATCCGTAAAAAACCATAATAAGGCATACATTATAGCTATGCCGGCAAAAGCTGCTAAAAATACTATCATTTATAGCCCCTCCCCACTCCTTTAAATTTCAATTCACGCTAAATTTATATATGTTCAAAATTTATCCGGATATATCAACACATAAAACAAATATACTAATACCATTATAGAAACTATAAGAAGAATAATATTTTCTATCATAAACTACCCGCCTCCGTTTTTATTAAATTAAAATGTTTATGTTGCGCATTTTTTGCAAAAAAATAGCCGGAGGTTTCAAAACCTTCGGCTATTAAAGAATAAATAAAAATATTATCGATATGCGGATATATATATTAGCTATACTTTCGGCGCTCTTTAATAGCTTACGAAGTTAGCTGACGGGCTAAGGATAAAGAGTGCTCCTCTATCAAAGATATTCGCCCCAAAATTTTGGTTCCTCCGCTTCCCTTATATATAAGGGAATTAAGCTTTAATTTTCAAAGAACGATTTATTCGGATAATGCTATAATTTATTACAATTATATATCTGATAAAAATTAAGTCAAGGAAAATCGGAACAACCCACTTAATATTATTTAATTTCATCAAGCTGTTTACTTCTGGTTTCCGGCAGAAAAGAAGAAAGGAAAAATGCCGCAAACATTAAAACCGCAACCGAATAATAACCTAAATCTTTATTTTCCTTAACGAAATACGTCATTATCAAAACTCCGAATACGGCTCCTATTTTTCCCGCCATGGCCGAAAATCCGTAAGCCGACGACCTGAAAGACGTATGTGAAAGCTCGGCGGGGAAAATCCCTACCGTTAAAGACGCTAAAGAATTAAAAATTTCGGCTATAAAAATTACGGCGACAAGACCGGCTAATGTTCCGTATACGAAAGGAAGAAAAAAAAGGGCGGCGCCCATTCCGGCAAAACCTATAAGCTGTATCTTTTTTCTTCCTATTTTATCTATTTCTAAAAGCCCGATTGAGGAGCTTGCTATGCCGACTAAAAGAATTAAAGACGTTATAAGCGCATTGTCTTCGTTTGAAATCAGTCCGCTTTTTTTAAAGATTAACGGTATTAGCAGACCGATACCGTATGCTCCGACGTCGTATAAAAACCAGATAGAGGAATAAAGAACCGTGTTTTTTATATGCGCTTTTGAAAACATTCCTTCGATGTATAACTTATTTTTTTTATATTCGTTTCTTAGACTTTTTGCATTTATCCATCTTTTAGATTCCGGCATAGAAATTCTTAAAAACATTACTATAAATGCGGGGATAACGCCGATACCAAGCATAAGCCGCCACATTTCAGGTCCGAAAGGAAAAAGAACCGCCGCGGTTAAAGAAGAAAATATCGAGCCTACGCCGAACGACAAACCGGCGAAGGAAAGATGTTTACCCCTGAGCGCCTCCGGCGCCGTTTCCGCAATATAAGAATTGGATACCGGATAATCGGCTCCGACCGCAACACCAAGAATTAACCTCGATATAAACAGCATTAAAAAATTAACCGAAAAAGCCGATACGATTCCGAAAACTACAAAAACCGCCATATTTAAAATATAAACCGATTTTCTCCCGAAAATGTCGCTGAAATATCCAATCAACAATGCCCCTATTATACTGCCGAATACCACGGATGCTATTATCAAGCCCGATTCTAACGCATTCAGGCTGAAATACGGATTGATAAGTATTATCGCGAATGCGATTATAGTGAGAGAATAACCGTCCAAAAACATTCCGGTAGAAGAAAGCAGAAGAGGTCTGGTAAAAAAACCGTTTTTATCTATATCTTTATAGGAAGGCATAAAGAAAATTTACTGCATTATATAAAATTACCGGATTTTAAGTAATCTAAGGAAGAAATTAAATCTTCTTTAGACCTGTTTTCTATTATCAAAGACCCTGAAAATTGCCTATTCTCGACCAGAGAGTTAAAAAATTCGTCCGGTTTTAAAATGCCGGTTCCTAAAGGTCTATGTTCGTTTCTTACGGTCGTTCTTAAGTCGCTTCTTTTTTCCGTCATATCCTGAATATGCATCTCGCCTATGCGGTTAAGGTTAAATTTTTCGAGAAATTTTTCAGGCATAAAACCGTTTAACCCCCAGTGACCCATATCGAAACAGACCGATATGCCGAATTCTTCGACTATGGGGTATAAATAATCGAACGGGAAAACCTCGAGGTTTTCTAACGCGAAAACAGATGGCGGCAGTTTAGTTTCCTTTAGTATATCCGACATACTTTTCTTTGCCTGATTCACTGCAATATCTATCAACGTCCTTTTTGCTTTTTCTTCGATAGGAAAAAATAAGATAGAATCTTCAAATTCGGAAGTCAGATGAATAACGAATTTTTTAACGCCCAATCCGCGGCAGGCGTTTATTACCCTTATAACCGCGTCAACCGAAATACGCCTGTATTCTTCTAAAGGGCTTGCCGGATTAAGCTGAAGATACGGAAGATGGACCGAGACCGAAAGCGGGATAGACGATTTTGAAGAAAAAGAACTGATTAAAGGAATAATTAATTTTTGCAAAGAACCCGGATTTAACTGTTCTATCTCGGTATTTATCTCGATATTTCCTATCTTATACGAATTTAAAAGACTAAAAAAATCGTTGAATGAGGTTTGTAAGCGGTCGAGATTGTTATCGCCCAAAAGTCCGAACCCGATGCCGAAAAACGAATCGGTATTGACCCCGAAATTAAGCCCGTTATCTTTATTAAAATTATCGTTAACCATAAATGTTTTTATTGTTTAAAAAGTTAAGCGATTATATCAAATTTTTCATTATCAAGCATAATCGATTAAAGCAAGGCATTTAATTTTATTTAAAAGGTCGAAGGCTTCGATTAAACTCTTTAAGGGAATTGCTATATCGATAAGTTTTACCCCTTTTTCGTAAAAATTTTCTTCTTTATCGTGAATATTAATACAGCATACTTCTTTATTATTTTTATCGTTATTTTTAACTCGTGAAATTAAATAATCTGCAAGATATTTTTCGTCGTCGAAAATATCGTATTGGAGTTCGTAATTAACTGCCGCAAGAAGAATATTCAAGCAGTTAAGTCCCGAACCGACCATTCTATTGAATCCCTCTAATATATATTTATAAAACTTGTCCGACGTTTTTATAAGCTCCAGATGACCGGTAAATATTTCTTTTATCGCCTTGTCTATAATCGGCTCGTTTTCCGTGAAAAAATAATCTATGCCGTCTTTTTCGAAAAGCATATCTTCGTCCTTGACGTTTAAATTTAAAACGGTGAATCTTCTGTTGGAGAGCCTGTTTAAAATAATCCTGATATTGCCTTCGGCAATAGAATACGCGGCGTTTAGACCTAAATCTTCGAATTCTTTATAAATTTCTTTTTCTATAATTTCAGCCTTTTCATAATCTTTTTTATTTATTTTTAATATAAACGATACGCCGTCTTTTTCGAATTCTATGGGAATAGACGCTTTATTATAAAAAGTATATTTATCTGAACCTTCGGAACAAAGGGAGCCTCTTACGTTTTTTGTATAAATTCTCTGCCTTTCGTCGCCCGTCCGCCCCCCGAATGATTCGTTGTTCAAAAGATATACCTCGCCGCTGAACTCGATATTCCATACTACGGTGGGATGCTCCGTATTGCAGTCGTACCCATAACGGGCATTTATAGGATGCATTGTAAAACTGACGCCGTTACAGAGATATTCTACGATATTCCTGTTTTTAATGCCGCCGCCGCTTTTTTTATTCATCTATCGATTTATTTATTGCTTATACCGGCTCTGTCTTTAATTAACAATTGCCTTAATTTATCGATGTTTTTTATAAATTCTCCGGCAATTTCTACAGCCCTTTTTGCCTCCGGCTCGGTTACTTCTGCAAAATCGTCATAATCGGCTTCATTCCTTAAAGACATTAATTCCTGGTATATTTTACCCGTTTCAAGAGTAACCGTTTTATCTTTAACGAAATGAAGCGAAAACATGGTTTTGACTCCGTCGTGTTTTGCCGGATCTATACCTTTTAGAATCAGCAACGACCTTGCGGCATGATAAACGGAATAGTAGCTTCTGTTGGCCGATGTTTTAAATCTCTTGGATTTCAGGTTGAATAAGGCATCTTCAAGCATTTCTTTCGATTTTTGAAATCTTAAGTCCGATAATGCCGCCTTTTCATCACGGGTTAATTCCATAAAAAACAACTCCGTCTTTTTTAATGTTTTGATAAAAACCTGTTTTAAATCTTTTGTTATTATCAAATGACCGTATTGATACTATTGTTACGGAAAACGGTATGCCGGTCTTAATTTCTTCCTCATAAAAAATATCATTTATAAAAGAAACGTCCTTGGATGTTTTTTTATCGACAACTACAAGAACGTCCATATCGGAATCTCCGGAAAAATCACCCCTTGCGCGGGAACCGAAAGCTGTGATGCTTATTATATTGCTTCCTGCTCCCGTTTTTATTTTCTCAATAATCCTTTTAAATGAATCGGCTTCATATGAAAACATTTTATTATTTTATCATAATTTCGCATTATTGATATTTACAAATTTTTTTATAGTTTAAACACGAAAAATAAATAAATCTGACACCTTTTTATTACCTTTTTAGTCTTTTTTATAATATTTACGAATTTTTCTTAGATTCTATCGATTCTTTAATTTTATAAAAGAAAATCCTTGATTCTTCAAGCCATATTAACGTTTCTTTTATGGAAAGCGGACTGCCGCCTAAATGTTCGTCTGCCGATATAACGAAATTGCCGTCGTTATCTTTATTTCGTCCGGCTATAGATTTTAAAGCTATTAAGTCATTTTTATTTATAACGTATATTTCAAAATCGCTATATTTAATTATTTTTTTCCTTTCAAACATTTCGTCAAAATTAATCAAAGGCTTTAAGAAAATATCTACGACATGATAAGGTTCATCCTGCCTATAAAGATTGAAAACAATTAAATTTTTATCGTTTATCCATTGATTTCTGATAATCTCCGATTTAATATTATTTATATCGACCGGAAGAGCCGGAACCATTTTAAGCTCTTTTAACGCCTTTAAAAGTTTATCGAGATTCTCCTCGCTTAAATCTAATAAAATATCTATATCGTAGGTTGACCTTATAATGCCGTAAATATTAACGGCATGCCCGCCGCCGAGAAGATACCTGACTTTATTTTTATATAATTCCGAAAAAAAATCGTCGTAAAACATATATTGATTATATCAGATTTTAATTAAACTCTTCTCTTACCTTTTCCTGTAAATACATCTTTATAAGGGACTGGTAAGGCACGTCGTTTTTGTTTGCCAGGAGCTTTAATTCAAAAAGCAGATGTTCCGGCAGTCTCAACGATATAGTTTCTGTGGACGGCTTTAATTTTGGCATAATAACCGGCTTTGCTTTATTCCAGTCTATATATTCGGTGGAATCGTTATCTAACCAGAACTCTTTTTCTTCTTGCTCATTTTTAAATTCTGGAATATTTTTCTTATTTTTCTTCATATTTTTGATAAACCTCTTTTTCTTTTTTGCTCATATTTCTTGCCGATATTACTCTTATTTTATTATTCCTTACCGTAAAAACCAGAAATAATTCCTTTTTCATATTTGTAGCACCGAGGCAATAAAACCTTTCTTCATATATAGAATGCTTTTTATCATCGGCGGCGATAAACGGACGGTTAAAAAATATTTCTTCGCATTCCTGCTTTGTTACCCGATGCTTAGACCAGTTTTTTAATTCATTGCCTTTATCCCAGTCGAAACCGGAACATTCTTTAAGTTTGCCTGCAATATCGTCATCCATATATAATTAAGTATATTCTCATAATATACAAAAATCAAGATTTATTTTATTTTTGGAAATAAAAATACCCGCTTTTTAGGGCGGGTATAGGGAGGTGCAGAGAGAAAAGCTTTGAGTTAAGTTTAGAATGCAATCCTTGCCTGAAGGAAATAGGCGTTGGTCTGTCCCATCCACTGGCCGTAATTTATATATCCAGCCGACGTGGAAGATAAATTCCTATAGTCCTTCGCATAAAGGAACTGATAGTTCTGGTCGTCAACCGTCAATGTTATATGGCTGTTAAGATGATAAGCTATACCTAAAACCACCCTCTGGAAATCAAACGGGTTGCCCTCGGTAAAATTTGTCTGCAAAGACGGAGTCGAATAATAAAATCTCTGATAAAGTCCAAATGCGCCAAATTTGCTGTTAGGAATATTGTAATAACCAAACGCGTCATAACCGTGTTCTGTATTATGCTGTTGAAGTATATACAAAGAATCTGGTCCGCTTCCATTGACATTAAACGGATATGCCGCACCCGCATAACTGCAAGCATATACAGGATTTGCAACCGATTCTAATCCGCACCAGCTTCCGGCATCCTGGCTTATAGAACCTGCGCCGCTTGCAAAACCCCCGCTTGTAACGTTTAAACCGTAATCGAACTGTAAGGCGATTAACCCCTGAGGAGTTTTATAATCGAGTATTGCCGAAGTTCTTGCAGTCGGGAAATTATTTTCTACATTACCGTAACCGTTAAATTGATTGGTTTGGGCAGACCATGCATAATATCCGCTTATACCTAGACCGTCCAAGTTGGAATCTGCTCCCATGGGATAAAAAGAAACCCTTGCCTGAGGCGATTTCTGGTCAACATTTTCACCCTGATGAAAGGTTGCATTGTCGAAAAACCCTGCATTATAAGCCATGTAAATTTTTCCGTTCGACCTGAATTTACCGGATACACCGAGACCAGCCTGGGTAGAAGTTACGCCGAGAAAACCCCACGGGGTTCTTTCCGCAACATGGTATCCTAATAAACCGTCTTCCCATGCAACCATAGGCGTCGGAAACTGACCTGCTTTAAGATTTACGGTTAAGCCGTTTGCATCGTAAACATGGTTAAACTGTAGAAATGCATATTTAAGTCTGAAATATTCGTTGCCGAAAGTAGTGCCGGAAGAAGAAACCCATCCCCCTTGTCCCGTATTCCACCAACCGGAACCAGTGCCGGAATTTGTCGGCACGCCCGTATAATTATTCGACTTATTAATGTTCGGCGTGAGCTTTAAAAACCAATTGTCCTGATGATATAAGAATATTAAATACGCCCTGTTCACGTTGAAAGCGTTATAACCGTTGTGTCCCGGACCCGCCGGATTTTCCTGAAGCTGTAACGCGGGAGCAAAACCTGTCTGGGTATAATACCCGTAACCCATATAAACCAAGGTACCTAAGGTGATATGTTTCGTCCAAGCAGGAAGGGTTTCGCCCTTAACTGTTTTTAGCGAAGCCTCCAGCTTCTTTTCCGTTGCTTTTAAATTATTAATCTGCAGGGTCGTCTTTTTTGCGTTCGGCTTTAACAGCTGGTTTACGACGCTCTGTCCTACTTTTACCCTTCCCGGCCCGGGCGTTAAAAATATCTCGCCCGTGTTGGGGTTTTCGTAAAGGGCAGCTCCGGATGCATAAGCCGTTCCTGCCCCGCTAAACGCAAAGACTAAAGCCAGCGCCGCGGCTAAGGCAAAAACAAAAGCCGGCAGCGAACTCAGCCGCATCGTCCTTTTTGTCTTGCTAATTTTGTTCATAACTTCCTCCTCTCTTTTAGTTTGGTTTGAAAATATTTATTTTACGATTTCGACATCTTTATTCTAACAAACGAATGTTACAAGATTATTACAATTATGTTAAATTTTCGTAACAATATTATTATAATCCCTCTGCTCGCAGGCTATAAAACCCTGCATAAGTTTAGCCGCAGGTACGTAAAACATTGAACCTGACCCCTGAATTATTTCATCGGCAAATAAGTTGGCCCAGTTTCCAACGAATTCGTTAAAAAACATAAATTCGTTTGCGACGACATCCTGAAACGGAAGGGGTTCTTTGACCTGCTCCGAAAGGTACCTGCCTTCAAGGTTTATCAGCGCCGCCATAAATCCCAAGATATAGGAAATGTGGTCAGACCTTTTCATAGAAACTCCGTTCGGGTCTTTTAGTTCAAAATTTAAAGATTTATAAGTAATTTTTAATTTATCGACGAGAACAATATCGCTTTCGTCTGCTTTTTTAAGGCTTCCTTTAAGATAATAGCTTATATACGATGGTATAAATCTGCCGGGCGCGGGAATTACGAAAAGTTCATCGAATTCGCTTTCGGTTTTATCGTATTCTACGCTTGAAAAAACTATATTTCTAACGGCTATGTTTAATTCATTGGAAGCAGGGTCGTTTTCGCATAAGCCGCCAATTATATTTTCGATTTCTTTCTGCATAAGGCTTTCTAAAAATTTTAAATCGACCTTTCTTGCAAAAATCCTCGAAAAAAAATTATACATCATGCTTCTATAAACTGACAGCTTTCCAAAGCCGTCGAAATCGACTTTTTCTTCCTTTGCCGCATTATCCATAAGAAATATATACCTATAATTAATTTATATTAATTTATTTATACCTTTTCGATTTGATACTGTCAAGTTTTTTCCTTAACAGTTTTTTCCTTAACCCTAATCCCGATTTAGGAATTTATTTTCTGGCATTTCCATCCGTATCAAAGACATGCTTCGATAAACACGGATGGAAATATCGCTTTCGCGGGAATGACAATATGGGGATTTAAGATTTCACCCAACGGGTGTCATTCCCGCGAAAGCGGGAATCCAGCATTATTTAGCATTAGAACTTATAAATATTTTCTAAATCGGGATTAGGGCTTAACCCCAAAATTGCCGATAGAAATTATTTGCTCCTATCCTGACCCCCCGTTAAAGGGATTAGAGATTTTATTTTGGACTTATAAATAATCGAAAAATCAAAATATTTTCTATTGCAAAATTAAGGTAGTTTTATTTTTATCACGTAAAATAATTTAATGAAATAATGCAAAGTAGGATTAAAATTATTTCTTGATTTTATTAATGCATCTTTAGCAGGATTAGGTGTAGGTTTAGGGTTTATCGATTAATTTGAGCTTAAAGAAAACCATATCTACAAGGTCGGATTTATTTATATATCCTAATTTTTCCATTCCCCTTAAGCGGTGAGTAGCAACGGTTTTATCGTTAATAAAAAGTTTTTCTCCGGCGACAAATTTCAAGACCCCCTGCTCCCTTGGACTTAAATTATTCCATAAATTCCACAGAGCGTTTTCGCTTTTGGAGGCGGTTGAACCGCCTCCGCCGTATTCTTGATATTCCTCACCCTTTTTGTATTTGCCTTCGCCTATTAAATCTTTTACTAAAAGACGGGTGAATATATAATTCGCCTTCGGCTACAGTCTTAATTGCGTAAATCAAATCATGTTCGACGGCTTTTTTGTCAGATAACCTAATGCGCCGTTATCAAGCACCTTTTGAACATACCGCCTATCTTCGTACATAGTTAAAATCAGTATCTTCGAATCGGGGGAAACATCCTTCCTTTTATTCTTCTGCCGATTTTTTAACCTGTAAAAGTTTTTTTGTTATATCTATGAAAAGAACCAGAACGCCTATGCTGAAAACTATATCTCCGGGAACTCTTAACCATAGCCACAGGTCGGTCTTGTCGTAAAAATATATGCTTCTCGAATACCAGTAGCCGTGTTTAATCGAAGCCGCAAACTGCAAAAAGCCTTCCGGCAGGAAATTAAGAATAACCCATAGAATCATACCCACGTTAAAGCACCAAAGAGCTACTCTTCCCGCTCCTTCCGTCCATTTGGAAGGTTCGACTATCATTCTTAATACATAATAGGACAAGGCGATGCCCAGAAGACCGAATACGCCGAACAAAGCCGTATGTCCATGGTTTATCGTTAAATACTGACCGTGTTCGTAATAGTTCATTAACGGAGTATTGATTAATGCGCCGAAAACGCCCGCTCCTATAAAGTTCCAAAACGTGGAAGCCTCTAAATATTTAAACGATAAATCCTGCGGAAATTTTTTGCCCGCCTTTATCAGGATATTTTTCTCGTAAACAGCCTGCATAGTTAAAAGAAGTAAGGGAATAACCTCTAAGAACGAGAACATAGAACCGAGCGCGATCCAGATAGACGCGTCTCCTATGAAGTAAAAATGATGCCCCGTTCCGATAATGCCTCCTAAAAATATCAGGATTATTTCGAGAAGCAGGGTATTTTCTATAGTCGTTCTTTTTACGAGACCCTGCGAAAGAAAAAAATAGCCTATAACCGCGACGGCAAAGAATTCGAAAGTTCCTTCGACCCATAGATGAACGACCCACCATCTCCAGAAATCCGTAATCGTCCAGTTTTTGAGGACCCAAGCAAGCGGAAACATCCCGAATATATACATTATGCCTATAGTAGCCGCACTGATTAAAAACAGCCTCTCGACGCTCCATTTATCGGTATTTTTTATAAAATGCGGCTTCAATGCCCTGTAAAGTATTACGACCCACAGCAGTAAGCCCACAAATACGATAATCTGGTTAAGCCTTCCCAACTGCAAATATTCAAGTCCCTGATTGCCGAGGAAAAACCATAATCCGTTATGAAAATAGCCTTTGGCTCCGAGATACATTCCTACAAGAGCCGCAACTCCGTCTATTAATAATGCCCACCATAGAAAATCGATAAAAAACGACTGCCATTTTGCTTCTTTCCCGCCGCCTATATATTTAGAAACGAATATCCCCGCGCCGAGCCATGTCGAAGCGATGAATAAAATCGCAAGCTGAATATGCCACGACTTAACGATATTAAACGGCAAAGCGGTAAGGGTATGAATTCCGAAGAACGATGCTCTTTCCGCATAATAATGGGCCAGAAGCATACCCGCTATAATCTGCAAGCCGAGCAGAAAAACGCCTAAAAAAAAGAATTTGGCGGATTTTTTCATCGAATGGGTAATTTTAAAATTATCCAAATCCACCATCGGTTTCCAGTTTTCGAGCAATGCCGGAGCTTCCTGCCAGCCGGGAGAAATATAATTAAGGAAAAACCAGATGACAAGACCCGCAAGGGCGATAAAAGTCGCCAGAGATGCAAAAGTCCACGTATAAAGATACACCGGCGGAGTATTACCTGCGCCTCTACTGTAAGGCCAGTTATTCGTATATGTATGGTTAACACCAGGCCTTAACGTCTCGGCGCTCCACGCCGCCCACGAATAAAATTCCACTATCCTTTTTATATCCTGCTTAGAAGGCACCAGATTTTTTCCTATCCCGAGATTCCGGTCGCCTTTTGTGTAAAGATTTTCGATTCTTTTTTGAATCTTACCCAAAGCATATATCTCGCCGGGCGTATAAGTCAAAAGTCTGCCCGTCTGAGAAAATCTGTTTTTCTTTATTTTAGATATTACGAGAGATTTTATATAAACTTGATCTCTCGGCGAGATTTGAGCATAAGGTTTTTTATAGAGCTTCTGCGCCTCAAAATCCCTATAGTACTTAACCTCCCTGTGAATATACTGGTCGGTAAAGTCAGGTCCGAAATATGCGCCGTTGCCGTAAATGGAGCCGTAATCCATAAGGTCGAATTCCTGAAACCTTGCCTTACCGGCAACAATATCTTTTCCGGTAAAAACGGCCTTGCCTTTTTGGGTTATTACCTGCGACGGGATAGGCGGCGCGCCGTAATATACTTTGAACGTTCCGTAAACCAATATAACGACAAGGAATATAATCGTAAGCGATAACGTAATTTTTAAAAATTTGTTTACCGCTTTTTCGTCATAATAAATGCTTTTTTCCATACACTCTCCTCTTTTCATTTATTACAGTTAATTAAAATAAATTAAATTTCCTTTAAATATTTTCATCCCCTTTTATTATCGTTTGTTTTTTTATTTTTCATTTTATCTTGAATATTCTGGGCTTTTTTTAATTCCGCCGTTATGATTTTTCTGTCTTCTTTGCTTAAATGATTGAACAACAATACAAAATACATAGTTCCGGCGGGATTTTTCAAAAAAGCGTTTACGTTTTCCTTGTAAACTTTTTTCGTATCGGAATACGCACCGGAAAGGTCGGGGCCGACATGTCCGCCCTTAATATTCAAGGCTCTTATATTATGGCATCTGACGCATCCCAGTTTATAAAATATTTTTTTTCCTGCCGGAGCGTTAACCGTTTTAGAATTAAATCCGACCCCGTCGGATACTTTTAAGGAATAATATAATTCTATAAAAGATAGCGTAAGGATAACAATCAATCCTGCAATAGCGGGCACCCATATTGTCATAAATTTCTTGCTGATTTTAGGCATAATCATAATAATATTATTTAAATAAAACTCCGTTATAAATTCAAATTGTCTCAAGTTTATTAAATTATAAAAAAATTAAAAAATAAACGTTATGATTTTTGTCACATTTTTACTTTTTATAAAATTATTTTATTAATTGTGATAAAAATCATATATTAAAGGTTTAAAATTTAACATAATAAAATTGTAAGTAAAAAATGAATAACAGAAAATTTAAGGAGAGAAAAATGAAAACAAAAAGGGATAAAGATTCGATAACTCTGGACGTGACGGCTATAGAACCAAAATATAAACATTCTGCGATATTTAAAATATTAGGAGAACTTGAAAGCGGAAAAAGTCTTATAATAGAAAACGACCACGACCCCAAGCCATTGTATTATCAGCTTACCGCGGAAAACGGGAACGCTTTCGGATGGGAATATATAGAAAACGGACCGGTTAAGTGGGCCGTTAAAATTACAAAAAAATAGGGGTGGATAATATGAATGATAAAGATGCTTTGCTCTTAAAGAGCATCGGCGAAATTGCATCGGAAAATCCGGAAAAAATCGGGGTATTTAAAAAATACGGGGTGGATTTTTGCTGCGGCGGCTCAAAGACGTTGAAAGATGTATGCGAGGAATCCGGGATAGACCAACTGCTTATAGCGGATGAATTAAACAGCCCTTCGGCTGCGGCGGGAAACGATGATAACTATTCGTTAAGTAAAAAAGCAAATGATTGGGATGTTGATTTTTTAATAGACTATATAGTTAATATACACCATACGTTTTTAAGGGTTCATATTCCGGAGGCTTCGGATTACGTCGAAAAAATTGCGAACGTTCACGGAAATAAGCACCCGGAACTCCTTAAAATAAGGGAGCTTTTTACTAAAATGTCGCAGGCTATGATTCTTCATTTAGACAAAGAGGAAGAAGGGCTCCTAACCGATATAAAAACCGGAAAAACCGGAAACATAAAAAAAGAAATAGAAGATGCGTTATATAGCCATGAATACGTAGGGCATATTTTGAAAGAAATGCTGTTTTTAAGTTCGGATTATTTGGTTCCGCAAGACGCCTGCGCTTCTTATAAGCATACATATAAACTGCTGAAGAATATTTCGGACGATATAATGATTCACGTTCACATGGAAAATAATATTCTTTTTAAAAAAATTTAATAAGCACTATTTGCTAAATCAGGTGCGAAATAAAAAATCTGCCCATTTTTCAAATTCCTTGCGGCGGGTTTCCAAACCGGAAAAATCGGCGATAGAATAAGAACTTAGGGCTTTTGTCAGTACTTTTTGAATATCTACCCACATAAAATGCACGTCGCAATTGTCCGCGTTCTGGCAGGAGGATTTATTAACTACGCATCTGTTTAGAACGATAGGTCCGTCTATAATTTCGACGACCATTTTTATGGTAATATTTTCAGGTTGAATACTAAACGTAAATCCGCCTTTAGTTCCGATGAAGGAATGAACTATGCCGCTTTTTGCAAGCGTTTGAAATATCTTAGACATAAAAGAAGCCGGCGAATTCGTGTTTTTAGCTATATCTTTTACGAAACATACCGTACCCGCAGGCTTTTTTGCCATATATACCAGTCCCCGTATAGCGTAATCGCTGGCTCTCGAAATATTCATATAAACGCCTCAAATTAAGATAAAATTAGTCTTCTATTTTATTATATATTATCCGGCAAAAAATGCCCTATAAAAATTAAAAGGTCTAAATAAAACCGAGAAATAAATTAATAACTGCTGTCGTCCATTTTTACCTTTAATCCAAACTTTTTATACGCATAAAAAGCATATATTAAAACTAATGGCAAACCTATAACCGTCGCTAACAGCATAACCAAAAGCGTTAAATGATTGGAAGCGGAATTATATATATTTAAACTGTACTCCGGGTTAATCGACGAAGGAACTATATCTGGAAATATCCCGACGCCAAGACTTGCAACCGCTCCCAGAATGCCTACCATAGAATAGGCAAACGGTTTAATGTCGCTTGAAGACCCCGCCGTTAAAATAACGCCTATCCCGCCGATAAGCATTATAACCGGAATGATGTCCCCTATAATGCCGAAGCCGTTACTTAGAAGCCTAGGCGCAAATATCGGAGAAATCAGTAAAAACAGCAGGGTAAACACTATATATGATATTGCAAAGCGTTTTGCAAAAACCCTTGCCCTTTGCTGGATATCCCCTTCGGTTTTCATAATTAAATAAGCCGAGCCGTGCATTAAAAACATCGAGAGCGATATAAGTCCTCCGACTAATCCGACAATATTTAACAAGCTGAATAGAGACTGGTAATCTACATGGTCTTGGTTAAGCGGAACACCCATTAAGACGTTTGCAATAGCTACGCCGAGCAAAAGAGAAATACCGAGACCCGTAACCGTAATATCCGCATCCCAAAAATTCCTCCAGCCCGCGCTTTCGACTTTGCTTCTGAACTCGAAAGATACCGCCCTGAATATTATGAGCCAGACGACTAACATCATTGCAAGATAAAATCCGCTGAAAATCGACGCATAAACTAATGGAAACGCCGCAAATACCGCGCCTCCTCCAAGTATCAGCCAGACCTGGTTCCCTTCCCAGACCGGCCCTATGGCATTCATAACGTATCTTTTTTCTTTGTCGTTTTTAGCTATAAAATTTAACAATCCTCCTACCCCGTAATCGAAACCGTCCATAACCGACCAGCCAAAAATAAGAACCGCTACAATAATAAACCACAATATATTTAAGTTCATGATAACGCCTCCTTATTATTTGAAGCGGCTGACGGGGCGGACTCGCCGGCAAGTTCGTCTTTGCCTTCCGCTCTTTCTTTTAATTCTTTTTTAAACAGGAAAATCGCAAACGATGCCAACGTTATATAAATCAAAGTAAACATTAAGGTAGATAACCCTACGTCTAATGCGCTGACATTAGGCGAAACGGATTTTACGGTAGTTAAGAGACCGTAAACCGTAAAAGGCTGCCTTCCTATCTCAGTGGTAAACCATCCGAACTCTATGGCTATTAAAGGCAAAAAAGCGGAGAACCAGAAAACCTTAAGCATTTTCGAACTATCGTATAATTTACCCTTAAATAAAAGATATATTGCGATAAGCATAACCAGCGCAAAATAAAATCCGAAATACATCATAATATGAAACGACCAGAAAACTATCGAAACGGGAGGGAACATTGCCGCCGTCAATTTCAAATTATACTTATGGTTAATATAGCTTATAGATTTATTAAATCCCATAACCTTGGCCGCAGGATTCATATAAGCCAGCATGCTTAACATACCCGGAATCCCTATTTGCGGTCCGTTAGACTCTGTTTGATTATTAGGTATCGCAAAAAGGGTCTCTGGAGCATATCTCTGGGAATGCCACTGGGCTTCCATCATGGCAAGCTTGGTAGGCTGGTATTTAACGACTTCCTTTGCGCTTATATCGCCTAAGACGATTTGAAGGCAGGCAACAATTACGCCCGATATAACGGCTACTTTTAATGCCTTTCTCATTATCATATCTTTATTGTTTTTAATTAAAAACCATGCCGCTACTCCAGCCATAAAGAAAGCCGAATATTCCCATGCGGCGGCTATTACGTGAATAAATTCCGACGGAAAATACGGATTAAATACGACATGCCGGAAATTAGTCATTTTGGGTATTCCGTTAGAACCGATTTTATACCCTGTCGGACTTTGCATCCATGAATTTGCGACTAAAATCCATACGGCCGATAAAGTCGAACCGAGGGCTACGAATATCGTAGATACCCAGTGCGCTTTAGCCGAAAGCCTGTTCCAACCCAAAAGCATAACGCCTACGAAAATAGATTCCATAAAAAAAGCGAAAAGCCCTTCGATGGCAAGCGGCGCTCCGAATATTGCGCCGACGTAAGAAGAATACTGCGACCAGTTCGTTCCGAACTGAAACTCCATGACGATTCCGGTTGCAACGCCTACGACAAAGTTAATAGCGAATAATTTTGCAAAAAAACGGGTAATTCTTAAATACTCCTGATTTTTAGAAAAAACGTAAACTCCTTCGGTTATAACAAGAAGAGTTGCCAGACCTATCGTCAAGGGAGGGTAAAGAAAATGAAAAAAGGCAGTCATTCCAAACTGGAACCGCGCCAGAAATAAAGCCAAATTATCCATAAAACACCCCCAAAAAATTGGATAAAAATAATTAAATTAAGTTAATTAAATAAAAAATAATAGATAATTATTATTAAAGACTAACTATATCTTAATAGTAATAATTATATATATGCGATTATATATATGTCAATAAAAACTAACAATTTGCTAAACGTTATTATATTTTAATTCTATTCCTAAACTTAAAATTGTCAATTTATTATTATTTTTAACATTTAAAAAGGGGTTGCAAGTCTTAAATAATGTTTGTTGTATTTTTAATTTAAGATTAAATTAATCCTATTTGTCTTATTTATATCACTTATAAAAATTTTGTCAAGAAAAAAATTCAAGACATAAAAATCGTCTGAAACAGCAGAGATTATAGGATAAGTTAAATAAAAAGGGGGGGGCTTTTTACTTTTTTAATGCGCTTCCGCCCAGTTTTTTGCGATGCCGATATTGATAGCCAGCGGAACGCCGGACAGAAGGTTACGGTCGGTCATTAAGGGGGCGATAATATTTTCAATATCGCTTGCCAAAGATTCTTCGACTTCAAATATAAGTTCATCGTGAACCTGAAGGAGCATTTTTGCTGATTCTTTTAATTCGGGTCTGCTTTGAAAGTTTCTATGAATATTTACCATAGCAATTTTTATTATATCGGCGGCGGTTCCCTGAATCGGAGCATTAATAGCCGCCCTTTCGGAAAACGACGATAAATTTTTTATTCCAGAATTTATGTTTTCTATATAGCATTTTCTTCCGAAGGCGGTTCTAACGAATCCGTTAGACCTCGCCTCTTTTACTATTTTTTCCATATATTCTTTAATAGCGGGATGATTTTTAAAATATAAACCTATATATAGCCTTGCCTCTTCGGCAGAGATACCAAGTTCTTTGGACAGGCCGAAAGGGCTCATGCCGTAAATTATTCCAAAATTAATTACTTTTGCCTTCCTTCTCATATCTTTATCGATGTTGCCCGCCGCAACCCCAAAAATTTCCCCTGCCGTTTTTGCATGAATATCTTCGTTATTTTTAAAGCTTTCGGTTAACGCTTTATCTCCGGAAATAGACGCCATAACTCTTAAATCTATCTGGGAATAGTCCGCCGAAAGCAGAACAGAGCCTTCTTTTGCGATAAAAGACTGCCTTATTTTAACACCTTCCGCCCCTGAAACAGGGATATTCTGAAGGTTGGGACTCTGGCTTGCAAGCCTGCCTGTCGATGTGGTTATCTGGGAAAAAGACGTGTGCACCCTGCCGTTTTTATCGATCTCCCTTAAAAGCACGTCAACAAAGGACGTCTTAAGTTTAACCTTGTTTCTGTATGACATAAGACTGTCTATAAATAAAAGATAGTCGTTTAAGGTTTTATCTTCATTGCCGTTTCCGAGAAGTATTTCGAATTCGGATTTTAACGTTTGAAGAACTTCTATATCCGTGCTGTTTTTTTTGACCCGCTTAAATTTCATCTCGTCGAACATAATCGTACTGAGCTGTTTCGGCGAATTAATATTAAATTCCCTTCCGGCAATTTTATGTATAATGCCCGTAAGTTTTTTTGAATCCGAATCTAAAGACGCCGATAAAGACATAAGCATATCTTTATCGACTTTAAAACCCGCTTTTTCCATTTCAAAAAGCACCGCCGAAAGAGGCATATCGACATCGTAAAATAGATATTTTAAATCGGCATCTTTTTCTATTTCCGTTTTTAATATTTTATACAAGGAATAGACCGTGCAGGCATAGTTGTTTAAATCCTCAGATTTTACGCCGGTCAGCCGGTCTTGAAATTCCGTTTCTATATCTATAAAATTGTGCCGATGTTTTATCGGGTTCAAAAGATAAGAAGCAATTTTTATATCGAAATAAAGGTTATTAAATTCAATTCCGCTATTTTCTAAAAATAGCTTTACGGCGTTAAGTCCGCATCCTATCTTTAAAACCGAATTATCTTTCAGTAAATTTATTATCGTTTTATCGTCCGCAATATCTTTCTGGTTAAAAGAAACGGGGGCGGTTTCTTTCGAATATATATATATCAGATTTGATTCGTTATCGAATAATTCTTTATCTTTTTCGCCGAAATCGACGTAAATCGAAAGAAATTTTTCATCTTCACTGCCGTTATAGCCGCTATCATCGTTGCCCTTTATACCGCCTTTTATTTCCAAATCTTTCATTAAGGAATTAAATTCAAGCTCTTTAAAAACGGCGTAAAGACCTTCCTTGTTTTTTTCTTTTAAAGCGAAATCGTCAAGGGAATTAAATATTTTATTATTCCCTGTAAATTTTCCCGAATCAGGCGTAAAATATGCTTCAGTTAAATCTATGTCTTTATAAAACGAAGCAAGCTCCAGGCTTTTATAGGCATCTTCCTTATAATTTACTAAAAGTTCTTTAAGTTTAGGCTTATTAACCTTATCTATATTTTTATAAATGCCGTCCAGATTATGATAGTCTTTGATTAAAGCGAATGCCGTTTTTTCTCCTATTCCCTTAATTCCCGGTATATTATCGGACGCATCGCCCATAAGCGCCAAAACATACCTGTATTCTTCCGGCTTTATTCCGTTCTCCGCCTCAAACATAGTTTTGGTTATGAGCTTATTTTTAAGAGCATCGTATATAAAAACTCCGTCCGATAATAACTGTTTCAAATCTTTATCGCTGCTTACTATGCAGATAGATATGGGGCTTTCTTCAAAAATTTTAACCGCTCGGGCAATTAAATCATCCGCCTCGTATCCGTTAAGCTTAAATGTTTCGAATCCAAGCAGATAAGAAATATCCGTTAAATAATCAACCTGCGAAACTAAGTCTTCCGGCATCCCTTTCCTGTTGGCTTTATATGCCTCATAAGACTGTTTTCTGAAACTTTCTTTAGAATCGAAGAGGCAGGCGCCGTATTTTATATCCGCATCTTTAATCAGCTTCATAAGCATTCTGGTATATCCGAGCGATGCGCCGGTAGGGTTGCCTTTTGAATTTGTAAGCGGGGGAAGGGCATAATATGCCCTATAGAAATAAGAACTGGAATCTATTAAAAAAAGATCGGCTTTAATGCTGTCTTTTTCCATTTTTTATTTATGTTTTTGAACGTCTATTACGCGGGTAAAGGCAAACCTGTCGCCGATTCTTTCGCCTTCGGGGCTTTTTATAATAAAATAAATCTCGGCGGCATATGTAACGATGCCTATAGTTACGAGGAGAAAATAACCGACAAACGGAATAAATGCAAAAAGCAGGGGGGCGGCAAGAAAAGAGTTTCTTATAATTGATTCCTTAAACTCCGGTTTTTTTTCGTCAAGAGCCATTACAACCTTTAAGCCGATAACCCTTTTCCCGATACTTGCGCCGTCAAAAAAACCGTCGGAAATTAAAATATAAAGAACTCCCGCCAAAAAACCGTAAGGATAAAACATCTCGCTCAAAAAACCGAATATCAGCAAATCTATGGCCTTAGCTATAAATCTGTGAAGAGTATTTGCTTTTTTATCCATAAATCAATTTATCATAATTATTATTTAAAACAGATTGCTTCGCTGCGCTCGCAATGACAAAATAGCGCTAATCCATTTCTATATCCGTTTTCGATTATCATAAAAATGTTAATTGTCATTGTAAGCGCAGGGGACGAAGTCCAGCGCAGCGAAGCAATCTTGAAGAATTATTTATCGCTCGTTAAAGAGGTTCTTACTCTTAGCGGTTCATAGATACAGTAAGGCTCTTCTTCCATATAGTCGCCTTTTTCGTAATACGCCCTTGCCCTGCATCCTTCGCAAACTTTTTTGTATTCGCAAATCCCGCATTTGCCTTTTAAAAGTCCCGTATCCCTTAAATTAAGAAAGACCTCCGAACTACTCCATATTTTTTCGGCAGACTGTTTCGTAACGTCTCCTGCCTGAACCGGCAGATAGCCGCAAGGCTGGACTATGCCTTTTCTCGAAATAAACATAACGCCGCTTCCGGCAAGACAACCCTTAGTAACTGCGGCCATACCGTGAGTCTCCGGAGTTATAGTTATACCTTCATCCTTTGCCCTTTTATGCATTATTCTGAAAAAATGAGGAGCGCATGTCGCTTTAAGCTCGATTTTACCTCTTAGCTTCATGGTTTTATCGTAAAACCATGAAAGTATATCTTCATATTTTTGCTTATCCAGCATTTGAGAATCCGCTATCTGAACACCGCATCCGACAGGCACGAGCATAAATATATGGAGCGCCTTTATGTTGTTTTGCAGCGCTAATTCGAGAATATCTTTTACCTCGTTTTCATTATGCCTTGCGATAGTCGTGTTTACTTGAACTTCGATGCCTTCGCTCTGCAAATTTTTAATGCCTTTAAACGCACTTTCGAAAGAACCGGGTATCATCCTGAAAGAATCGTGGGTTTGGGCGTTAGCGCCGTCAAGGCTTATAGAAACTCTTTTAATTCCGCTTTCTTTAATGCGTTGCGCCGTTTTAACATCTACGAGCGTTCCGTTTGTCGCGAGGGCTACTCTCAATCCTTTTCCGGTTGCATAATCCGCTATTTCAAAAATATCGTCTCTGTAAAGCGGCTCGCCTCCGGTTAAAATAAGGATAGGGCTGCTGAACTTGCACAACTCGTCTATTACGTTAAAGCATTTTTTCGTGGAAAGCTCGTCTTCCTGCCTTTCCGTCTGGGCTTCAGCCCTGCAATGGATACATTTTAGATTGCACCTTGCGGTAAGCTCCCAGAAAACCAGCCTGAGCTCATTTTTTTTAGGCGACGCCAAACCGCCACCGTGCATAGCATTTGGATGTCCTCCGGCGGCCGGGTGCCCGTGAGGATTAACCATATGGTTATTTTGCATCGTATATCTCCTCGTCGGTCAGATAACACGCCGGGTCCGGCGCCCATAAATCGTCTTCTTTCGCCTCCGACCTTACCCTGAAATTGCCGTTGCAGATGTCAAGCCATTTACAGTCTTTGCATTTTCCTTTTACGTATTCTTTTTTATTTTTTAGCTGTTTCATAAGAGGATTAGAGGTGTCCGTCCATATCTCGCTAAACTTTCTTTCTTTAACGTTTCCGAAAGAATAGTGCCTCCAAAACTGGTCGGCATATACCTCTCCATCCCAGCTGACGCATCCTATGCCGACCCCGGAACTGTTTCCTCCGTTCATTTTAAGAAGGCTCATAACGTTTGCGGCTTCTTCTTCTTTTCCTTCTTTTAAAAGTTTTAAATAAATATACGGTCCGTCGGCGTGATTATCTACGGTAAGAACCTCCTTTTGGTTATCCCTCGAATATACCTCTTTCGTAAGCTCGAGTATGGCATCTACCGTCTGCCTCGTCTCTTCGTGGGATAAATCTTCTTCCATGAGTTTTGTTCCTCTTCCGGCATAAACAAGATGATAGAAACAGACTCTCGGAATGTTTTCCTCTTCTAAAAGTTTGAAAATTCCCGGGATTTCCTGAGCGTTTCTTTTGTTTATAGTAAATCTCAAACCGACTTTAATTCCGGCTTCCTTAGCGTAATTTATGCCTTCGATGGCTTCCCTGAAGGCGCCTTTTTTGCCCCTGAACCTGTCGTGAACGGATTCAAGTCCGTCAAGACTGATACCGACATACGACAAGCCTACCTTTTTTAATTCTTTAGCTAATTCCTTTGTTATAAGCGTTCCGTTGGTGGAAATGACAGCCCGCATCCCTTTTGATTTTGCATAAAAACACAGGTCGAGAAAATGGGGATGCATTAAAGGTTCGCCTCCAGAAAAAAGCATAACCGGCGAACCAAAAGAGGATATATCGTCTATGAAAGCTTTTCCTTCTTCAAGAGTAAGCTCGTTGTTGTATTGAAGGTTTTTAGACTGCGAATAGCAGTGGACGCAGTTTAAATTGCACGTTCTTGTCATATTCCAGACTATTACCGGTTTTTTATCCTCGGAAAACTGCAAAAGATGCGAAGGGAGCTTGCTCGACATACGCCCGTATCTAAGGGCGTCCGATGCATGAACCCCGCCGCAGTAAAGTTTCGATATTCCTATCATTATATATTGTCTCCTTTTTTATAAAAACTAACTATTCCGTCAACCAACGAATCTATACTTACGTCTTTAGATATTATATCAGATTTTATGCCAAATCCCAATGCATATTCAGCGGTCTTCTTCCCTATGCTTGCAAACTTGACGCCCGAACGGATTACTTGCTTTAAAAGCCCTTTCTTAACGCCTTCCAATGCATTTGCGAAATTTTCTACTGTGGAATAACTTGTAAAGGTAACCCAAAAAGAGCTTAAATCCAAATTATCCGGCAGTCCTATATTTTTGCCCGTTTTTTTAAGCGAATCAAAAATTTCCCGCATCGCTTCTTTAGATTCTTCCGGCACTACCGTTTCGTAAACCGGCAGATTTTCTGCCTGCGCCCCTTTGGATGCAAGAAATTCCGGAAGTTCATTATTAATTTTTAAAGCCTGAGGAAAAAGAACTTTTTTACCCTTAATATCAGCATCTTTTAAAATGCCTATTATTCCCGCCTGCGAAGATTCCGACGGAATGATATCCGGAATTATGCCATATTTTAAAAGTTCCGAAGACGAAACCTTGCCTACGGAAATTATTTTCTTGCCCGAAAGCGCTCTGGCATCCATTCCTTTTAAAAAATAACGTTCAAAGAATGCGGAAACGGCGTTTGCGCTTGTAAAAATAAGATAATCGTATTTTTTAATATTCTTAACGGCTTTATCGATTTTAGTTCTATCTATGCCTTCGCCGTCTTTGAGTATTTTTATAAGCGGCAGGCTTATAACGAATGCCCCGAGTTTTTTAAGTTTTTCCGCAAGGGTGCCAGCCTGCCCCTCTCCTCTCGTAACCATCACCTTTAAACCGCTTAACGGTCTTTTTTCGAACCAGTTTAAAGTATTCCTTAATTTTACAACATTGCCCACGATTAATATCAGAGGGCTTTTTAATCCCTTTTTTTCAACTTCTTCGGCTATAGTGCTTAAAGTTCCGACGGCGGCTTTCTGATTTAAAGTAGTTCCTTCCTGAATGACGGCACAAGGCGTATTCTTATCTTTTCCCGCTTTAATTAAATTTTTCGCGTTGGAATCTAAATTTTTATACCCCATTAATATGACGATAGTATCTGCTCCCGCCAGTCCCTTCCAGTTTATCGTGCTTTTTTTCTTATGTTCTCCTTCATGTCCGGTAACTATCGCGACGGTAGAAGCATAATCCCTGTGGGTCAAGGGTATGCCCGCGTAAGCCGGAACGGCAAAAGATGAAGAAATACCCGGTATTACCTCGAAAGGAATATTGTCCTTAAATAATCTTTCAGCTTCTTCGCCACCCCTGCCAAAAAGATAAGGGTCTCCGCCTTTAAGCCTTAAAACAATATTATTGGTTTTCGCTTTTTCCGAAAGAAGCTCGTTTATCGAGTATTGCGGCAAAGTGTGGTTTGAAGACCTTTTGCCGGCATAAATTATCTCGCATCCTTCTTTTGCGTAAGATAAAATTTCCTCCGAAATAAGGCTGTCATATATTATTACGTCTGCTTCCTCTAAAATCCTTTTAGTTTTAAGAGTAAGCAGTTCGGGGTCGCCCGGTCCGGCGCCTGCAAGATATACTCTGCCCCTTTTCTTCTTTTTGCCTGCTTTAATATCTTTTTTAACCACTTTTGTCTTCATTTAATCTTTAATCCTTTTTTAGAAATTTTATAAATTATTTTTGCTCAGTATTTCAAAAGCGCCTTTGTCTATAAGCCTTAAAGCTAAACTTCTGCCGATGCTCTCGTAATCGCCTTTTTTACCATTTAATTCATCTTCCAGATATTCCCCCTGTATGTTCGAAACGAAACTTTTAATATATAAAATATCGCCCCTTAGATAGGCATAGGCTCCTACCGGGGACGCGCATCCGCAGTTTAATTCCCTTATGCAGGCTCTTTCGGCGAAAACGGCGGCATAAGTATTGGGGTCGTTTAAAGGGTCAATAATTTCTTTAATATCCTGTCTGCCGATTTTATGTTCTATCGCTATTACCCCCTGTCCGCACTGGGGAATGAATCTGATGGGGTCTAAATATATATCGATATAATGTTCGAGATTAAGCCTTATAAGCCCCGACGAAGATAAAACGATAGCGTCGAAAAACCCGTTTTTGAGTTTTTCCAGCCTCGTGTCTATATTGCCCCTTAACGGCTCGAATATAAGGTCGTCCTTATACCTCGCCATCAGCGACCGTCTTCTTAAACTTGAAGTTCCGACGATTGCGCGGCTTTTCAACAGCGATGCTAAGTTTTCAGGGTAGCCTTCCCCGAATGTTTCGGGCTTGTCTTTTAAGATTATACAGTCTCTCGGGTCGTCTCTTTTTAAAGCCGCGCCTAAGATTAAGCCGTCCGGTATTATCTGCGGAACATCTTTCAGGCTGTGAACTGCAATATCGACGTCTCCGCTAAAAAGCGCTTCTTCTATTTCTTTTACAAACAATCCTTTTCCGCCGAAACTGCTTAAAGATGCATTTAAAATCTTATCTCCGGACGTCTTTATAGTTATTATTTCGACGGCTATCTCTCTTGAAAGTCCGCCGTAATATGCAGACAGCCTTTCTTTGACGAGGTTAGCCTGATATAAAGCAAGTTTGCTACCTCTTGTCCCTATTTTGATTTTCAAAATTTACCTTTATTTTATAAGTTTTATATATTTGCTAACGTTTTCATTTTCTTTTCCTTTGTCCGTATCGGTCAAATCTTCCGAATCAAGGTTAAAAAGCGCCTTTATCGTCTCGATAGAACTTATGCCTTCAGAATTTGCGGACGCCTTTTTTATAAGCATCGTCGGTTCATGAAGAATTTTATTCGTCAAAGAATTTATTATTAAATCCTTTTCCTTTTTGTCGCCGATATATTTGGATAATTCTATTTCCAATATATCTTTTACCTTATTTCTCAGGGAAATTATAACCGGCACGACATTCAGAGATTCTTTCCAGTTCATAAATTCTTTAACGGCAGTTTCCACGAATTCCTTAGCGGCATCGGCTTCCTGTTTCCTTATTTCGATATTGTCTTCTATCATCTTTCCTATGTCGTCTATATCAAACAGATAAACATTGGGTATTTTGTTAATTTCCGGATCTATATTTCTCGGCATGGAAATATCGATTAGGAACAAAGGCCTCTGCTTGCGGATTTTTATCACCGGTATAATATCTACATATTTTAAAACATAATCTTCGGAACCTGTAGAACATAAAACTATATCGGACTGCGGCAAAAGTTTATAATATTCCGAAAAATCTATAACGTTCAAATATTCTTTTTCGGTTGAGCTAAAAGATTCTTCTATAAATCTAAGAGCATTTTCTTTTGTCCTGTTTGCTATATAAATGTTTCGCACTCCGTATTTTATAAAATGCTTGACGGTAAGTTTTCCCATCTCACCTGCCCCGAGAAGAAGAACCTTTTTCTCGTCTAAACTGTTAAATACCTTTTTGGAAAGCTCGACGGCGGCATAACTGACCGATACGGGGGACGTCGCTATTCCTGTTTCCGTTCTGACCGTTTTTGCACAGTTAAAAGCCTTGTGAAATAATTTATTTAAGAACCTGCCGCTTGTTTTAAACTTGCATGCTTCGTTATAAGCCTCTTTCATCTGTCCCAATATCTGAGGTTCGCCTATTATCATTGAATCCAGACTTGAAGCCACGCTGAATAAATGCCTTACCGCATCTTCGTTGAGGTGCATATAAAAAATATTTTCTCCGGCGGCATCCCCGAAAAAATGTTTTGCTATTAAGCTTTTAATTATATGGCCGCCTTTCCCATACGACGCCTGGGAAGACAAATGCATTATGAACTCAGACCTGTTGCATGTGGTAAGAACCACGACCTCTTTAATGAAAGGCCTGCCGTTTTCATCTTTCATGTCAAGCAGTTTATTCGTAAAATCCTGTCTTAATTCAATAGTCAGGAGTTTTTTGGAAACCGTTTCCCTATTGCCAATTTCTGCCGATTTATGATTTAGTCCTATTATTAAAATATCCATATAGTTTATCTATTATTAATTATTATAATTTATTTTAATCCGTGAAATGCCGGAAATAAATAAAAAGAAAAACTTAAACTGAAAAGTATAAGTAAAAAGCCTGCAACACTGAAAACGGCGGCCCTCTTTCCCCTTAAACCCTTTGCCATCCTCTCGTGAAGCAGGACCGCGTAAATAAGCCATGTTATCAGAGACATAATTTCGATAGGCTTTACGACCATAAAAGTCCCGAACAAAGAACCGGACAGATAAATACCCATAACTATGCCTAACGTTATAAAGGGAAAACCTATTTTTAGGCACTGATAATTAATATTATCCAGCAGCTCTAAGTTATATCCGCCACCCGAATGCAGAACTTCCTGGAGCTGAATATCTTTTTTATCGAATAGCTTCAAGTTCTTCTTATTCTTGATTTTTCTTTCCTGAAAAATATATATTAAAGAAACTATAAAAGCAAGGGCAAAAAGCGAATCGCCTATCAATATAAGGACTATATGCGTTAAAAGGATAGTTTTGTCCGCATTCAGCATAACAAGTTTTATATGAACATGCGGAACAAAAAAACCTATTAACAAATTTAGCGCGACTAAAGGCGTAATATATAAAAGGATATACTCAACTTTATAGAAAAGGCCGAATAATACGACTATAAACATGAGTATCCATGCATTGAAAAATACGAATCTGTCGATATGAACGGGCACGGTGAATCCCTTAATACCCAAAAATATAAAAAATATTAACGTTTGAAGGGCAAAACCGGCATAAATTAAAGAAATGAAGACTTTATACATTTTCTTTTTTTGAAACAAAAGGGGTAAGTAAGAAAATATATATACGGCAACGGGAATCAAATATAATTCTTTAAGCATTATTTTTACGCTCTCTTAAGAAAATCGCTTATAAAAAGACTGACATCGGAAAATTTTTTATCTCTGACAAGTTCGTAAAGGTCTGAATTGATTAATTCGTCGAATAGTTTTTGATTCCTGCTTTGCGGATATTTTTTCATTTTAATTTCTTTTCTCATAAATCCGAGAATTTTGACATATGTATTATACTCTTCCCCATAAACTTTTTCTAAGTCTTCCCTTATTTTTCTAGCAAGCCTGGGGCTGTGTCCGCTCGTAAAGACGGCTATATCAAACTCCCCCCTTGAAACAAGCGCGGGGAGCGTGAATGTACAAAATTCCGGCTTGTCTGCAACGTTTATTAAAATATTTTTTTTAACGCATCGCTTAAAAAGGCTCCCCTCCATTTTTTCGTTCTTTTTTCCCGGAGAAACCGCGCAAAAAACAGCAAATGCACCTTTTTCGTCGCCTGTTTTATAGACCCTTTCAATCCATTCTATTTTAGACTTCTTAACAGATTCTTTTATTTCGCCGGATATTTCAGGAGCTACTAAAATTATATCCGCCCCTCTTTCTAAAAGCCTTTCCACTTTCCTTGCGGCAACCATACCGCCGCCTACGACAAGAACTCTTTTACCGGAAATATTAAGATTAACGGGATAATATTTCATTAATCTTCTCCGAATACAATGGCGGAGAATGTGCATATATCCGCCCCGTTTTTATAGGCATCGGGCGAAAGACCCGCCTTTATAGAAACCGCTTCCAAAAATCCCTCTTTATCCATATTGCATTCCGTGGCGACCTGCGGAAGCAAAACCCCATGGCACGGCCCTTTTATGAGATATAGACCGTGCTTTCCGATTTCGATATTATCGAGGCTGTCTATCTTTTCAAGCGGCGTTAAAACCGATATCTCAATTTTTATTTTTTGAAGTTCGGCATTATTTAACGGCATAAATCTAGGGTCGCTGAAAGCCGCTTCTTTTGCCATATTATAAACATTTTGATAAATAGGAATATCGAAATTAAAATTACCTATACATCCTCTTAACTGCTCGCCTCCGGTTTTGAGTGTCACAAACACCCCTGCTTTAGTTTTAAGATTATCCGACAACGCGGATAATAACTCTTTTGAGCCGATAAATAATTCTTTATTGCGATTAAAGCTGTCTTCTATTGATTTTCTTGCTATTTTGACGAGAATAGATTTTTCATCTTCCGTTAAATCAAAATATTTCATATTAATCACCTCTGCAATTTTCACCTTTAACGGTTTTCGATTTTATACGACCATTCTATATCGACCGTATTTTTTAACATAGCCCAAACGCTGCAATATTTGTCCTTAGATAATTCTACGGCTCTTTTTACCGCCTGTTCGTCGATATTTTCGCCTTTAATTTCATAAATTATAGAAATCTTGGTAAATACGCGGGGGTGGGTTTCCGCCCTTTCTCCAGTAACGCTCACCCTGTAATCCGTTATATTCTGCTTTTTTTTCTTTAAAATAGAAACTACATCCATAGAACTGCACCCGGCAAGTCCAACGAGGATTAAATCGGTAGGCTTTATACCTTCGTCGCCTCCGCCGGATTCCCTTGAGGTGTCGAGTAAAACCGAATAGCCGTTATCTTTGTCTGAAAATGCCCTGAACTGTAAATCCTTAAGATATTCTAATTTAATTCCCACAATAACCCCTCCCTTTTTACCGCTTACTATTACTACTTTTTAGTTTGTCCCAAATCCCGATTTAGAAATTTATTTTCTGGCATTTCCATCCGTATCAAAGACATGCTTCGATAAACACGGATGGAAATATCGCTTTCGCGGGAATGACAATACAGTGTTTATAATTTCACTCGTTAGGTGTCATTCCCGCGAAAGCGGGAATCCAGTGTTATTTAGCACGGGATTTGGGTTTGTTGTCACAATCGAACGGATTGCTTCGCATTTATACAAACTCGTCTTTTATATCTCTTTCCAAAAGTTTAATTATCGCATCCGAAGGCTTAAGTCCTTCATAAAGAACCGAATATACTACTTCGGTTATCGGCATATATATATTTTTTTCTTTGGCTATGTTATGCACCGACCTAGTAGTCGCAACGCCTTCAGCAACCATCTTCATGCCTTTTAAAATCAAATCAAGGCTCTCGCCTTTTCCTATTCTTATCCCAACCGACCTGTTTCTGCTTAAATCGGATGCGGCAGTCAGCATTAAGTCGCCTAAACCCGATAATCCCGTAAAAGTTTGCTTATCCGCTCCCGACGCCTCGCCGAATCTTGTAATCTCAGCTATTCCGCGGGTTAAGAGGGCCGCCCTCGCATTATTCCCCAATCCAAGCCCGTCGGATATGCCGGCGGCGAGAGCTATAATATTTTTCAGCGCCCCGCCTAATTCGACCCCTTTAACATCGTTTAAGGTGTATATTCTAAAGTTTATTATATTTTTAAAAAAAGCTTTTAATTCATCTAAAATTTTATCGTTGAACGACGCTATGCAAACCGCCGTCGGAAGATGCCTTGAAACCTCCGCCGCAAAACTAGGACCGCTTAAAACCGCATATCTTTCAAACATAGGGCTTCCCAGAACGCTTTCAAAAACTTTGTGCGGCAGTTCCATAGATTTATCGCCTAATCCCTTTGCGGTATTTACGAATATGCAGCCGCTAAGGTCAAATTTATCCCGCGTTTTTTTTATGTCCATAAGCGTATCTTTTAACGCAATAGACGGAACTGCAAGGAATATAATGCCGCAATTTTTAAAAACGGTTTCATAATCGTCGGTTATTATAATATTTTCGCCTAAATTAACTCCTTTTAGATAATATTCGTTATATCTCTTTGTTTTTAATTCTTCCGCAAATTCTTTGCTTCTGCATTTTAAATAAACCCTCTCCGCAAATTTTGAAAAATTAACGGCGAGCGCCGTTCCAAAACTTCCGGAGCCGATAATGCCTACAGTTTTATTCATATTTTTATTATTAAGTTTATTCTCAATCTTCCTCTATTTCGTTAGCCGATATCATGGCGCTGACGACTCTTTCGTTTTCATCCAGATTGACTAATTTTACGCCCATAGTATTTCTTCCGATGCTTCTTAAACTAGACTCGTTTATACGGATGATTTTACCGTTAGACGTTATTAATATTATATCATTATCTCCGGAAGCTTTAAGCACCGAAACTACAAAACCGTTTCTCTGGCCGGTTTTAATGGCGATTATGCCTTTGCCGCCCCTGCTTTGCTTCCTGAATTCCGTCATTATAGTTTTTTTACCGTAGCCTTTTTCCGTGATAGCTATAAGATAATCGTTTTCGGAAGAAAGCAGGTCCATAGAGACGACCGCGTCGTTTTTGGAAAGCCTTATCCCCCTGACTCCCATCGCCCCCCTCCCAAGCGTTCTAAAACCTTCTATATCGGCGCAAATCGATTTACCCGTTTTTGTAGCTATTGTTATAAGCTGATTTTTTACGTTATTATCGGCAATCCGGGTGCTTATAACCTCGTCGCCGTCTTTAAGCTTTATGGCTATTAAGCCATTTTTTCTTATATTTGCAAACTTATCCAAAGAAGTCTTTATAATCTGTCCGTTTTTCGTCGATATAAATATCGAGTAGTTTTTATCAAAATTTTCAATGGGAAACACCGATGAAATAGTCTCTTTTTCTTTTAAATTAAGAAGATTTATTATGGGTTTTCCTTTCGAAGTTTTAAGGGTTTCCGGAATATCGTAAACGTTTAATTTATAGGCGCTTCCGAAATTTGTAATAAACAGAATATTATCGTGGGTATTTGCGCAAAACGAATTTGCGACAAAATCTTCTTCTTTGGATTTTATGCCTGTTTGTCCTTTGCCGCCCCTGTTCTGGGCTCTAAACGTCGAGAGCTTGGTTCTTTTAATATATCCGTTTTCGGTCATCATAACTATCATAGCTTCATTAGGGATAAGGTCGATGAGCGCCGTTTCGTTTTCTTCCTGCACTATTTCGGTCTTTCTTGCATCTCCGAACTTATCCCTGATAAGTTTAAGCTCTTCTTTTATTACGCCTTTTATCAGTTTTTCGCTGGCGAGAAGTTCTCTTAATTTTTTTACTTTATCGAGTATCTCTTCATATTCCTTAATTATATGCTCTCTCTCCAGATTGGTAATCTTTTCCAATTTTAAATCAAGAACGGCGCGCGCTTGAATTTCCGAAAAACCGTATTTTTGCATAAGTCTTTCTTTTGCTACGGACGGAGATTCGGAGGTCTTTATCAGCTCTATGACCTCGTCGATATTTTGAGCCACAATCCTGAAAGCTTCCAATATATGAAGACGCGCTTCGGCTTTTTTTAATTCGAATACCGTCCTTTTTATAACTACTTCTTTACGAAAATCCACAAAGAGGGACAGCATATCCTTTATATTTAATATTTTTGGCTGATTATTCACTATTGCAAGGAAGATTACCCCGAATGTTTCTTCGAGCTGGGTATGCTTGAAGAGATTGTTCATTACGACCGTTTCGTTTGCATCTCTCTTCAATTCTATAACCATTCTCATCCCTTCCCTATCGGATTCGTCGCGAAGGTCGGATATGCCTTCTATCTTTTTTTCCTTGACGAGTTCGGCTATACGTTCTAGTATTTTAGACTTGTTGACCTGATAAGGTATCTCCGTGATTATTATTTTTGCTTTTTCGAAGTGATGCTTAGCTCTTACCTTAACGAGCCCTCTTCCGGTATTAAAATAGTTATTTATTCCGGAATAGCCGTAAATTATTCCGCCTGTCGGAAAATCAGGCCCTTTTATTATCGATTTTAATTCGTCTATACCGCAGTCCGAATTATCTATGAAATGAAGGGTTGCGTCTATAGATTCGGTAAGGTTATGCGGAGGTATATTGGAGGACATTCCTACGGCTATGCCGGATGAGCCGTTGACAAGCAGGTTTGGAAACTTTGCGGGTAAAACGGAGGGTTCTTTTAGCGAACCGTCGTAGTTGGGCGTGAAATCGACCGTTTCAAAATCTATATCGTCCAATAAAAACGAGGAAAGCTTAGTCATCCTGATTTCGGTGTATCTCATTGCCGCAGGCGGGTCGCCGTCTATCGAGCCGAAATTTCCCTGTCCGTCCACAAGGGGATATCTTAAGGAAAAATCCTGCGCCATTCTGACAGTCGCGTCATAAACCGCCGAATCGCCGTGTGGGTGATACTTACCTATTACGTCGCCGACGACTCTTGCCGATTTCTTATAAGGCTTGTTAAAATCGTTGCCGAGGTCGTTCATAGCAAAAAGGATTCTTCTATGAACGGGCTTTAACCCGTCTTTAACCTCGGGAAGCGCCCTGCCTATGATAACGCTCATTGCGTAATCTAAATACGACTGCCTCATTTCGTCTTCGATATTAATGTTAATAATACTCTTCTGATCCAAAATTTTCTCCTCGTCTTGTTATGTTTTGCTTATTATATTGCTTATTATCCGCCTATCCCGTTCATAAAATCGTTAGCCCATAATAAAGATTCCTTTTTCTCGGCTTTATCGTTAAAATTGTGTTTAAAACGTTTTAATTTAATAATACCGGAAACCTTTTCAAAAACGGCTTCGTCGTCGTTTTCTTTTAGAATATCTTTAATATTATACTCGTTATCGTAAAAAAGGCATGGTCTTAAATTGCCGGACGCCGTCAGCCTCAGCCTGTTGCAGTTTCCGCAAAAATGCTCCGACAAAGGACTTATAAAACCGATTACCGCTTTGCCGTCTTTGAACCCGAAAGAACGGCTGACTCCGCTATAGACATCGGCATTATAAGCATTATTTTCAGCTTGATTGCCTATCATCAAACCGAAATCGTCGAATTCAGACCTGATTTTTTCTTCTATTTCTTTAGACAATACCGATTCGGCAATGTTTCCGCCTATAGGCATATATTCGATAAATCTTAAATTAAGCTCGAATTCTTTCGCAAAATTCACAAAATCTATTATCTCGTCATCGTTTATTCCCCTAATTAAAACGGTATTTATTTTTACCGGTTTAAAACCCGTTTTTTTTACAAGTTTTATACCGGTCAAAACATCTTTTAAACTGCCCATCCTTGTAATCTTGCAAAATCTTTCTTCCTTTAAAGAATCAAGACTTATATTAATTCTTTTAAGTCCGGCATTATAAAGTTCGGAAGCATATTTTTCCAAAAGAATCCCGTTTGTGGTCATAGAAATATCTTCTATGCCTTTTATGCGGCTCATATTTTCTATAAGGCCGGTCAAACCTTTTCTTACTAAAGGCTCTCCGCCGGTAATCCTTATTTTATTCACTCCGTGTTTTGAAAGAATACCGGTCAATCTTAAAATATCTTCATAAGAAATTACCTCGTTGTGATTCAACAGGGAGATACCGCTTTCCGGCATACAGTAAACGCATCTTAAATTACACCTGTCCGTTACGCTTATTCTTAAATATGTTATCTGCCTGCCGAAATTGTCCGTTAAAGGTTTTAAGTTGCCCATTTTCACATCATCCTAAAATAATCCGAAAAACGACTGCGGATTTTTAATCTTTTTTTGCTTTTTTACGGTCGTAGGCTCCGTTCCGGCGACATAAGGCATAAGAACCGGGTCTTTATAGCTTGAATCGGCAATCAGACCGGTATGAGGGTTAATTTCGGCAAAAACAACCCCCTTCGGTATAGCAAACGCCTCCGGCGGGTAAATATTCAGCGCATTTGCCATATAAGAATCCCATATCGGCGCGGCGGTTATAGCGCCGACCATAAACCTGCCCATTGAATGAAAATCGTCCCGTCCGGTCCAGACCCCTGTTACCAAAGAAGAAGTGTACCCCATAAATATTCCGTCCCTGTACTGGCTTGACGAACCGGTTTTTCCGGCTACGTAAGGGGTGATCTTCCTTATATTAGAAATGGTAACTCCGGTACCGTTCGTAATAACTCTTTCCAGCATATTTGTAAGCACGTAAGCAACTTGAGGAGATAAAACCTGCCTGCATTCGGATTTATAGTTATAGAGGCTTTTGCCTCCCGGCGTTAAAATTTTAATAATAAAAACGGGCTTACATTCAATTCCGCCGTTGGCAAAAGAACTGTAAGCCGCAGTCAAATCGATAAGCCTGACGCTTGAAGACCCCAAAGCCATAGTTAAATTTTTTACTACGTGATGAATCCCCATTTCATCGGCTAAATGCGCTACTTTATCTACGCCGACTTTTTGCAGAAGTTTGACGGCTACGACGTCTATGGAATGAGCAAGTCCTATAAGCAGGGTCGTAGGTCCGGTAAATCTGCGGGAAAAATTGTGGGGCTTGTAATATTTTCCGGGCACTCCGGTAGGATATATTACGGGAGTATTGTTTATAATTGAAGAAGGGGTATAACCTATGGTCAGGGCCTCCGCATAAACTATGGGTTTAAAAGCCGAACCGGTCTGCCTTTTTGCGTAAAGAGCCCTGTTAAACTGGGTCTGGCTGAAGCTGTGCCCGCCGACCATAGCTTTTACAAAGCCGTTTTGCGGGTCGATAGAAATCAAAGCCCCTTCTATAACATTTTTTTCCTCTAAAGAAAAAACCGGCGTCCTTTTATTAACGTAACCGTCGAATTTAACGAGTATTTCATACCCGGGTTTTAAAACCTGATTGGCGTTGCCAATAGTCCTGTATGTAAAATAAACATAACGCTGGAAATGCGAAGCCCACTTCATATTGGACACAGGCAGAACGCCTCTGAACTTCCCGACCGAAATAAAAGCGGTCTGACCGTCTTTAGAAATTCCGGTAACAAAGCCTTTATAGATGCCGCCTTCGTATAAATAATTTATAGGGCCTTTTTCGCCGTTAATTTTATTCAGCATCTCCCCGTAACTAAGCTTTTTTAAAGGTCCTGTATAGCCGTATTCATGGGAAAGATTGGTTAAGCCGGTTTTTACCGCTTCATCGGCATACCGCTGAGCCCTTGCGCTTAAAGCGGCGTATATCTTGAGTCCACCTTCTTTATAAACGGCTTTGCCGTATTTATTTATAATATCCTGTTTAATATAAGCAAGGTAATACGGGGCGACGCCGTAATATTTAAAGAAATTATGAAAAACAAGCTTTGTATCGTATGCCGTTTTAGCCTGCGCTTTTGTTATAAAACCGTCGTTTGCCATCTGTTCCAGAACATATTTCTGCCTTCTTTTTGCATCTTTAAAATGAATATATGGGTCTAAAAACGACGGCGCCTGCGGAAGCCCCCCGAGCATAGCCGCCTGCGCGAGGTTTAGTTTCCATACGGGAACTCCGAAATACGTAAGGGAAGCCGCCTGTATTCCATAGGCATTGTTGCCAAGATAAATTTGATTAAGATAAATATCTAAAATATCGTTTTTGGATAAATTATCGGCAACCCTGTAAGCCAAAATAGCCTCCCGCAGTTTCCAGATATACGACCTTTCATAAGGAACGAGGAGGGTTTTTGCAACCTGCTGGGTTATCGTCGAACCGCCTTCTACGATGTGTCCAGACATAAGGTTAACTATAAAAGCTCTTGCGATAGCTTTATAATCAAGCGGACCCTGATTATAAAAATTTTTATCTTCCGCCGCTAAAAAAGCCTCCCTTACCTGCAGGGGAATATCCGAAAACGGAACAACCTCCCTGTTTACCGAACCTAAGTAGCCTACGAGTTTTCCGCTTGACGAGTAAACATAATTGACTTCTTTAGGATGATAGTCTTTAAGGGAAACAATATTGGGAACGGAAGAAGCGAGCAGATAATATAATACGGCAAAAATTACTATAGGGGCAAAAATTAAGATAAAAAGTCCGGCAAAAATTATTTTGACTAATTTATTCTTCCCTTTTTTTGGTTTATTTGCGTTATTTTTATTAGCTGTTCTATTATTTGTCGGCATAAGTTTTAGAAATTAATTGATAGTATAAATTAAATTTTTGCACATTTTTATATTATACAATATTAATTTTAAGTTTAAAAGTTGGCGGCAATAAAATATAAAATTTTTTTTATATACTCCAATATATGCTACATTATGTTATAATTTTATATAAATAAAATGGAGAAGGAATATGCCTTATAAAGCCGATATGGTTTCTTTTTCCGGTCTTTTGCGGTGGGAAGACGTCGAAAAACTTATAGAGGACGTTAAAAATTCAGGGGCGCAATGGCATTACGTATATACCCAGGTTGACGACGAAAAAGGCGAAATGGACGCAGACCGGGCTGCCGGATTTTTAAAGGAAAGAATGAATGAAATAAAAAATCTTGACAAGATTTGCGGATGGTTTTACGTCCACACTAAAGACGAGCCCTCGATAATAAAAATTTATCATCCGAGAATGTCCGGCGGCGGCTGTTCTTTAACGACGCCTCCCCCATGGATTATCGTTTCAAAGGAAAAACCGGAAGACATAGCCGATTTGGAATCTTACAAGCCTATTGTAAAACCGGCAAAGAAAAGGTTGTTTAAGCGTATCTTTCTTCTTTAAACGGGTCTGCGCCGTTTGAATATCCTCTTTGCTCCCAGTATCCAAGCTCTTCTTTGTCTAAAAAGGTAATCGTTTTTACCCATTTCGCGCTTTTATATGCGTATTTATCGGGAATAACGAGGCGCGCCGGAAAGCCGTGTTCCGGGGTTAAAACTTTCCCGCCGTATTTTACAGCAATTATCGAGTTGTCTTTAAGCAGGAAGTCCGTATCTATGTTTGTCGTATAGCCGTCGTAGGAACCTATCAGGACATATTTTGCATTTTTATGGGGTTTAACTATAGCGGCGAGCTTTTTTGACAAAACACCCTCCCATTCGACTGATTCTTTCGTCCAGCCGGTGACGCAGTGAAAGTCGTCTATGACTTTATCGTTTCCTATTTTTACGATATCTTCGTAGGTCAAAACCGCCGGATTATCAACCAGGCCTTTTATAGTAAGTCTGTAATCCGCGATGCCGACATCCGGAACATATCCTAAGTCAAGTTGAATTAAATCTTCTACTTTGTTTTGATTCGGCGGAATCATATAATTTTACCGGTACTTTAAATTTATAAAGACGGCATAAGAATATTTTCTATAATGGTCTTGGAATTTTCGCATATAAACATTTTTCTCATATTTTCCAGCGACCTGCCGTGGGCGTCTTTATCCATAGAAGATACGCAGTCTTCGGCGATTACGGGATAAAATCCCCTGTTAGCGGCATCCCTTGCGGACGATTCCACTCCTATCTCGGTTGCTATACCCGTAAAAATAAGAGTATTTATATTTCTATTTTTCATCATCTGTTCAAAATATGTCCCGATAAATATGCTTGCCGCCGGTTTTTCAAGCAATATATCGCCCTCCTGCGGCGCTATATCTTCAAGAATATTTCTGTCGCTTGAACCCTTCGCCATAAAATCGGGAAGTTTCGCAGGATCGTTAACTCCGAAGCGCTTCATCATAGCGTAATACGACCACGAAGACCTAAACTCTTTTGCCGCCGGAGTTATAAGAGTATATACCACGGGAATTTTGCCCCTTAAAGCGTTTACTAAATATTTTATATTAGCGATAAATTCCGTTTTATTATATATTCTGGAAACTAATACGTTTTGAACGTCCCACACGACGAGACAGGAATGTTCGGGGTTTATTATCTCTTTTAAATTTTCATAGATTTCAATGCCATTTGCTATTTTCATAGGATCTCCTAAAAATAATTAATATCATACAATTTCATAAATATTTCTATTTATTAATTCTTCGCTCAGCCTCCATAGTTTTGCCCTTGCATCTTTATCATAGGCTATGTCGCGCGGTTTTGCTATTTTTGAATCACTGAAATATTTTCCGGTAATACTTTCTACTTCTTTGGAAACGGCCAGATAAACAGAGGTTTTAGCTCCTTTAGATAAACCGCTGCCGAAAAATCCGCCTATTCCGCCCCATCCTGCCCTTAAAAGTTTTGTGTTTATAACTCCGGGATGCAGGCAGTTTACGGTGATATTTTTATATTTAAGCCCTTCGCTTAACTCAATCGTAAAATAAATGCTGCACAGCCTGGAAAGACTGTAGGCTCTGTGTCCGTCGTATTTTGCAGGTTTAATAAGATTGTCGAAATCCATTTTTGAAGCATGCGCCATAGAGCTTACGTTAATTATGCGGGCGGGTTCCGCATTTACCGGTTTGATAACGGAAAGCAGATTTAAAGTAAGAAAAACATGGAAAGATGATTTATCTGAAGCGTAGCCTCTATCCAGAATAATGGCGGTCTGTTTGCCCATGCCGTCGGTAGAACCGGTAATAAGAACGGTCTTCATTTTGTCGTTATATAAGTTAGTCTTTCAGATACTATATTTCTCACGCTTTCGCTTTCGTCGTTTTGCATCAAAGAAAGGTATTCTTCGGGGATTCTTTTCGCTACGGCTTTCCTCACTAATGCTTCGCCGTCTTTTGCCATATCTTTTAAATATTTTGGATTTATTCTCTCAGCGACTTTAATTCTGACTATAGGTTCTTTGTCGCCTATTAATGAAGGCAGGAAAGATTCGTCTATTCTTTCCGCCGCGGCATGCCTTACCCAGAAAGATTTATCATTTAGCATTTTAGGCAGTTCTTTTGCGTCTATTCTTTTTGCAACGATTAAACGAACTTCTTTGTACGGATCGTTTATTAGGGCTGTCAAATTTTCCGACGGTATTCTCGAAGCGACTTTATATCTTACGTTTTCGTCTTTATCGGTTAAGGCATGTATGAGATAAAAGGTTTCAGCCCTGCTTACGGCATCGAAACGCTCTTTGAAATCGCCGGTTTTAAGAATATTTATAAATTCATTTTCGGTCATTTTGTCTTCAAATGTAAATTAACAAAATTTTAATTATTCTATTTTAATTATATCTTAAAATTTTTTCTATAGTTATATATGAGCCCAAATCCCGATTTAGAAAATATTTATAAGTTCTAATGCTAAATAACGCTGGATTCCCGCTTCCGCGGGAATGACACCCGTTGGGTGAAATCTTAAATCCCCATATTGTCATTCCCGCGAAAGCGATATTTCCATCCGTGTTTATCGAAGCATGTCTTTGATACGGATGGAAATGCCAGAAAATAAATTCCTAAATCGGGATTAGGGTATGAGATATAATTTAATTAAACACGGGGAGTAAAATATTATGCTCGATATAAAAAGAATTTACGACGAGCCTGCGGCTAAAGACGGCATAAGAATATTGGTGGACAGGCTATGGCCGAGAGGCATAAGCAAAGAAAAGGCAAAATTAGACTTCTGGTTTAAAGACATAGCCCCTTCTAACGAATTAAGGAAAACATTTCATAAGGCGGCAATAGATTTTAAGGAATTTAAAAAAAGATACTTGCGGGAACTTTCCGAATACAGCCGTAACTATGACACGTCCAGCAATACGGGTCATAAAAATTCTATTGCGGAAATATCCGGATTATTAAAAACCGACGGCAAAAATATAACATTATTATACGGACTAAAAGACGAAATAAACAATAATGCCTCCGTACTTAAAGAATTTATATTAAAATAGGCAAACGGATTTTAGAATTAAAAAGGACTTTCGAGGATATAAATCTTATTATTTTTATATTTAAACAGATAAAGCGGCTTTTTAAATCTGCCGCCGGTTAATTTGCTGATTCCGCAGACCCCCTTAAACGTTTTAACTTTTAGAAGGGCGCGGTAAAATTTTACTCCGTTGCCTTTTCCCGAAAAAGCCGAAACGTTTTTTGACCGCACGCCGCTTGAATTCGGATAATTATACGGACTTTCGGAAACTGCGGCATAATCGGAAATGCTCGCCTTCTCCGCCGCCTTAATTATTATTCCTCCGATATCGTATCCTTCGGCGCTGAGTATATTTGGCATTTCTCCATATGTATCTTTGTAATCCGAACTGAATTTTTTTACTATTTTATTATCGTCATGCTTGAAAAATCCGTCCGGAAAAATTGCGTTTTGCATATAAAAACCGTACTTTTCCATAAAAGACCTTGAATCTAAAGAACTTAGCCCGAATATAGGAAACCCTGTGATATTGTAATAAGCAAGCTGGGTTAAAATCAGTTCGAGTTTGGAAGGACTGCCGATTACGAAAAGACCGTTAAACGGTATATCCGGCTTAGACTTTGTTATGCCGTGCATAAGGTTGTAAGGAGTAATACCGAGCTGAGCCTGTTCCGCCTTCGATACATGAGTATTGCCTACATTGTTAAACTTGACTATCGAATTAAAATTATAAAAAAAATCGACGGTTTTCCCGCTATATCCTGTTGTATTCAAGACGTTTACGCCGTACTTTTTTGAAAATAAGTTTATATAAGACATAATTTTTAAACCGTAACCGCTATCCGGATATATCGCGGAAATAGACCTTATGCCTGCATATGCGGCATATTTCATTTCCGTTCTTATCTCCTGCTTTAAAGTCATACCGTAACTAAAAACAAAGGGGGATAAATCTTCTTTGGCGACAATCGGCGACGGGGTTATCACCGGAATTTTAAATTTAACCGAATCGGACGCGAAGTATTTTAACTGACCTCCGAAGAGAGGCCCTATCACGGCGCTTACCCTTTTTTTAGATAAAGAATCAAACATATTACCGATGCTTCTGCCGTCGGCGCTTACAGGCAGGTTGACTATTGAATATTTTATATTTAAACCGCCCCGCTTATTAAGACTAAGGAGAAGTCCGTTTATAAACTGCTTGGTGAAGAATGCAAATCTTCCTTGGGTTGGAAGCGCCAACGCTATTCTTAACACATTGCCTTTATTTTGGCCGTTTTCATTTCCGAAAGTTCTTCCTATAGATAGCGAAGGGGATAAAAAAACGGCAAGAAAAAATGCTATACAGGCAAAATAAATTTTCGTTCCGGTCGTTCCGGCCATAATTTTTTAAATTTAACTCGCGTTAACAATATTTTATTTTTTTTATACAGCTAATCATTATAACAGTCAATCGGAATATTCGGAAGCAAAATAATTATTTTATTTTTTTTTATTTTATCTTATTATTATTCGTATGGATATAGAAGATTATAGATTATACTTTAATTACAGGATTATTTTAAAAACCGCCTCTAAACAAAAGGGGGTTGCCGGAGGTAGTTTTGAAAATAACGATTTTTACGCAATATTTAAAGCCGAGGTGGAAGATGAAATTAATTTATTGTATAAATTTAAAATAAAACCCGTAAAAACAAGCCGGTTAATAAATTATTACGGAAAGAAATCCCTTTCTCCCGCTTTGCCGCAATTTTTACATATATACGACAATGCCGATGTATTTGATGCGGGCGGCTCTTTGGAATCGAAAATAAGGTCGGCTAACGGTATTTTTTTAACGTCGTCAAGATTCAAGGGCGCAAAAATTTATAAACCGGGCGCCGATATTTTTAACAATTTAGATTTATATCTTTCCAATGCCGCCGACAAGCCAAAATTTGATTTTATCTGCGTCGGAACAAACAGCGAAGCCGAAATGGAATTTATTAAAAAATTTTCGGGAAATACTTCATTAATAATTCTGCCGTCAAACCCTCTGCCGGATTTAACCGCCTTAAATAAAACAAAGCCCAATTTTTTGCATATTTCTGCAATAGACCCTTTTTCTAAAAATTCAAAATACGGTTTTGCCTTAAGAAACAGCCTTGCTTTTCATTTATCTCAAAAAATGGTTGTTCTATATTTGTCCGAAAAAAGCTCTTTGTCGTCAATCATAAAAAAATTTGAAAACGCCGGCAAACCGGTAAATATTTTTGAGCGGAAATATTCGAAATATACTATGGCGCCCGATAAGAAACCTGATATAAGCATTACGGTAATTAAAAAAGAATATAATTCTATCCAAAAATTTATAATAAATTCTTTGGAAAAAGAAAATATTACTATTGACAATTTATTAAAACTAAGCAATATTAAATTAAACGTGGACGAAAAAGAAATCATAAAGGCAATTTCGATACTTGAAATGAATTCTGAAATAGAAAGGCGCCCTGGAGGGATTATAAAAAAAATATGAAAAATCTTGTTCTTGTCGAATCTCCGTCTAAAGCCAACACTATAAATAAATACTTAGGGTCTGATTATATCGTTAAAGCTACCGTAGGACATATTAAAAATTTGCCTAAAAGTTCTATCGGCGTGGATATAGAAAACGGGTTCGAACCTAAATATGAAATCATAAAAGGAAAAGAAAAGGCCGTCGAAGAAATTAAAAAACTTGCAAAAAACGCGGACACGGTCTATCTGGCTCCCGACCCCGATAGAGAAGGAGAGGCGATAGCATGGAACATAAAAGAAATTATCGATGAAATTAAGGGCAAAAAACCTGAAATAAAGAGGGTGCTTTTTCACGAAATAACCAAAGATAAAGTTATAAATGCAATTGAAAATCCTACCGTTTTAAATAAATCAATGTATGAATCCCAAAAAGCTCGTAGAATTTTAGACAGGCTCGTCGGCTATAATCTCAGTCCCTTTTTATGGGAAAAAATCAGAAGGGGCCTTTCTGCCGGAAGAGTTCAATCTATAGCATTATACCTTATAGTAGAAAGAGAGAAGGAAATAAATGCTTTCGTAAAAGAAGAATTTTGGACGTTTAAAGCTCTTTTCGATATAAAAAACAAAGATAATAATTATTCGGCAAACATTGAAGGAGAACTTGTTAAAATAAACGGCAAAGAACCGGCAATAAAAACAGAAAAAGAAGCGGGCGAATTAAAAGAAATCCTTCTTAAGATAGCGGGCGGTTATGCAATAGGCGATATAATTAAAAAACAGGCGGCGAGAAAAGCGCCTCTTCCTTTCATAACAAGTACTCTCCAGCAGGAGGCCGCAAAAATATTGCGGTTTCCCGTTAAAAAAACAATGTCCGTCGCCCAAAAACTATATGAAGGAATAGAACTCGGTTCCGTGGAAGGCGTCAGCAATAAACCTATGGGGCCTTTAGGCCTTATTACATATATGAGAACCGATTCTACAAGAATTTCCGCCGAATCCGAAGGACATGCAAAAGAATTTATAAATAATACTTACGGTTCCGATTATCTTTATGATAAATCGGGCATTAAAAGAAAAGGGAAGGTTGCAGCCGAAGCGAAAAAGGTGCAGGACGCCCATGAAGCGATAAGACCCACCGATATATTGCTGACGCCCAGAAAAATTAAAAGCTATCTGACCCCAGACGAATATAAGCTTTATAACCTTATATGGACTTATTTTACCGCTTCTTTGATGAGCGAAAGCATTTACGACCAGTATAGCCTAACCGTAAAAGGGCTATACGAAGAGCCGAAAAATACCAAAAAAACCGAATACGGTTTTAAAACAACGGAAAGTATTTTGAAATTCGACGGATTCCAAAAAGTTATAAACGAAAACCTTAAGAATAAAGAGGATTCTGGTGACGAAAATGAAACGCCGCCGGAAACATCTTCTTCATCAATAATAAAAATATTCGAACTTCTTTCAAAAGGCGACCCTGCCTCGGTAAAAAAAGTCGATACCCTTCAGCATTTTACTTCCCCCCCTCCCAGATACACCGAAGCAAGCTTGGTCAAAGCCTTGGACGAAAACGGCATAGGCAGGCCTTCGACATATCAGAGCATAATAGCAAACATAAAAACAAAAGATTACGTTGCTATGACTACTGAATCGGCGGATGTATCAAAAAAAGGCGGCGCCACCCAAAAATTTAAACCTACCGAATTGGGAATGACCGTTTCGGATATATTAAAGGCAGGATTTTCAGATATAATAAATTTAAAGTTTACGGCAAATATGGAAGTCGGATTAGATAATATCGAAAACGGATTGATTAACAAAAACGACCTGTTGACCGATTTTTACGATAAATTTATGAAAAGCTTTAAAGACGCTAAGGTTAATATTAAAAACATAAAAGGCTCGTCTGAACCGACCGATATAATTTGCGAAAAATGCGGAAAACCCATGGTGATAAAAATGGGCAGATTTGGGAAATTTCTTGCATGCAGCGGATATCCGGAGTGCAAAAATACGAAAGAACTTCCAAAAGACAATGCGAATAACGAAGGTAATACCGCAGACACGGAAGAAACCGGCGAGATTTGCGAAAAATGCGGAAAACCCATGATAATAAAAGCCGGCAGATACGGCAAGTTTCTTTCATGCAGCGGATATCCGGAGTGCAAAAACATAAAACCCATACCGGTCAAATTAAATAAATCCAAAATTCCGTGCCCGACGGGATGCGGCGGCTACCTTGTGGAAAAAAGAACGAAAAAGGGTAGAAGGTTTTTCGGATGCTCCAGCTACCCTAAATGCGATTACGCCGCATGGACGTTACAGCCGGAAAAGGCAAAATAACGATTGATTTAATTTAAAATATTATTATTAAATGTTAAATTAATTAATATGAATTAAAGGGGTGTTATTATGCCGAAAGGCCTTTTTCAGTCTATTAAGGACGTATCTATTGAAACAAAAATTATCATTCCGCTCTTATTATTAGTCATCATTCCTATTGCCTTAATCGCCTACAACACTTACAATCTTCAAAAGCAGCTAACTATATCTTTAACGAAACACGACGCTATAGTTACGGCAAAAACCACGCTTTCGAGCATCAATGCAATGATGTTGAACGGAACTATAATGAAAAAAAGAGATAGAAGACAGCTTTTTTCTATTTATAAAAAAATTAAAGGGATAAAGGGATTTAAGGTTATCAGGGGAAACATCGTGAACATGGAATTCGGCAAAGGGCTTAGAGAAGAAATGCCTAATTCTCCATTTGACGATAAAATATTAAAGTCAAAAAAAACCAAAACCGAGATTGTTTCTAAAAACGGGGTACCTTACGAACTTATAGTGGGCGTGCCTTTTGTGGCAAAAACAAATTCTAGAGGCATAAACTGTCTTATGTGCCATACAAAAGCTTCGTCCGGCGATATTCTCGGCGGCGTTAAATTAATCTACTCCCTGAAACCGTTAAGGAATTCTCAAAAAATTTTCACTAAAGAGACAGCGGTCATCGCCTTAATTTTTATAGTCCTTATAATCTTATTCTTATATTTCATTATAAAAAGTGCAATAATCAAACCCATAGCAAAAATGTCGAAACTTGCGGACGAAATATCTAAGGGTCATTTTGAAGAAGAAATTACTCATCCTAGAAACGACGAAATAGGTTCTCTTGCAAAATCTTTCAACCGAATGCAGATAAGTCTAAAAAAAGCTATGGAACTTTTAAAGCGGGGCAGGGAATAAATATCATAATATCAGACAATATAAAAAATATAAATAAAAGGGTCAAAACAGCTGCCGAAGAAAGCGGCCGTAATTTCTCCGATATTACTATACTGGCGGCTTCTAAAACAAGAACCCTCGAAGAAATAATCGAAGCATATAACGGCGGCATAAAAATTTTCGGAGAAAACTACGTTCAGGAATTTTTGTCTAAATTTGGACGGCTTAGTAAAAATAAGGACATTAGCTGGCATATAATCGGACGGTTGCAAAAAAATAAGGTTAAATATATAATCGGAAACGTAGGTTTAATCCACTCCGTAGGCGACATAGAACTCGCTAAAATTATTGAAAAATATTCCATTGCCAAAAATACGATTACTAATATCTTAATAGAAGTCAATCTTGCCGGCGAAAAAACCAAAAACGGCATTTCTATAGATTATTTGCATAATTTGATTATCGAACTAAACAGGCTTGAAGCCTTAAAACTTAAGGGTTTTATGGCGATGCCCCCGCAGGGGACGGAAAATAGAAAATATTTTAAACTCTTAAAAGAACTTCTTCTGGATATAAATATTAAAAGCATTTATAAAGAAGAGCTTTCAGTCCTTTCCATGGGCACTTCGGACGATTTTGAAACCGCTATAGAAGAAGGGGCGACTATAATACGGCTTGGAACCGCAATATTCGGAAACAGGCCGGCGAAATTAAATAAATGATACCGCTTATACTGGCATCGTCTTCGGAAAGAAGGATATACTTATTAAAAAAATCGGGCATAAATTTTATTGCCGCAAACCATAAACTTGAAAGCGAACCGCGGTTTGAGGAATCTAAAGGAAATACGCCGGTTTCAATCGGCGATTTTGTCCAAAATTTAGCTTTAACGAAGGCAGAAAGCCTGCAGGACGACTATCCCGAAAACTGGATAATAGGCTCGGATACCCTTATATATATGAACGGAACGGTTTACGGAAAACCAAAAGACTTAAGCGATGCTTTTAATATGCTAAAAGAACTTTCCGGCAAAATACATATAGTTTACACGGGGATAAGCTTAATTAATAAATCTAAAAATATTTATAGAGCGGATTACGATAAAACCGCCGTTAAAATAAAGCTGCTGAACGATAAGGAAATAACCGACTATCTGTCGGGGTATCCTCCGTTCGATAAAGCCGGAAGCTACGGAATTCAGGATGAAAAAGGCATCGTCGAATCATACGAAGGCTCGTTCGAAAACGTATTGGGATTGCCGGTTCAAAAACTTTTTCCGTTATTAAGCAAGTACGGCTTAAAATAGTCCTTTTGCCAGATTGGTTAGCTGCGCTGGACTTCGTCCGTCCGCTGCGCTCGCAATGACAAAAAAAGTTATTAAGCAGGTACTGCTTAAACTAGTCCTTTTGCCCTTAAATATGCGGCGTTTACCGCTGAATCAAGAATATGCTTAATTCTCCCTTCTTCTAATTTTGCAAGTCCGTACGCCGTCGTTCCACCCGGTGAAGTCACCATGTCTTTAAGGTCTTTTGTCGATGTTTTAGAAAATTCAGGGCTGTTTAACAGTTCGGCAGAGCCCAGAATCGTCTGAACGGTTAATGCTCTTGCGGTTTCCCGAGGAAGACCCAGCTTTACGCCGGCTTCTATAAGCCCTTCCGCAATTAAGAAAATATAGGCTGGACCGCTCCCGCTTAAAGCGGTTACGGCATCAAAATATTTTTCGTCCATATTTAAAACTATGGAGGACATTTCTAATATTTCCGAAGCGGTTTCTATATCTTTTTGAGAAACATTGCTATTATAGCACATTGCACTCATCCCTTTTCCCGCTAAAGAATTTATATTAGGCATAACTCTAAATATTTTTAACGGAAGCTTGTTTTTAAGTATTTTGTTTAAAACTTCTTCCATAAAACCGACCTTAACGCCCCCCGCAATAGAAATAAACAGCGGAATGTTCTTATGATTTTTAATATTATTTAACACTCCGGCGGCAACTTCAAGCACGCTTTCCACAGAATAAGGTTTAACCGCGATAAAGACTATACCGCAGTTTTCGATGACCTCTCCTATGCTGTTAAGCGAATTTACTCCTAAAGTATCTCTTACGAAATCGGCTCTCGAAGGGTCGGCATCGTAAATAAAAATTTTTATATCGGCACGGTTTACGCCTGTCATGCCCTTAATAAGTCCGTAAGCCATATTGCCTGCACCTATAAAGCCTACCGCTGTTTTCTTTGACGCCATACTGCCTCCTTATTATTGCTTAACTTAAATATATTATATAACAATAGAACGCAAATATGAAATTACACCTTTATCTATATTTACCTTCTTTAATTGCGGAAGATATTGCAAAAGACGCCAGTAATACCAGACCGAACATTACAAATATCCAATGAAGCGCAAATTTCTGGGCAATTATACCTCCTATTGGGGCGGCAACGGAACCTATGCCGAAACCCGAAAAGAAAAAAACGCCGTAAGCGGTAGCCCTGTATTTTTCATGGGCGTTCTGGCTTATCATCAGATTTGAAATCGGGTTTATGGAAAAATTGAAAGCCGAAAATGCAAGAACGGAAATAAAAAGTAAAATATTATGCGTAAAACCGGATATCAAAAGAAATATTCCGCTCGCAAGCACCAAAAAAGCGAAAGCCCTGTTCGACTTATAATTTTTTGTAATCCTTGTGCTGTTATACTGAAAAAATACTCCGACCATAAGAGCTATAGTAACAAAAAACCCGCCTGCCGCGGCGGCTTGATTATGAAAAAATATATAATTTTTCAGTTCCGTACCGACGTAGGCCGGCAAAAATGAAAATACCCCCTGAAAAACAAATCCGTTCATAAACTCGGCAATAAAAATTAAGACGAGATTTAAGTGAAAAAATTCTTTTATAAAACCGCTAAAGGCGCTTGCCGAAGCAGGCTTTTCTTTTGCTTGGTCCTTTACGGCGGATGCCGCGGTATCTCCGGTATCGATTTGCAATTTAAATATATAGGACAAAACAAACAGCGACAGGAATATAATGCCGAGGATTAAATAAGGAAAATTATATCCTAAAAAATAGCCTAATATTCCGGCAAAACCCGCGCTCAAAGCAACGCCGAGGGTTCCAGCTATGCCGTGAATCGCAAACGCCCTTAATTTATCGCTTCCGATAAACGACATCATGCTTAAACCTACCGGATGATAAATACTTCCGATAAGCCCCATAAAAATTATGGATAAGGAAAAAGCGTAAAAATTTGCCGATGCCGACGCGGCGAAAGAAAAAAGCGACATACCGGCTAGATAAATCCTTAAAATATGTTTCTTTTTGATTTTATCGGCAATAAAACCGACGGGGAGAGAGCCTGCGCCGAATAAAAAAAGATAAATACCCGCAACCGTTCCCAGCGTTTCGTAATCAACATGAAATCTATCTTTAATAAGTATTAAAATTGCGGGATACGTTAGTATTGCTACATGGCAAAAAAAATGGGACAAACTTAAAAGCGCGACCGTTTCTTTTTCTTTTTTTTCCATTGTCCTAACATTCTACAGAATTTCAACATTTTAGGCAATCCCCAATCCCGACCCAAATCCCGATTTAGAAATTTATTTTCTGGATTCCTGCCTACGCAGGAATGACAATTCCGGAATTTAAGATTTCACCCAACGGGTGTCATTCCCGCGAAAGCGGGAATCCAGCGTTATTTAGTATTAGAACTTATAAATATTTTCTAAATCGGGATTTGGGGCAATTAATTTGATTTCAAAATAATAACGCAATATGCTATAATTTTCTTAATATGGAACATCATACTCATTCCCATGACCGCCCGTTAAATTTAAACGGCGAATCTTTTAAAACCGAAAAGAGCTTAAAATTCGCTTTTTTGCTTACTCTCGTTATACTGATTATTGAATTTAGCGGAGCTTTAATATCAAAAAGCATGGCTCTGTATTCGGAATCAGGACATGTTTTAGTCGATGCGTCCTCGCTTCTTTTGGCGTGGTTCGCGCAAACTCAGGTTAGAAAAAGTCCTTCGGAAAAAAATACTTACGGCTACCACAGGATTGGAATACTCGCCGCGCTCTTAAATTCGCTTTTGCTTCTTATATTGTCTTTCATATTGATTTATGAAAGTTATCTAAGGCTTGTGCATCCCGAAAAAATTAATTCCGGCATTATGGTTATTTTCCCGTTTATAAGCCTTTTAATAAACGCCGTCATAGGCATAAAAATTCACAAAGGCATCGAACATAATTTAAATCTTAAAAGCTCCTTTTTCCATATACTTGGCGACTCTTTAGTTTCTGTTTCTATTATAGCGGGCGGAATAATTATATATTTCACGGGAATTTATTATATAGACCCGGTCATCGGCTTAATAATATCGCCTCTTATCGCGATAGGGGCATTTTCCGTAATAAACGAAACGATAAACATACTGCTGGAAGGCGTCCCGAAAGAAATCGATTTTACTTCGGTAAAGGACGAAATACTTAAAACGCCCGGCGTAAAAAACGTCCACGACCTTCACATATGGAGCATGTCAAAATCTTTTAAACTGTTAAGCGCACATATTCTTGTAGAAGAAACAGCGGTTAAATCATCCGATATATGTTGTATTATAAATAATATTCAGGAAATCCTCGCTGAAAAATTTAACATAAACCATGTTGTGATTCAGCCGGAATTAGCTGTTTGCAGTATGGCTGACGGTTTTTGCATTCATAAAAATTTATAATCACGGTTTATTTTTTGCTTGAATTTATTTTATAAATATGTAAAATATCTATAACATATAAAAACTTAACATAGAATACATTACAGATGAGGGTTATAGCATCCGAAGAAATTTCAAACGCCGTTAAAAATTTAATAATTAATTCAAGCGTTAACTTGCCTGAGGACACTTATAAAAGTCTAAAACAGGCTTTTGAAAAAGAGATTTCAGGTTCGGGAAAAACAGTTCTAAGTCAAATATTGTTAAATGCCGAGGTTGCGAAAACCGAATTAAAGCCTCTATGTCAAGATACCGGACTTGCAGTGTTTTTTGTCGAGGTCGGAAAAGACGTTGCGGTCGGCGGTAAAAATTTAACCGATGCAATAAACGACGGAACAAGAACGGGTTATGCGGAAGGCTTTTTAAGAAAATCGACCTGCGACCCGCTTTCAAGAAAAAATATCGGCAACAATACTCCCGCTATAATACATTATGAATTTACGGATGGAGACAAAATTAAGATAATGTATGCGGCAAAGGGCGGCGGCAGCGAAAATATGAGCAGATTAAAAATGATGCGCCCTTCCGACGGAAAAGACGGGGTCATAGATTTTGTCGTCGAAACAATGCGTGAAGCAGGACCCAACCCATGCCCCCCGAATATCGTAGGCGTCGGTATAGGAGGCAATTTTGAAAGGTCTGCCATTATTGCGAAAAAAGCTCTTTTTAGAAAATTGGGAGTAAAAAACGGCGACCCCGAATTAGCCGAAATGGAAAGTATTATCTTTGAAAAAGTAAATAATATAGGCACCGGTCCGATGGGTTTCGGCGGAATCTGCACCGTTCTCGGGGTTCACATAATTAAAGAACCGTGCCATATTGCCAGTTTTCCAGTAGCGGTTAATATCGAATGCCATTCGCACAGGCATTCCGAAATTACGATATAATACCATGGACAAAATAAAAATAACTGCCCCGCTATCGGATGATATTATATTAAAACTTAAAACCGGCGATGAAGTTTTAATCAGCGGAACAATATATACCGCAAGGGACCAGGCGCACTTCAGGTTGGTTAAACTGATAGAAGATAATAAACCTCTGCCTTTTAATCTTCAAGGACAGATTATTTATTACGTCGGGCCTACTCCGGAAAAACCAGGGGAGGTTATCGGCTCGGCAGGTCCAACAACAAGTTATAGAATGGATAAATATGCGCCTATTCTTATAAAAAACGGCTTAAAAGGCATGATAGGAAAAGGTAAAAGGTCCGCTGAAGTAAAAGAGGCTATTAAAAAATATAAAGCCGTATATTTTGGAGCGATAGGCGGGGCGGGAGCGTTAATATCGAAAGCCATTAAATCAAGCATGGTAATCGCATACGACGACCTTCTTTCCGAAGCTGTCCGCCGGCTTACCGTAGAAGATTTTCCGGCTATCGTCGTTAACGACGTTTACGGCGGCGACCTTTACGAAGAAGGAAGGCAAAAATACGAAAACAAATATAATAAGTAATACAATAAAACGGGAACTGTTATGGATATTCACGAATACCAGGCTAAAGAACTTTTAAGCAAACGCGGGGTAAAAACTCTGCGGTCTATTTTATGCCATAAACCGGAAGAAGTTTACGATGCTTATAAAAGCTTGCTTTCTACGGTAGCCGTCGTAAAGGCTCAGGTTCATGCCGGCGGCAGAGGTAAGGGAGGCGGAGTTAAAATTGCCAAATCGGCGGATGAAGCTAAATCTATAGCCGAAAAAATGCTCGGAATGAATTTGGTCACTGCCCAGACGGGAAAAGAAGGCAAGACGGTTAGAAAGGTTTTGGTTGAAGAAGGTGCCGAAATAATAAAAGAATTTTATTTATCCCTTACGATAGACAGGAAAAATGCGGGAATAGCCTTTGTTGTCAGTGCCGAGGGCGGAATGGAAATAGAGGAAGTTTCCAAAAACAATCCCGAAAAAATTTTGACTGTTTCGATTAATCCTTTATACGGATTAAAACCCTACCATATACTTGAAATATCTTTATTCTTAGGAATAGATAAAAATCTTCACGGCGGATTCTCCAAACTTATCAATCTTTTATACGGCGCTTTTATGGGCGAAGATATGTCGATGCTGGAAATTAACCCTTTAATACTGACCGGTTCCGGCGAATTTATACCGCTTGACGCAAAAATAATTTTAGACGATAATGCGGATTTCAGGCATCCCGCCTTTAAAGATTTAATCGACGAAAACGAAGAGGAACCGCTTGAAGTGCAAGCCAAAAGCGTAGGTTTAAATTATATCAAGCTGGACGGAAACGTCGGGTGCATGGTAAACGGAGCCGGTCTTGCAATGGCTACTATGGATACTATCAAAGAGTTCGGCGCGACTCCGGCAAACTTTTTAGACGTCGGAGGAACTGCCGACAGTAAAAGGGTAGAAACGGCATTCAACATTCTTTTGTCGGACAAAAACGTAAAAGGAATATTCATAAATATTTTCGGCGGAATAGTTAAATGCGATATGGTAGCGGAAGGCGTAGTATCGGCGGCAAAAAATATCGGATTAAAACTTCCCGTGGTCGTAAGGCTTGAAGGCACCAACGCCGATATAGCCGCTAAAATAATCGAAAATTCCGGGATGAATTTCGTTTCTGCAAACAGTCTTGCAGACGGAGCGCAAAAGATTTCAAAAATCGTTAACGGCTAATTTAATTTATTAAAGGATTAATTTTATGAGTATTCTCGTAAATAAAAATACCAACGTTCTTGTTCAGGGAATAACCGGAAAAGAAGGTTCGTTTCATACCCAAAAGTGCATCGAATACGACACTAAAGTCGTGGCGGGCGTAACGCCTTTTAAAGGCAAAACGTTATTTAACGATTCCGTTCCTGTTTACAATACGATAAAAGAGGCAAAAAAGGAACGCAGGATAGACGCCACAATGATATTCGTTCCCGCAAGTTTTGCGGCGGCAAGCGTCATCGAAGCCGTAGAAGCCGAAATTCCTTTAATAGTATGTATCACGGAAGGAATACCGGTTATGGATATGCTTAACGTCAAGGCGGCCCTTAATTGCTCAAACTCTATTATGATAGGTCCTAACTGTCCCGGAATTATTACCGCTGATGAATGTAAAATAGGCATAATGCCCGGGTTTATTCACAAAAAAGGGAGCGTCGGGGTCTTATCGAGAAGCGGCACGCTAACGTATGAAGCGGTTAATCAGCTGACCAAAGCCGGTTTAGGAGAAACTACCTGCATAGGTATAGGCGGCGACCCGATAATAGGTTCTCCTTTTATAACGTTTTTAAAAAAGTTCGAGGACGACCCCGAAACAAAAGCCGTAGTCATGATAGGGGAAATCGGCGGAACCGCTGAAGAAGAAGCATCCGAATTTATTAAGAACAATATGAAAAAACCGGTAATAGGATTTATAGCCGGCAAAACTGCGCCTGCGGGCAAACGAATGGGGCACGCAGGAGCCATAATATCTGGAGGGAAAGGAACTGCGTCGGAAAAACTTAAAACAATGGAAAAAAACGGAATCCATATAGCCGATAACCCTTCGGTTATTGCGGAAACTGCAAAAAAAGCTTTAAACTTATAAAAATATCGTTTACTTTAATTTTAATATTTTAGCAGGAGGCTAACGTGCCTGAAAAAGAAAATAAAAATTCAAATAATTCAGCGGTTGATATTGCACCGGCTAACTACAAGGTTTGCGAAGTCATAGAAACCGAAATTAAGACAAAAAACAATCTTACGATAAAAGAAGCTACCGGAAAAGGTAAAAAGGAAGACGTTAAAATCGATATTATAATTAATTATTGCAAAGGATGCGAAATATGCGTCGCATTTTGCCCTGAAGGCGTGCTTATAATGAATAAAGAGGTAGCCGAAGTCGTCGATATATCAAAATGCACTAAATGCAATATTTGTGAATATCTATGTCCAGATTTTTCGATTAGCGTAGAATAAAATAGTTAATAACGGAGGAATTATAAAACTATGAGTAAAAATATAAAATTAATGCAGGGTAATGAAGCGATTGCCGAAGGGGCTCTTATAGCAGGATGCGATTTTTTTGCCGGATACCCTATAACGCCTTCTTCCGAAGTAGCGGAAATTTTGTCGAATAAACTTCCTAAAATCGGAAAAGTATTCCTCCAGATGGAAGACGAAATTGCCGCATTGGGTGCGGTTCTCGGCGCCGCTCTCGGTGGAGCAAAGGCTATTACCGCTTCATCTGGACCCGGAATATCTCTTAAACTGGAACATATCGGCTATGCTTCTATGTGCGAAATACCGTGCGTAATTATTAACGTTATGAGGGGCGGACCCTCTACCGGACTGCCGACGCTTCCGGCTCAAAGCGACATTATGCAGGCAAGATGGGGGACTCACGGCGACCACGCTATTATTGCAATTACCCCTTCCGGCGTAAACGAATCTCTTTACGAAACTATAAGGGCATTCAATCTTGCCGTAAAATACAGAACGCCCGTTATGATTTTAACAGACGAAATTATCGGACATATGAGAGAAAAGGTCGTCATTCCCGATAAAAACGAGGTCGAGATAATAGATGTTAAACTTCCGGACGTACCGCCGGAAAAATATAACCCGTATAACTTTACTTCGGGCAAGGTAACCCCGCTTGCCCCTATGGGCGAAGGATACCGTTATCACGTTACCGGTCTTATTCACGGAGAAACCGGATTCCCTTCCCAAAAAACCGATGTTATACAAAATGCGGAAAACTGGCTTATAGATAAAATTTATAAAAATATTAAAGACATCGAAAAATTCGAAGAATTTCAAACGGGGGATGCCGATATTCTTATAGTCGCTTACGGCTCTACTTCAAGGTCGGCAAGACAGGCTATAACGATGGCGCGGGCCGCGGGCATTAAAGCAGGGATGTTCAGACCAATAACTATCTGGCCGTTCCCGGAAGAACAAATTTCAAAACTTTCAAAAAGAATAAAAAAAATTTTGGTTCCGGAAATGAATATGGGGCAGGTAATTTTAGAAGTTCAGAGAAATGCCTGTGGAGCTGAAATTTACGGATTGAATATCGTTAACGGCGAACCTATTACGCCGGATCAGATTTATGCTAAAATTAAAGAAGTATCGGAACTTTAATTATTTTTTTAACTTGAGTCGGGAGATTTTAAAATGATAAAAACAAAATTCAATTATGATTATTATCTGCGAAAAAATACACTGCCGCATATCTGGTGTCCGGGTTGCGGAGACGGGATTATTCTTAAGGCGCTGTTAAGAGCAATACATAAATGTGGATATCCAAAGGACGAGGTAGTTATAACCTCCGGCATCGGATGCGCTTCAAGGCTTCCCGGATATGTAGATTTTAACACGATTCACACTACACACGGAAGAGCACTGACATTTGCGATCGGAATCAAGATGTATAAGCCTAAACTTAAAGTCATTACTATTTCGGGCGACGGCGATGCATTAGCGATAGGAGGAAACCATTTTATCCATGCAGCGAGAAGAAATATAGACATGACTTTAATCGTTTTTAACAACTACACTTACGGAATGACGGGCGGACAGTATTCCCCCACTCAGCCTTTAGACAGCTATTCTACTACTACGCCTTTCGGGAATATAGAATCTCCTTTCGACGTGTGTAATTTGGCGCAGGCCGCCGGAGCTACATGGGTCGGCCGTTCAACTTCATATCATGCCGTTCAGCTTGAAAAATTTATGGTAAACGCGCTGAACCATACAGGTTTTTCGGTACTCGACGTTATTACTAACTGTCATATTTCATACGGAAGGAGAAATAAAATGAAATCTCCGGTAGATATGGTTAAATATCAGAAAGAAAAAGCCATAGCCGCGCGTTCGGCCGAAAATATGTCTGCCGAAGAGCTGGCAGGAAGATTTAAAACCGGGGTTTTGTTTGAAAAAACCGATAAACCGGAATTTAGCTCGGAATATTATAAAAAATTGGAATCTATAAAAACAAAATAATTTAAAAGAGGGTAATTAAAATATGAGCGACAGAATTGAATTCAGGTTTTCAGGTTCCGGAGGCCAGGGATTAATACTGGCCGGAATTATACTGGCCGACGCCGCGGCAATTTATGAAAATAAAAATGCGGTTCAAACCCAGTCTTACGGTCCTGAAGCAAGAGGGGGCTCAAGCAAATCCGAAGTAATCATATCGGACGCCCCGATAGAGTATCCAAAAGCTACAAAAGTTGATTATATGGTTTCGTTGACTCAGGAATCCTTTAACAAATATATAAACGACGTCAAAGACGATGGCATCGTTATAGCCGATAAAGAACTCGTAACCGATTTATCGAAGGCAAAAGGAAAGCTGTATATGCTGGATATGGTAAAATCCGCAAGGGAAGAGCTGGGCAAGCTTTTAGGATTAAACATTATTGCCCTTGGCATATTAGTCGAAATATCAGGTGCGGTATCACGTGATTCCATTGAAAAAGCCTTAATGAAAAGAGTGCCTAAGGGATTTGAAGATTATAACAAAAAAGCCCTTGAAATTGGTTTTAGATTAGGAAAAGAAATCAAAAATAACAAATAAATAAAAAGGGGCATATCCAATGATGGAGCAGACGCTTTCAATTATTAAACCGGATGGGGTCAAAAAAGGACTGTCGGGAAAAATTATTTCGATATTCGAAGAAAACGGCTTTGAAATTAAAGCCTTAAAAAAAGTTCATCTTACTAAAAAACAGGCTGAAGGTTTTTATTGTATTCATAAAGAAAGGCCGTTTTTTAACAGTTTAGTTGCTTTTATGACCGAAGGTCCGATTATGCCGATGGTTTTATCCTGCGAAAACGCTATATTGAAAAATAGGGACATTATGGGCGCTACAAATCCTAAGGACGCGAAAGACGGCACTATTAGAAAAATGTTTGCCGAAAGCATCGAAAGAAATGTCGTCCATGGGTCGGATTCGTTAGAATCCGCGAAATTTGAAATTCCATACTTTTTTAATGTTTTTGAAATATTGTAAGATTGTAAAAAAATATTGAAAAATAAAGATACTGCTTCTATTATAAATCTGCTAGAAAAAAATTACGGCGATTTAAAACCGTTTTTAAACTTCAGCAATGCTTTTCAGCTTTTAATCGCCGTCGTTCTTTCCGCCCAGTGCACCGATAAAAGGGTTAATATAATAACGGATAAACTTTTCAAACTATACGCTAAACCCTCCGACCTTGCAGGGAAAAAAATAGAAGAATTCGAAAAAGAAATTAAAACCTGCGGTATGTTTCATAATAAGGCTAAAAATATCATAGGAGCTTCAAAAATCCTTGCCGAAAAATACAACGATGCCGTTCCCGAAAATTTTGGCGCCCTAGTATCTCTTCCGGGCGTGGGAAGAAAATCGGCAAACGTTATACTCGGTACATATTTTAATGAAGCCCGGTTTCCGGTGGATACCCATGTTTTTCGGGTTACAAACCGTATAGGCTTGGCAGATTCCAATACGCCGGAAAAAACCGAGGACGACCTGATCAAAATAATACCTTCAAGCCTGTGGATGAAAATGCACCGGTGGCTGATCTGCCACGGACGAACTTACTGCACCGCAAGAAACCCGAAATGCCCCGATTGTTTTTTAAAAAACTACTGCAAATATTATAAAAATTTAAAAACGTAAATAAATGTGACATTAATCATAAAAACTTATAAATTTATTTGATAGAATATTATCATTATGAGTCCTATAATAAGATATTTTACGGTAGCTTCCCTGCTTTATCTGGTAATAGGAACGGGTTTAGGCTTAATTATGGCGGTATATCCGCAATCGATAGGATATCTGCTTTTAGCGCATGTTCATTTTCTTTTGCTCGGATTTATCGCTATGATGATTTATTCGGTCGGCTACCATGTTCTGCCGAGATTCAGCGGGTTTAATCTATACAGCGGGTTCCTTGTAACCGTTCAATTTTACCTGACTAATGTCGGCTTAATCGGAATGGCTTTAACCTGGATTGTTTTTAACGATATTATATCGGGATTTTATCCGGTTTTAATTCTTGGCTTATTTGCTTCTATGGAGTTTATAGGAATTTGCATCTTCGTTTTTAATAATATTATGACTTTATCGGGTAAGGGCGGAAAAATGACGCCTTAATGCATCATCGGCGCCATTGCGCTATTTAAGTCGCAAGACCTTATGCAGTTGTATTCCTAATCTAACGTTTAAACAGTCTTTTAAAATTTTTTCCGCCAGTTCTTTTGAAGGCATAGAGCCTTCAACAGCAGAAAATATTAATTTATTAGTATTAATTTTATTTATCTTTAAAAAATCTTTTGCAAAATCGTAATCTTCCTCCGTCCCCATAACAAACTTTACCTCGTCGGACATGCCTATATATTTTAAATTTTCGTAGTTAAATTCTTTTGAAAAACCGCTGGAAGGACATTTAACGTCGATAATCTTAACGACTTTTTTATGTACTTTTTTTAAACTTATCGTTCCGTTGGTTTCTAACAAAACGAAATAATTTAATTTAATAAGTTCGCCGAATAGGTCAAATGTCTCTTCCTGAAGCAGTGGTTCGCCGCCCGTTATTTCTATAAGCCTTATATTATTGCCGCCCCCGATAGAATATAAAGCGCTTATTATTTCGCCGATGCTTAACAGTCTGGAATTTTTAATATCCAAGGCCTCTTTAGTATCGCAATAGCCGCATCTAAGGTTGCATCCGGCAAGCCTTACAAACTTGCACGGATACCCTGCAAAAGAGGATTCTCCTTGAATGCTGTAAAAAATATCGTTTACGTATAGCATAAAAGAAATTTGAATATTTTAATAAATTATTATATAATCGATCTAAAGAGAGAGGTAAAAATGTTTGGAATCGGAGCTCCCGAATTAATTATTATCGCTATAATCGCATTATTAATATTTGGACCCTCGAAACTGCCTGAACTGGGGAAAACCATAGGCAAAGGTTTAAGGGAGTTTAGAAACGCTTCGTCCAATTTAAAAGACCAGATTAATCCGCTGAACGGCGACGATGCCGGACATACGCAACTTGAATCAAATAGCCTCATCGAAAATAAAGAAAGCGGCGAAAAGAAAGCGGCGAAAAGAAAAACGACCAAAAACATAAAGACTTCCGCGACCGCCGGCGAAAAGCCCGCTAAGCCGAAAAAATCTGCAATCTCCTTGAAATCAACCGCTAAGAAAACCGGCGCTAAGCCGAAAAATTAAACGTCTAAGTTTACTACGTTTAGCGCATTATCCTCTATAAACTTCCGCCTCGGTTCTACCTTGTCGCCCATAAGAATGTCGAACATGCCGTCCGCCTCTATGAGGTCGTTTATATTTACCTTCCTCAACATCCTCGTTTCCTTGTTCATAGTCGTCTGCCAAAGCTGTTCGGGGTTCATTTCTCCAAGCCCTTTATACCTTTGAATCGATATATTCTGGGGCGCCTTGGATTTAATAATATCGTAAAAATCGTTCATATTTTTCACTTCGTATTTTTTAGAATCGGCAACGATAATCACATTTAAAAGTTCTAATGATTTTATTTCTCCGTCTAAATTATAAATTGTTTTATAATCGACGGATTCTAAAAACTTTTTGTCTATGCAGGCCGAAGGGATGAAATTCTTAAATCGAATAATTAGCTTATTATAGTCCTCAAAATCTTCATCATTTATTAAATTTACCTCATGGCCTTCATCTTTCAAAAAATTAATCATGCCGTTTAGTTTATCGGATTCGGATACGCCGTCTTTTAATAAATCTTTGGATGTTATATCGTTATTTAATAAGTATTCCGTTATTATTTTACTTATATGGGTTTTGTTTAATTTATTAATTAAATTTTTGTAGTTTTTTATTTTATCTATCGATTCTTTAACCCATTTTTTATCTAAAATAAGGTCTGCCGCATTATATTGCTTTCTGTAAACGCTGAGAGAATTGAGGGACTCGTTTACAAGAAAAGCATCTAAGCTTTCGTCGTCTTTAAGGTAGGATTCACTATTGCCCCTTTTAACCCTGTAAAGAGGGGGCAGGGCTATATAAAGGTAGCCGTTTTCTATAACTTCTTTCATATACCTGTAAAAGAAGGTTAGAAGCAGCGCCCTTATATGTGATCCGTCAACATCGGCATCAGTCATTATAATTATTTTATGGTATCTGAGTTTTTCGAGATTAAAAAAACTTTCTTCTTTTTTTGAAGATCCCGACGTTATGCCTCCGCCCAGTGCGGTAATCAATATCTTAATTTCATCCGAACCGAGCATTTTTTCAAGCCTGGCTTTTTCTACATTTAAAATTTTCCCTTTTAAGGGAAGTATCGCCTGATATTTTCTGTCTCTTCCCTGCTTGGCGCTCCCGCCCGCGGAATCGCCTTCGACTATATATATTTCGCACTGAGAAGGGTCTTTTTCCTGACAGTCCGCCAATTTCCCGGGCAAAGACGAAAAGTCCAATAAGCTTTTTCTCCTAACGAGTTCTTTTGCTTTCCTTGCGGCTTCTCTCGCCCTTGCGGCATCTAAGGCTTTTTCGACTATAATTTTCGCCGTCTGGGGATTTTCATCAAAGAATTCGGTTAATTTTTCATTTATTAACGATTCGACGACTCCTTTGATGAAACTATTGCCGAGCTTTGTTTTGGTCTGACCTTCAAACTGCGGATTAGGCATTTTAACGCTTACAACCGCTATCAAGCCTTCTCTCACGTCATCACCCGATATCTGTATTGTTTCGTTACGCTTGCCGCCCCGGTCCTTAAAATTATTCGCGTTAGAAATATAATAATTATTTATAACCCTCGTTAACGCCGACTTAAAACCGACTAAGTGGGTTCCGCCCTCCTTTGTGTTTATATTGTTTACGTAGGAATATAATATTTCCGAATATCCGTCGTTATACTGAAGAGCTATATCCGTTATGACATCGTCCTTTTTTGCGGTTATAAAAATAGGCTCCTTAATAATAGCATTTTTATTTTGATTTATATACTCGACAAAAGATTTAATGCCGCCGTCATATTTAAAATCATGCGATTTATTATTAATTTCGTCTATTATATTTATACGTATTCCGGCATTTAGAAAAGCAAGTTCCCTTAATCTATTAGATAAAATATCAAAATCGAAATTATTATATTCCATAATTTCGTAGTCGGGAATAAAAGTAATAGAAGTGCCTCTTTTATTTGTCTTTTCGCTTTTTTCAAGTCTGCCGAGCGGTATCCCCTTGCTGTAGCTCTGCCTGTAAACATATCCGTCGCGATAGATTTCCATATCTAATTTTTGGGATAGGGCGTTTACGACGGAAATACCGACACCGTGAAGACCCCCCGACACTTTATAGGATTTTTTATCAAACTTGCCGCCCGCGTGAAGGACTGTAAGAACAACCTCGGCGGCGGAAACGCCTTGAGGCTGGTGAATATCGACAGGGATACCCCTTCCGTCGTCTTCTACAGTAATAGAGCCGTTAATATTAATGCGCACAAATATACTTTTACAATATCCTGCAAGCGCTTCATCAATGCTATTGTCAACCACCTCATAAACCAAGTGGTGCATACCTTCTATCCCTGTTGAACCTATATACATTCCAGGTAATTTTCTTACAGCTTCGAGACCTTCTAATACCTGAATATCCGAACTTTTATATTCCGCTTCGCCGCTCATTCTCAAACCTCTTATTTTAATATTTTAATTAATATCTCATCGGCATAAATATACCTATAACCTGCATTGGCTTAACCGCATTATTATTCGTTTTACCGGTATTATCGTTACTGTCGGACGCATGTTCCGATATTATATACGGTTCGATAACAAAAGGGGTATAAATAGTATTAAACTTAACGCTTAAATTATTTTCGTTAATATTTGAAATAAAATCCATAATATATCTCGAATTTAATTTAATACTTATCGGTTCGCCTTTATAATTAATTTCCAATTCGTCGCTTCCTTCTCCTATATTTGTATTAACCGTTTTAATTAATAGATTATTTTCGCTAAAACTCAACTCTATCGAATGACTTTTTTCTTCGGCAAGCAGCGAAACCATTTTAATAGAATTATAAAAATTTTTCGTGTTAATTATTGAAGTTTTATAGCCATCTTTAGGAAGAACAGTATTATAATCCGGAAATTTTCCTTCTATAAGCCTAGATATAAGCTTAGTATTTTTATTTAAGTTATCGGATTGTTTTTCAAATTCAAAAATTACATTATTGGAATTTATTAAAATTTTAATAAAACCTTCTTTGTCTAATTTTAAAACTTCGGTTAAAATTTTTCTTGGGATTATAACGCCTGTTTTTAGTAAATCATAAATCCCGCCGTCTTTTTTTCCGTTATAATTAATTTCGGATTGGGCTAAAGATAATCTATGCCCGTCGGTTGCAACTAATCTAAGATAATCTTTACCGTCCGCTTCTTCTAAAACAAAATAAACCCCAGTAAGATTTCTTTTTGTATCTTCCGATGCCGCGGTAGAAAGTATTACTTTACTAATAAGCGTTTTAAAAGTTTTTAATTCGATATTAAAATTATCCTCGGACTCGAAATTTATAATAGTAGGATAATCACTTGCCGGAACGGTAGTTAATTTAAAAACCGTTTTTTTATAGCTTATAGTAACTACTCCCGCTTCATTTTCAATAAATTTTATAAATAAATCCTCATCTTTATCTTTTTTTTCTTTACTTTCCGGAAATTCTTTTATAATATTATATATTTTTTTTGAATTTACCGTTGTTTTACCTTCAGATATAATTTCGGCGTTACAGTATGTTACAATGCTGATTTCCAAATCGGTCGCGCTTACTTTAATTAAATTATTTTCTATGCTTTCTATAAGCAAATTAGAAATTATGGGCATTGAGCCTTTTTTCTCGGAAGCTCCCTGAACCGCCGACAGACAATTTAAAAAAATTTGCTTTTTAATTTTAAAATTCAACATAATTAGCCGAGCCTTTTATTATTTTTATTAATTAATTTAAAAAACATTAATAGTAATAGTAGCGTTTAAAAAGTTTATAAATACTTAAGTAATTATAATTATAAACATATTAATACTTATAAACCTGTGTAATTTTACTATATATTTTTAATAAAATTGTTTAATATTTTTTACATAAAAAAATTAAACATAAATTAAACATAGTTATATATTATTTTTTTATCATTTTAATAATATTACTTAATATTTTTTCTAACCCTTCATTGTTTTCTAAATTCTTTTTAACTTTATTTACCGCATAAATTATAGAAGAATGATCTTTACCGCCGAATTTATCGCCTATTTCGGGAAACGATAATTCTGTATAATTTCTTATTAAATACATGGCGATTTGACGGGGTTCCACAAATTCTTTTAATTTTTTATTTGATTTAATATCGCCGATTTTAATATTAAAATAATTACATACGGATTTTATAACATTTTCCGCCGTTATAACTTTTTCATTTTCCTTAAGTAAATTTGACGTCGCTTCAATTGCAAGGTCGATGGTAATAGGTTTTCCGGTAAAAGACGAATATGCAGATATTTTAATCATCGCCCCTTCTAATTCCCTTATATTGGAACTGATTTTATTAGCTAAAAGGTTTAAAACATCATCAGGGAAATTAATATTATTTAATAAGGCTTTTTTCTTAAGAATGGCAACGCGGGTTTCAAAATCAGGAGGCTGAATATCGGCTATTAATCCCCATTCAAATCTTGACCTTATCCTTTCCTCTAGGCTTACTATATCTTTAGGTATTTTATCGCTTGATACGACTATCTGTTTTTGATTTTCATATAAAGCGTTAAAAGTATAAAAAAATTCTTCCTGAGTTCTTTCTTTTCCAGCAATAAATTGTATATCGTCAATAAGCAGAACATCTACGTTTCTATATCTGTTTCTGAATTCAACCATTTTATCGTCCCTGATAGACGTAATCATTTCGTTGGTAAATTTTTCGGAGGAAACGAGATATACGGTTAAATTTTTTTCTTTTATTATCTTATTTGCAATAGCATTAAGCAGGTGCGTTTTGCCGAGTCCGACGTCGCTGTAAATAAACATAGGATTATATGTCTGTCCCGGCAGATTGGCGACCGCAAAACTTGCAGCGTGGGCAAATTGGTTGCCAGAGCCTATAACAAAATTTTCAAAAGTATATTTTGAATTTACGTTGAGGTAGATTTTTTTTAGATTTTTTTTATTTTCTGCAATTTTTTCTATGCCCGTAGATTTATTTAAATTATTATTTTCTATGCCCTGAATGCGGATATTGTTTTCTCCGGCATTGGCCGCTTCGGGGCTTTCATTGATATTATAAATAAAATTAAGTTCTTCTTGGTTATCTAAATTTTTCCAGATATTTACAATAGTTTCTTTATACGATTCATTAATGATGTCTTTAAAAAATTTATTGGGAACGGAAAATATTAAAGTATTATTATTTAAACATATATCGGTAGGATTAAACCATATATTGAAATTACTGGCGCCGATTTCTTTTTTTAATTCTTCAAGTAAAGGTTCGACTTTATCCATAAAATATATTTGAAATTTTTTATTAAAGATAGGAATATTAAAATTAAACAGAGTTGCCAACAATTGTTGATAACTCAAATAGTATAATAATTACAAGAACTTAGGCCAACCATTTTATAATAAATCTGCCTAATTTTCCTATTATTTTTTAGATTTAAATTATAAATAAAATTAGACAAATCAACATTATCAAATTTTTAAATATATTTCAATTAAATTTTATCAAATTATTTCTTGTAAAATCAATATGTTAATTAATGAAAGTCTGCATTCGTCCATATATTATCATAAGTTACGGGTTAAATTGAAAATAAAAAAACTTGACATCTTAATACTAATTTGCTTTAATAAAAATTTGTCATAATTTCAATATAATATTTAGTTTGGAGCAAATCTTATGAAACGCACATTTCAGCCAAGTAAATTAAAGAGAAAAAGAACCCACGGTTTTTTGAGCAGAATGAGCACAAAGAACGGAAGATTGGTTTTATCGAGACGCAGGAGAAAGGGGCGCAAAATACTGGTCCCGGTAATTAGTTCTAAATAAATAAGTTTTATGCGTTAAGATGCCTAAAATAAATTTTAAATCGAGTGAACTTTTTAAATTAAAAGATAAAGAATTTATAAATTATATTTTTAAGCAGGGAAATAAAAAACCTCAAAAAGTTTCAATCATATTTTACGTCGAATCCCCCCGGTTTAAATTTTTAATTACTTTTAAAAAAAAACTCTTAAATTCGGTAAGGCGCAATAAATTAAAAAGGCAGATTAAAGAATTTATAAGGCTTAATCAGTATAATCTTAAAGAGATAGATTGCGCAATATTAATCGTAAAAATTCCTGCTTCTAAAATTCAATTATTAAAAGAACTTGAATTCCTATTAACGATATGAAGATGTTAAATAAATTTTTTATACTGCTGATAATTTCTTATAAAAAGTTTTTATCTCCGTTATTGCCCCAAAGCTGCAGGTTTTATCCTACCTGTTCCGAATACGCGGTCGAATGCTTTGAGTCGTTCGGTTTTATTAAGGCCCTATACATGTCTATTTATAGGATTATCAGGTGTAATCCGCTCTCTAAAGGCGGATTTGACCCTGTTCACAAACATCTATATTAATTTTCATAAAAAAGGAGACTTTTTGGAAAAAAGAATTATAGTCGCTTCTATCATATCGGTAGTTTTGATTTTAGCATGGGGCTATTTTATGCCTCACGCCCCCCTAAAACATGCTGCAGTTAAAAAACAGGCCGTCGTTTCAGCCGCCGCATCGGCTAAAAAACCGGAGCCAAATGCAAAAAAAAATATTCCGGCAAGGCCGATAAATTTAATTACGGTATCAAAATCCGTTCAAAATATTAAAAACGTATCGTATGAGGGAAAAAAAATTTATGCTGGCTTCAATAAATCTACCGGAGCAATTTCAAGTTTAAATCTTTTAAACTATTCATATACGGAAAAAGATTTAAAAAATAAAGTCAATCTCGGCAATTCAAAAAATATTTCCGAAATGATTAACTTTATTCCTAAAAATACAGACCTGCCTATAAAGCTTATAAAAATAGCTAAAGAAAGCGGCATCATAAAATTTATTTATAGCATCGGCAATAAGTTAATTTTAACGAAAGAATATAAATTCTCGGATGGAAATTATCTTTTTACCGATGCGGTTTATATTAAAAACCTTACCGATAAACCAATTGCGTTTAAAGGTTATTTTACTGTTTCAGCCGCCTTAAAGCCTGCCTCTGCCAAGAGTTTGAATTATGTTAATTTCACTCCCGCGGTTTATCTAAACAAAAGTTTGATTACCCCGGTTATTAATAATACAACAAAATACAGCGGAAATATTTCGTTTGCAGGCTTTAACTCTAAATATTTCCTGCTTTCGGCAGTATCTCCCGGAACCGATATATCCGTCAAAAAAAACGGCGGTGTTATTTCTTTTATAATACCTAAAACATTATCCGTTCCTTCCGGAAAAACCGCCGGAACCTCTTTGAAAATTTACGGGGGCCCGAAAAAGCTGTCCCTGCTTACGCCTTTAAACCACAATCTTAACTCTACTTTAAGTTTCGGATTTTTCGGATTTTTTTCTATAATTCTGCTGCACATACTTGAGTTTTTTTACGGTTTTGTCCACAATTACGGCCTTGCCATAATACTTCTCGTTTTAGGCATAAGGATAGTATTTTATCCCCTTACTTATACCGGATTTAAATCGATGAAACAGATGCAGAAATTAACCCCTAAAATTAACGAAATGCGGGAAAAATATAAAGACAATAAAGCCGAATTGAATAAAAAAATTATGGAGCTTTATAAAGAAAGCAAAGTAAATCCGTTCGGCGGCTGCCTGCCCATGCTGCTCCAAATTCCCGTCTTTTACGGGTTATATCAGACGCTGTTAATGTCCATACAGCTCAGAAACGCGCCGTTCATATTCTGGATACATAATCTTTCGATGCAGGACCCTTATTATATCCTGCCTGTATTAATGGGTATATCCATGTTAATTTCGCAAAAAATGAACCCTATGGTGGGAGACCCTGCTCAGGCTAAAATAATGCTTATTCTTCCGGTCGTTTTTACTTTTATTTTTATTCATTTCCCCGCGGGGCTTCTTTTGTACTGGACGGTCAACAATCTTCTGACCATTGCGCAGCAGTATATTATTAATAGAAAATTTGCATAATTCAGCTTTATGCCGTTATGTCCTCTTTAACATACGAAATAGACACGATTTGCGCTATTTCTTCTCCCTCGGGGGAAGGAGCGATTAGCATTATCAGGGCATCAGGCAAAGACTGTATATATATACTGCAAAAAGTTTTTAAACCTTACCGTAAAGATTTTTCAGATATAAAACCCCGTTTTTTATATACAGGACGCATTTTTGATTTTCAAACAGAATCGTACGTCGATGAAGCGGTATGCGTTTTCATAAAAGGCCCCGATTCCTATACCGGAGAAGATATGTTTGAAATATATCCTCACGGAGGGGTATTTAATACAAAATATATCCTCGAAATTATCCTAAAATCCGGAACAAGGCTTGCGCACAACGGAGAATTCACAAAAAGAGCTTATTTAAACAATAAGATAAATCTTATAAAAGCCGAATCAATCCTTGAAATCATTAAGGCAAATTCGTTGAAAACCCTTGTTATCGCAAATAACGAGTTGAACGGTCTCTTGGAAGAAAGGATAAATAAAATAAAAGAAGATTATATTTATCTGCTTGCCTCCGTAGAAGCTTTAATCGATTTTCCAGAGGAAATTTTTGAAAATATTAATGCCGATTTTTTAAAAAAGACTGAGGAAACGGCAGAATTAATCGGCGGACTTATGGCATCTTACGAAAATTACGAGCTGAACAAGCATGGTTTCAGCGTGGTAATAGCCGGAGCTCCGAACGTCGGCAAGTCGAGCATATTAAACAGGCTCGTCGATAAAAACAGGGCAATAGTTTCGGATACGGCAGGCACTACAAGGGATTATATCGAAGAAAACCTGTTCTTATCTAATAAACCCGTTAAAATAATCGATACCGCAGGCTTGAGAGAAACAGGCGAAACATTAGAGTATGAGGGCATAAAACAGAGCCGCAATCAAATTAAAAGCGCGGATGCCGTTTTATACGTTTTTGATATAAACGATTTAGCGGAAAATGAAATTTTAAGAGATATATTAGAGGGGAAAAGAGATAGTTTAATTCCTGTTATAAATAAGGTTGATATATCTGACGGAAAAGACTTAAGCGTAATAGGAAAAAACGTTATGCAGGCGTTTGGATTTACGAATAATCCGGTTTTTATCAGCGCTAAGACGGGCACCGGTTTTGAAGCGATGAAAAAAGCGGCGCACGACATTATTTTAAAAATTGAAGGCGGGGTCAAAGACGACGTCGGCATTACCACTCTGAGGCAGAAAAATTTATTAGTAAAATCTTTAAATTTATTAGAGAATGCAAAAGATAAATTTAAAGAAGGACAGCCCCTCGAATTAATATCCATAGATTTAAGGGACGGCATTAACGCTCTTGGCGAGATTGTCGGGGGAGTAACCAACGAAGACGTTCTGGACATACTTTTCAAAGAATTCTGTATAGGCAAATAAAATCCTTCCTTATTTAACCGTCCATCCGATATGAATGCCGTCCAATATCGGAGAATAATGCCTGTTGATAAAAAGACGATTATTGCATATAATTACCGATAGACCGGCGGATTAATAAGTCGATTAAATTAAAAATATTCATGGATAATAAACTACAAAAATCAGGGAATTTTATCCTTTATACCACGCCGTCCGGCGATGTAAAATTAGAGGTTTTTTTACTGGATGAAACCTTATGGCTTACGCAAAAAATGATGGCGGAATTGTTCGGAGTAGATGTAAGGACTATTAATGAGCATATTAAGAATATCTTTAAAAGCGGAGAATTGGATGAGATATCAACTATCCGGAAAATCCGGATAGTTCAAAGAGAAGGAGAAAGGGAAATTGAACGTGAAGTTGCTTTTTACAACCTTGATGCCATTATAGCCGTCGGTTATCGAGTCAATTCTAGAATGGCCACGCAGTTTAGAATATGGGCTACCAAAGTTTTAAAGGAATATATCGTAAAGGGCTTTGCCGTTGACGATGAACGGCTTAAGCAGGGCGAACGGGTTTTTGGCAGGGATTATTTTAAAGAGTTACTGGAAAGAGTCCGCTCTATACGGGCAAGCGAAAGGCGAATATATCAACAGATTACCGATATTTTTGCAGAGTGCAGCATCGATTACGACCCCCATTCGGATATAACTAAAGAGTTTTTTGCGACGATTCAGAATAAGTTTCATTTTGCTATTACAGGCATGACAGCCGCCGAAATTATTCACTCAAAAGCCGATAAAAACAAGCCTTATATGGGGCTTGCGACATGGAAGAATGCGCCAAAAGGCAGGATTCTTCCCTACGATGTAACTATCGCTAAAAATTATTTACAAGAAACAGAGATTAAGAAACTTGAGAGGGCTGTTTCAGGCTTCTTTGATTATATAGAAAACATTATAGAAAACCGCAAGACTTTCACTATGTCGGAGTTTGCGGGGAGCGTTAATAAATTTTTAGATTTCAATGAATTCAGGATACTTGACGGCAAAGGGCAAATTTCAAAAGAAAAGGCCGATAAAAAAGCCATAGGAGAATATCGAGAATATAATAAAATTCAGCCGATTGAGTCTGATTTTGACCGTGAAGTAAAGAAATTATTAAAAAAATATAAAAAATTATAATGAAAATTGGTATCTAATTAATTTTTTACTTACAATATGTATAATTAAAAAATTTAATCATTATTTATTTTTAAATTAATTTTAAAAAGGTATATTAAAAAATGCGATTGATGGAAGAGCTTAAAGAATTATTAAGTAACAATAAAAAATTTGTTTCTGACGGGAAAATTTTAAAGAATAAAGTAGTTGAATTGGCATTAAAATTGGACAAAGATTTAATAAAGTTACTTTTAAGCAATGAAATAATCAAAGAGCATTTTTTTATCGATGTTGACGAAACTTTAATTTTTGACAAAGAAAAATTTATGAAATTTGTGGATAATAAAGAGTTCTTACCTGATTCCTATACCTCTTTTAAAAATAAAATAGGATTAACCGCAAGCGGTAGTTATATATCCCAAAATAAAGAAGTAGTTTTAGCGTGGCCATATAAAGATTGCATTTTGGAAGGGGGACAGGAAAAATCCGATGAAAAGAGGAAAGAAGTTTTTCATAACGAGATTTTAGCTTCGGATGAAATCGACAGATTGTTAGCTCCAAAAGTTTTCACAAAATTTAAGAGAATTGACAAGAACGGGGAACACGAAATAGGTGAGATAAAAGAAACGGATAATTTATTAATTAGAGGGAATAATCTTTTAGTTCTCCATTCGTTAAGGAAAAAATTTGCAGGAAAAGTAAAACTAATTTATATTGACCCGCCATATAATACTGGCTCCGATAGTTTTAAATATAATGATAATTTTAATCATTCTACGTGGCTGACTTTTATGAAAAACAGGCTATCAATAGCTAAGCAATTATTGAGCGAAACGGGGTGTATATTTATCCAAATTGATCATCACGAAGTTGCCTATATTAATATTTTATTAGATGAAATATTTGGTATTGAAAATAAAATTCAAATTATAGCAGTTAAAACGGCATCTGCTTCAGGATTTAAAGCTGTTAATCCGGGACCTATTGATATAACAGAATTTATTTTATTTTATGCTAAGAATAAAGATGAATTTAAGTTTAAAAAAAACTATATAGAAGCAGATTATCACGAAAATTATAATTTATATTTAGAAAAAAACAATAGCAATGATGTAGATAAATGGAAATTAATTTCATTAAAAGAAAAGGTATTAATAGGGCATGGTTATAGTAATGAAAAACAATTCAAAGATAAATATGGCGATACATACAACATCATTTTAAAAGATATGCTTGCTAAATTTGCGTTTGAAAATTCAGAATTTGTGGTAAGCGTCAGAGATCTCCATAAACCAACAGAAACCGTTAGAAATTTACAAGAAAAATCTAAAAGAGAAAGAGGCAAGATTTTTATTTATAAAAAAAAAGACGATTCACCAATGTTTTTATATAATGGAGGTTCGTTAGCATTTTATTCCAGTAAAATCAAAGAAATAGATGGTGAAGTAAAAGTTACCGAATTATTATCTAATTTTTGGGATCATATATCATGGGCAGGCATTGCCAATGAAGGTGGTGTAAAATTAAAAAACGGGAAAAAGCCCGAAAAATTAATTAAGCAAATTTTTGAGATAGCAACTGAATCCGGCGATATTGTTTTAGATTATCATTTAGGAAGTGGAACGACCGCTGCTGTAGCACATAAAATGGACAGACATTATATTGGTATCGAACAATTAGATTATGGAAATAATGACAGCGTTGCGAGATTGGCTAATACAATTAAAGGTGAGCAAAGTGGAATTTCAAGGGCTGTAAATTGGCAGGGCGGCAGTGATTTTGTTTATATGGAGTTGGCAAAATTAAACGAATCTTTTATAAATATGATTCAAGATGCAAATAATAAAAGCGAACTTCTAATTGTTTGGGATGAAATGAAAATTAAAGGATTTTTGAGTTATAGAGTAAATCCAAGTTTATTTGATGAAAACATAGAAGAATTTAAAAAGTTAAGTTTTGAAGAGCAAAAGAAATTGCTTATCGAAACGCTTGATAAAAATGATTTATACGTTAATTACAGCGAAATAGACGACGGTATTTATAAAATAGACGACGAGGATAAAAAACTCAACAGAGAATTCTATGGAGATTTTTAAAATGCCGGAAATGCAAAGATTAAGTCGGGAATATGATGTAATTTCTAAAATAGGGTATATCGAAAAAACAATCCCTGATTACTTGACCAATAACCTTAATAGTAGCTTTAGTTTAAGAGAGTATCAGGTTGAAGCAATAACCCGCTTTATTTACTATCTTGAAAAGCACCCGAATAAATCCATGCCTATCCAGTTATTGTTTAACATGGCGACCGGTTCGGGAAAAACGCTTCTTATGGCCGCAAATATATTGTATTTATACAGCATTGGTTACAGGCATTTTTTATTTTTCGTAAACAGCGTAAATATAATAGAAAAGACCAGGGATAACTTTTTAAATCCTCTTTCGTCAAAATATCTTTTTAACAATAAGATACAATTCGAGGGCAGGAATGTCGGCATTAATGAGGCCGTAAACTTTGAGGCTACCAATGAAAATGATATAAACATAATCTTTACCACAATTCAAGGTCTCCATAGCCAGTTAAATCTTTTTAAGGAAAATTCTATCACCATAGAGGATTTTGCCGATAAAAAGATTGCACTGATTTCCGATGAAGCCCATCATATAAATACATGGACAAGAAATCATTCTATAGGAAAAAAAGAAGTGGAGCTGAAAGATACATGGGAGGGTTCCGTTTCGAGCATTCTTAACAGCAATTCGGATAATATTATACTTGAATACACCGCTACGGTTGACATAAACAATGCAAATATTTTTGAAAAATACAAAGAGAAGATAATTTTCGAGTACGATCTTAAACAATTTAGAATTGACGGCTACTCTAAAGAAGTAAAGGTGTTAGAGTCAGACTCGGAAGCGTTGAAAAGAATGTTAAAAGCCGTGATTTTAAGCCAATATAGAAGGAAAATTGCCGAAAAAAACGGACTGCATTTAAAGCCCGTAATACTTTTTAAATCCAGAAGCATTGAAGAATCAAAAGAAAATTATGAGTTATTTAGGGACAAAATTAACGGCTTAAAAGCGGCAGATATTGAAAATATAGAGCAATATTCAAATAATACGATTTTGGAGAAAGTTTTTCAATATTTTAATAGGAACAATATCGCTATTCAAAATTTAATTTTGGAGTTGAAAGAGGATTTTTCTTCAGAAAAGTGCATTGTTCTTGATTCTGAAAATATAAATAAAGATAAGCAGTTAAAATTAAACACCCTTGAAAATGAAGACAATGAAATAAGAGCAATATTTGTAGTAAATATGTTAAATGAGGGGTGGGATGTACTAAATCTATTTGATATTGTCAGGCTATATGATACCAGAGATGCCAAGGGCAATAAGCCCGGTAAAACAACAATAGCCGAAGCTCAATTAATCGGCAGGGGCGCGAGATATTATCCATTTAAATCTGAAAGCGCCGGTGACCCGTTTAAAAGAAAATTTGATAACCTGCCTGAAGATGAACTTAAAATTATAGAAGAGCTTTATTATCATAGCGTAAATAACCCAAGGTATATTCAGGAATTAACTATAGCCTTAAAAGAAGCCGGAATTATGCCTCACGAAACGAAGGAACTTGAATTAAGAGTTAAAGATGAGATAAAAAAATCGGATTTTTGGAATAATGCATTTATATTTATAAACAAAAGGGAGAAACAAGATCGCTCTAAATTAAGAACATTGCAAGATATAAATATATCAAAAGCATATAAATATAATTTAGCGACAGGTATGACTCGGGAATTTACCGTTTTAGCCGAATATGAACCCCCCGGTGTATTTCAAACTGTTACGAATCCGCCGATTAAACTGAAAATCTTTGGGGATGCCGTTATAAGAAAGACAATGGCAAAACTTGATTTTTATAGATTCAATAATCTAAAAGAATATTTTCCTTCCCTGAATAATTCGACTGATTTTATTGAATCCTTAAAAGAGATAAGCGTTACTATAACGGCGGCAGAGGCTAAATCTAATAAGATTGAAACATTTGAAAAACTAAACATTTGTATATATGTTTTAAGCCAATTAGAAAAAGAAATCAAAAACGAATTTACCGAATATAAAGGAACAGAGTTATTCAAGGGAAATTTGGTTAAGGAAATCGTGAAAGATAAAAATCTGAAAATAAATGTAGGAGAATATTCCGAAGCGGAATATGGCAAGCCTATGAGCGAAAGCCCCCAATCGTTAAATTTAAGATTAATGGATAAAGAATGGTATATATATAATGAAAATTACGGAACTTCTGAAGAAAAACAGCTAATACGTTTTATTGACGGAGTCATAAATGAATTAAAGAAAAAAAACTATTCCGGCATTTATCTTTTAAGAAATGAAAGTTTATTCAGTATATATAACTTTTCCGATGGGAGACCGACTGAACCGGATTTTGTATTATTTTTAAAAAAGGACAGTACCGATAAATTAGAACAATACCAGTTGTTTATTGAATCTAAAGGAGAACACTTAATTCCTAAAGACCAATGGAAAGAGGATTTTTTGAAAGAAATTAGAGCAAAATATAAATTAAGCTCTGAGGATATGCTGTTTAGCGAGAACAAAGAGTATAAACTCATAGGTATGCCTTTTTACAATGATAATAAAAAAAATATATTTGTAAAAGAATTTTACAACCAATTAAATTTAAATTTGCGCTATGAAATTGATGAAGCCGAGAAGTTCACTCTATACCTGCCTGTTTATTCCTTAGAAGCCGCCGCCACGGCTTTTGGAAAGGAAGAATATGTCGAGAATTCGGGCTGGATGAGGGCTGAAATTACAGGAAGGAAACTTAATAAAGATATGTTTATTGCAAAAGTCGTGGGTCGTTCTATGGAGCCTGCTATTCCAGACGGCAGCTATTGTGCGTTCAGATTTGACAAAGGGGGTTCCCGAAACGGGGCCGTCGTTTTGGTAGAATCGAGACAAGTTGCCGATAGGGAAACAAATCAGAAATATACCGTAAAAAGATATCACAGCGAGAAAGAATATTTAGATGATGGAACATGCCGGAACAAACGGATTGTTTTATCTCCGGATAACAAGGAATTTGAGCCGATAATCATAGAAAATGCGCCGGAAACGGATTTTAGAGTGATTGCCGAGTTCTTAAGCGTTATATAGAGGAGAATCGAATCCAGCGATGAAGAACAAAAATGATAATGAAACAAATAATTTTGACGTAATCGTGGTAGGCGCAGGGCATGCCGGTATAGAGGCTTCCCTTGCCGCCGCAAGAATGGGCTTGAATGCCGCCGTCATTACGATTAATTTAGACAATATCGGACAGATGTCCTGCAACCCTGCGATAGGGGGGCTTGCTAAAGGGCATCTCGTGCGCGAAGTCGATGCGCTCGGCGGAGAAATGGGAAAGGCTATAGACAAAACCGGCATTCAGTTCCGAACCCTTAATACAAAAAAGGGTCCAGCGGTCAGGTCGTCCCGCGCGCAAGCCGATATGTTTAAATATAAAACTTATATGAAAACCGTTCTGGAGTCTGCCGAAAATTTGACCATAATTCAATCTATGGTCGATTCGTTGATCGTCAAAAATGGCAAAGCCGCGGGAGTCGTTTTATGGACGGGCGAAAATCTTTATTCCAGTGCCGTTATTTTAACTACGGGAACTTTTTTAAGAGGGCTTGTGCATATCGGTCTTTTTAATTATAATGCGGGAAGAGCCGGGGATTTTGCTTCAAATAACCTTTCTTTAAGCCTGCTTGAAAACGGTCTTGAGCTTGGAAGGCTTAAAACGGGCACCACCCCGAGATTAGACGGCAGAACCATCGATTTTTACGAGCTTGAAGAACAAAAAGGAGAAGAGGATTTTATCCCTTTTTCTATTGCCGATAAAAATATAACTAATGAAATAAGCTGTTATATAACATATACAAATAAAAATACGCATAATATAATTTTAAACGATCTGGACAAGTCCCCCTTATACTGCGGAGTTATTAAAGGAGTCGGTCCGAGATACTGCCCTTCCATAGAAGATAAAGTCGTCAGGTTTAAAGATAAAGAAAGACATCAGATATTTTTAGAAAGGGAAAGCCTTGATTCCGTGGAATACTATCCCAACGGGCTTTCGACGAGCCTGCCTTTGGAGACGCAGCTTAAATTTTTAAGAACGATTAAAGGGCTTGAAAAAGTAAAAATCATGAGACCGGGGTATGCCATAGAATACGATTACGTTTTGTCCGACCAGCTTAAACATTCCTTGGAAACTAAAAAAATAGACGGTCTTTTTTTGGCGGGGCAGATTAACGGCACTTCAGGTTATGAAGAAGCGGCGGCGCAGGGCATTATTGCCGGAATTAACGCGGTTATGAAAATTAGGGGCGAAAATTCTTTGATGCTTAGAAGAGATGAGGCATATATAGGGGTTTTAATCGACGATTTGATTATGCTTGGAACAAGCGAACCTTATAGAATGTTTACGTCCCGCGCCGAATACAGGCTTTTATTGAGGGAAGACAATGCGGACTTCAGGCTTTGCGAATATGGAAAAAGTATTGGATTGCTCGATGAAGAAAGATACTCTGTATATAATTACAGACTGGCGCAATTTAACGAATTAACTGGTTTTTTGAAAACTTATGAAAACGGAAAGTATTACAGTCTGTTAAAACGGCCGGATTTTTCCATAGATAATAATATTATGCCGGAATTTAGAAAGGAAATTGATAAATTCGATAGGGATATTGTTAACAGAGCTCAGCTTTTTATTAAATATGAAGGCTACATCAGCAGGCAGAAAGAAGAGATAGGCAGGTTAAAAAAATTCGAGGACGTTAAGCTAGACGGCGATATTGATTTTAACGTAATACCCGGCTTATCGCTCGAAGTAGTCGAAAAACTTAATAAAATCAGACCCGGGACTATTGCGGAAGCGGGACGAATTTCGGGTATTACTCCCGCCGCCGTTTCCATTTTATTAATGAAATGCCGCAATTAGCTAAATTTAAAAATGTTTCCCGTGAAACATTTTCCTTGACATATTTTTTTTAAAATAGCATACTTTTATTAATATATTTAATTTAAATTTAACAGGAGATTATTTATGCGAAGTGAACCGGACAGTAGCAACTATTATTTAACAAAAACCGAAGACAGCTTTAACTCATTATTAAAGAGTTTAATATTAAATAAAGCAAACAAATTCTCCGCCGATAATTCCCTCTTCATATAGCCTTTTTAATATTCTTCTCTTTCCGATAAATAGTTAAAGCTATTTATTAAGAAGGAGACAGAAAATGCAAGATTATAAAGATAAGCTTGAAAATCTTCCCGTAGATATAAAACTAAGAGCCGCGGACAGGCTTAAAATCCATCTTATGAGGCAGAAATACGGGTATTTTTCGCGCCTGTGCCTTTTAATGGCGCTGATAGGCCCGGGAATACTCGTTATGATTGCCGATAACGATGCCGGCGGCGTTATGACGTATGCGCAGACAGGCTCGATATTCGGTATCGGTTTTTTTATACCTTTTATGATAATAATGCTTCCGGTCGCATATATCGTTCAGGAGATGACGGTGAGGCTCGGCGCCGTCACGCACAGAGGGCATGCCGAAATGATATGGAAAAGATACGGAAAATTCTGGGGCGCATTTTCTTTGATAGACCTTGTTGTCGCAAACGTGCTGACCTTAATAACCGAGTTTATCGGAATAACCCTTGGGATGCAGGTTTTCGGAATATCTTCTATAGTTTCATCCGTAACCGCAATTGCCGTTATAGCTTCTATCCAGCTTTTTTTGCGCTATTTTACATGGGAATGGATTAGTTTAAGTATTGCGGCATTTAATTTAATATTCGTTCCTTTAGTATTTTTTATTCCCCATCTTCACTGGGGAGCTGTTGCGAGAAGTTTTGTATCGTGGCATATACCGGGGGGAGTAAATTCCCTTTTTATATATGTAGTTTTGGCAAATTTGGGAACCACGATAGCGCCGTGGATGCTTTTTTTCCAGCAGTCGTCCGTTGTAGATAAAGGACTTACCGTAAAGGATATAAGAGACGGACAGATAGATACATTTATAGGTTCTTTTTTTATGGTAGTCGTTGCCATAGCGATTATCCTGATTGCGGCGGGAACGGTTTTCGGTTTTACCCATACTCCTAATTTAGATATACAGACTATACTTTCTGCCGTATCGGCAAAAATGGGACCGCTGGCAATGAGGCTTTTTGCCATAGGTCTCGTAGAAGGCGGACTTATTGCGGCCATTGCAATTTCGGCAAGCACCTCATGGGCTATGGGCGAAGCGTTCGGATGGCCTAAGAGCATTAATATGCCGCCTTTGCAGGGCTGGAAGTTTTACCTGCCGGGAATTATAAGCCTGTTGATAGCCGGAGGAATAGTTTTGATTCCGAATGCCCCGCTCGGGTTTTTAAATTTAACCGTTCAGGTCGTCGCCACTATTTTTATGCCTGCGGCAATGATGTTTTTACTGCTGCTTTTAAACGATAAAGAGATAATGGGAGTCCATGTGAATAAACCGTGGCAGAATATATCCGCGTTTACCATAGTAGGATTTTTGATAATTATGAACGGAATATACGGATTGACTGTGGTTTTTCCGCATATATTCGGATAATATAATTCTTAAATTATGCGGGGCAAAAAAAAATGAAAATAGAAGATAAGATTTCAAAAAAGGTAAATCTCGACGAGGACTGGGAAGATTTTATCAAAGAAGAAGGTTTGGTAGATTATAACAAAATTCCCGTAGAAAGAGCCAGCGTTAAAGGATGGATTCAAATAGCTTTCTGGTTTTTGAGAATTTATATACTTGCCATGATTATATTGGTAATTATCGGGTTTTCAAGGATCCATTAAGGCAAGAGGGTTTAAATAAATGGAAGTAAAATATTCCGTCTGCCCGCACGACTGTCCCGATACCTGTGCTTTGAAAGTAGAGGTAGAAAATGGGATGATAGTTAAAGTAGGAGGCGATTCTTCGCATCCCGTAACCCGCGGGATCATTTGCGAAAAAGTCAGGGCATATCCCGAACGTATTTGCGAAAACCGGATACTTTATCCTATGCGCAGAACCGGAAAAAAAGGGAGCGGTAAATTTGAGAGAATAAGCTGGGACGGCGCTATAGATGAAATTGCCGGGCGCTGGAGAGAGCTTATTTCGAAATATGGTTCCGAAAGCATTATGCCTTATTCTTACGGCGGAACGGAAGGAATAATTAACAAATCTAGTATGGACAGGCGTCTTTTTAATAAAATAGGCGCTACGGCTCTTGACCGCACTATCTGTTCGGCGGCAGGAAGTTTAGGCTATCAGCTGGCTTACGGCGCGTCTAAAGGCGTAAATCCTTTAGATACGGCTAATTCTAAATTAATTATATTCTGGGGGATAAATGCGTTAGAAACAAATATGCACCATGCTGTTTTGGCGGATGCGGCCCGCAAAAACGGAGCTAAAATCATAGCCATAGATGTTCACCGGAATAAAACGGCAAAGTGGGCGGACGATTTTTACATGATTCTACCCGGTTCGGATGGCGCGCTGGCTTTGGGCATAGCTTATATTATATCAAGGGATCATTTGGCAGATAAAGCATTTTTAGAGAAATATTCATACGGGTTTGACGAATTTCGTAAAAAAGCAATGGAATATCCGCCCGAAAGAGTTGCAGGTCTTACAGGTCTTTCAAAAGAGCGCATAGAAGGCATGGCAAAGCTTTACGCCGAAACAAAGCCGAGTTTTTTAAGAATAGGAAACGGTCTTCAGCACCATAAAAACGGCGGCGTAAATACATGGTTGATTTCTTTATTGCCGGCATTAACAGGAGCATGGTTGGACAAAGGCGGAGGGGCGTTAAAATCTAATTCGGGATATTTCCCTTTAAACGAGGATGCTTTAAAAAGACCGGATTTAATTAAAAATCCGGTCAGAACGGTAAATATGGTTCAGCTTGGAAAAGCTCTGTGCGAACTTGAACCTCCTTTAAGGTCGCTCTATGTTTACAACAGCAACCCTGCCGTAGTAGCTCCTAATCAAAACTTGGTCATTAAAGGGCTTGCAAGGGAAGACCTTTTTACCGTAGTTCATGAACAGGCTATGACCGATACCGCAAAATGGGCGGATATTATACTTCCCGCTACCGTGAGTTTTGAACATGCAGATCTTTACGTAAGCTACTGGCATACCTCGCTTCAATGGGCAGACCCCGTAATTCCGAGAGCAGGCGAAGCCAAACCGAATATAGACGTATTTAAGCTCATTGCCCGTTCTTTAGGTTACGCCGACGAATGTTTTTTAGATACGGAAGAAGATATTGCGCGTCAGGCATTAGACATTCCTTACTGGAAAGAAAAGGGGATAACGTTAGATAGGCTCAAAAAAGAAAGATTTATTATGATAAATACGGGGGATTGCCCGTTTGAATGGAGGAAACTCTCAACGCCTTCAGGCCAAATCGAGTTTAAGAGCGAAAAAGCCGCATTATGCGGACTTTTAAATATACCGGATTACAAGCCTATAAAAGAGCGCATATTAAGTCATGGCAATGTAAACGGGGGTTCACGGCCTGAAACCGATTTTCCGTTAATCCTCGTTACGCCGCCAAATCACTATTTTTTAAATTCTTCTTTTGCAGGGGTTTCCTCTCTAAAAGTCAAAGCGCATGAGCCTTTTCTGGAAATTAATCCGAAGGATGCCGAAGACAGGGAAATAAGCGATGGAGATTCGGTAAAGATTGAAAACGAGCGCGGTTGCGTATCTATAAAAGCAAAGGTTTTGGATTCCATACTGCCCGGCGTGGTCGTTTCTGCAGGTTTATGGTGGAAAGACGATTATATAAACGGTTCGGGAGTAAATGCTTTGACGCCGGACGATTTATCGGATATCGGCGGCGGCGCCACATTTTTCTCGACTTCGGTAGAAGTTAAAAAAATATAACCCCAAATCCCGATTTTGAAAATATTTATATATGATTACTTAATAATGTCATTGCGAGCGCAGCGGACGAAGTCCAGCGCAGCTAACCAATCTCGTTTTAGATTGGTTAGCTGCGCTCGCAATGACGAAATATTAGAATTTATTAAATATTTCCTAAATCGGGATTTGGGTATAAAAATTTTTCTGTAAACTGTAATTTGCCGATAGAAACTTAACCAAAAACTAAAAAACTCCTTTATTTATCTGTCTTTCAGTGATATAATTATTGCTAATTATATTCACCCGTCAGGTGAAAAACAAATAAAAAAGGAGGTTAATAAATATGTTACAACAAATGCAATTAAATTTCAAATTGGGAATTACGAAAGAAAAAATAACTCCGAGGTCTGGCGTTGCAGTTTATGCGGAAATGCTAAAAAAACTAAACGTTGATTTACTGATAGACAAATATATGCCTCTTCCTGCTTCCAACAGGGGCTACAAGCCTTCCTTCTATATAATACCGTTAATGCTTATGTTATTTTCGGGCGGCAGGCATATTGAAGATTTAAAAGAATTGATAAACGATACGACCATTACAGAGCTTGCCGGCATTAAAATCCCGTCTTCTTCTACATACGGAGACTGGCTAAGAAGACTCGGCAAAACGGGTCTTAACGGATTTAAAAAGGTAATATACGAAATAAACAAAAGGCTTTTATCTTTAGACAAAAATATGGAATACACCCTTTTTATAGATCCTACGATGATAGAAGCAAACAAATTCGATGCGGTAAAATCGTATACGGGTTTTAAAGGCTATAGACCGATAATAGCCGCTTTAAACGAAATTCCCATTATATTGTTCCACGAGTTCAGAGACGGTAATATATCCGGCGCAACGGTAGGAGTTTTAGAAGAGATATTTAATATCATAAATCTTTCCGGTAAAAAAATAACCCACGTGTCCATAGATTCGGAATTCTATTCTTCCTGCGTTATAGAATATTTAACGTCAAAAAAAGTTACTTTTACGATATCCGCCGACAAAACCTCTTCTATGAAAGAACAGGTTAAAAGAATAGATAACTGGTCGGAATTTAAAACCTCGGACGGCATTGTTACGGACAGATTAATAGGGGAAAGTATATACTGCATGGAAAAATCAGATCCGTTCAGAATAGTCGCGCTTAAATGGATTAAAAAAGAGGCGGGGCTTTTTGAACAAGATACTTATTGCTACCACGTTATAGCGACTAACCAAGACACCCCGAAAGAAGAAGTAATCTATGAATACAATAAAAGGGTATCCATAGAAAACGCAATAAAAGAGCTAAAAATAGGATTCGGCATGGAAGATATTCCTACGGGAGATTATTTTGCAAACGCCCTGTTCTTTGCCGTAGGAGTTTTAGTCTATAACACTACGGTAATAATGAAACTGCATCTCTTACCCGAAGAATTTAGAAATAAAACCATAGAAACTATCAGATGGTCCGTTGTTAACATAGCGGGCAGGCTGATAAACCACGGAAGGCGGTTAGTCCTTCTTATTGCTTCTACCGTGGATAAACTTATACTCTATGAACGTATGAGGGATAACTGTTTTATATTTGCATAGATTTCGGTATCAATTTTTAGCATATTCGAAAAACGGCGGGAAGACTATGTCTTAAAACTACTATTTTTTGATAAAATTGTGGAATTATGACCCTTTTTTAAAAAGATAATTTTTGGAAAAAGTAAAATTATTTTTTTTAGTCCCAAAAATTAATTTTACCTAAAAAAATCTCTTAAACAGGGGTCAGGATAGGAGCAAATAATTTCTATCGGCAATTTTGGGGTAAAAATTTTTCTTGCTATTTTTCAAACATTTGTTATAATCAAAAAGTTTTGACTTTATTTGCCGGAGTATTTTTATTAAGGGGGTGGGTTAAGTTTAAAGGAATATATAGATATTTTTTTAATTGTCTGTCTATTTTGTCCGCCGCATTTTTTACGGTTTTAAGCATTTACGGTTTTAAAAACGAATTAATTATACAATCCTCTTTTATAAATTTTTCTTTCAAATTTGACGCTCTCTCCCTATTTTTCGTAATATTTATATCGTCTATATCCATATTTATTTCTATTTTTTCAATAAAATACGGAGAGAAATACGATAAAAAACCATCCCTGTTTATCTATTCTTTTTTCTTTGTAATGTCTATGATAATCCTTGCTATAAGCAACGATATGCTGACTTTTTTAATATTCTGGGAATTAATGTCGATTTTTTCTTTTCTTTTGGTTATTTATGAAGGAGGCGAGGAATCAAGGAAGGCGGGTTTTTTGTATTTTTTGATGACGCATATAGGAACTATTCTCATAACGGCGGGTTTTATTATGCTGTATTTAAAAACCTCATCCTTTTCTTTCGACTATTATAAAGGCGCCGCCGGGATTATGATATTAGCGGCGGCAATAACGGGATTTTCCATTAAAGCAGGCATTATGCCGTTTCATACGTGGCTCCCTTATGCCCATCCGGTGGCGCCGGCCAATATATCCGCTATTATGTCCGGCATTATGGTAAATATGGCTATATACGGTATTTTAAAATTTTTATTCGTCTTTAGTTCAGGATCCGCCCCTTTTCTTGGAATCATACTTCTCGTCTTAGGCGCTTTATCCGCGCTCCTTGGCATTATGTATGCAATGGCGCAAAAGGATATAAAAAAATTGCTGGCATTTTCCACTATTGAAAATATGGGCATAATTTTTATGGGGATTGGCATTTCCTACTGGGCAAAGGCAGAGAATTTTAAATCCATAGAATACTTTGCAATGCTGGCGGTTTTGCTTCATATAATAAATCACGGTTTAAGCAAAAGTTCGCTGTTTATGGGCTCGGGATTGATAGATAAATATACGCATACCAGAAATATGGAAAAACTCGGCGGCCTTTCAAAAAAAATGCGGCAGTTGTCCATCTTGTTCCTCATCGGCATAATGTCCATTTCCGCCATGCCCCCCTTAAACGGCTTTTTAAGCGAGTGGTATTTATATATTTCATTGATAGGCTCGGTCTTTACGGGAAACCTGTATATGGTGTATTTTTCAATTATAGCCATTGCGCTTCTGTCCTTAAGCGGAGCCGCAGCGGGAGCCGCTTTTACAAAATTGTTCGGGATTACATTTTTAGGTAAACCGAGAACGGTTCATGCAGAAAATGCTATAGAACCTAATATTATTGAAAGAATAGGAATCGCGATACCGGTTTTTTTGTGTATTTATATCGGAATTTATCCTTATCAAATAATTTCAAATTTAAATGCCGTTATATTTTATTTAACGGGTGGAACGGTAAACTCAAATCCGTTTTCGGCTGTACATATTATAAGCGCTCGCCCGTTTTCTTTGTATGCCCCGGCTTTAATAGCAATTGCTTTGGCGGCAGTTTTATTGATAGTATTTTTCTATCTCAAGTTATTTTCTTCCGATAAAAAAAGAATATTCGAAACATGGGCATGCGGACTTGACGAAAAAAATTCAAAAGCCCAGTATTCCGGCGGCGGATTTTCGTCAAGCATAATGAAAGTTTTTTCCTCTTTTTATTCCTCAGTTTCCGAGATTAACTTTGAAAAAGACGTAAAAAAGTATTTCAGGTCTAAATCTGTTTATACCGAAGAAATTAATGATATTTTTGAAAAATATATTTATATTCCTGCAGAAAAATTATATTTAAAAGTATCGGAAATTTTTAATAAAGCGGCTAATTCACAAAATATAAATGTTTCTTTAGGGTATTTATTTTTATCGTTAATTGTTTGCTTCATTATATACATATTCATAATAAGGTAATAAAGAGTACATATAAACGATATGACTTATAATTATAATATTCAACATTTGATAATAGGAATTATTCAATTTTTTACAATAATCCTTCTTGCACCCTTTTTTGCGGGTTTTATTCATAAATTGAAACAGCGGGCAAGGGGACAGAAAGGAATTAATATATTTCAGTTTTATATAAATTTTAATAAATTATTAAAAAAAGAGATTGTTTTATCTAAAGATGCAACTTTTATATCAGAGATTGCGCCTTATATCGTTTTTGTTTCCTACCTTGTTATTTTATTAATGTTGCCGGCATTTTACAGATATTCTTTACTCGGCGTATCCTCCGACGTAATATTAATAGCGTATTCTCTTGCGCTCGCGACGTTTTTTATGACCCTTTACGCAATGGACCAGGGCAGCGCTTTCGGTGGGTTGGGGGCGAGCAGAGAATGGTTTTTAACCGTTCTTTCGGAGCCATCTTTAATATTTATTTTTATATCCCTTGCTATTTATACAAAGCAGGGCAGAATAACCGATATTTTTTATTTTATTCAGAAAGGAGCCGCAGACGCATTTTTATTGGGCGTTAATTCGGACGCCGTATCCATAGCTATTCCCTTTTTGCTGTTTATCTCGCTTTTTATAGTGGGCATATCCGAAAACGCAAGGATTCCGGTAGATAACCCCGAAACCCATCTTGAACTTACGATGTTTCATGAAGCAAATATTTTAGAGGCAAGCGGAAAACATCTTGGTTTATTTGAATACGGGAGTTATTTGAAACTTACCGTTTTTTTAACCGTAATGTCCCTTATATTGTTTCCTTATATGGCGGTAAATATTTATCAAATCCCCTTGTCTTTAATAGTTTACATTCTAAAGATGATAATTTTGTGCATTCTTATTGCCGGAGTCGAAATAGTTAGCCCTAAAATGCGGGTGTTCAGGGTGCCGAACCTGCTTTCGGTTTCTTTTATGCTGTCTTTAATAGCGATGATTTTATCGATAAGGGGATTTTAATTTATTTTTTAATTCGATAAGCGGGAAATTTCAAAAATGATAATGGAAAAAATAGCCGAACTTTTTATTATTTTAATACTTGTTTCGGTTGTATTAAACGTAAGCTCGCCTTTTATAAAATTTGCAATAAAGCTTTATTCTTTTCAGTCTCTTATGCTGGCATTTTATATTTTAATGGGCGCCGTTCATTTTAATTCGATAAATTTATACGGGTCTTTTGTTATTACGGTAATTTTTAAAGTTATTTTAATACCTTATTTCTTATTTAAAACGCTTAAAAAGGTTAAAATAGATAAAGAAATAGATATGTATATAGGCATACCGGAGGCGGTTGTTTTCGCAGGCTCTTTAACTTTGCTTTCCAATTTGATAGCTCAAAAAATTATCAATACCGGTATAACGTTCGGCTCCTTTGTGTTTACTATATCGCTTGCGACATTTTTAATAGGGGCAATGCTTATGGTAACAAGAAAAACCTTATTTTCTCAGATTATAGGATTTTTGACGATAGATAACGCGATTTTTTTGGCGGCTAACAGCATTACCCACGGAATGCCTCTTTTGGTTGAATTAGGCGTGCTTTTCGACCTTTTTGTAAGCATACTTATATTGTCCGTTCTTATATTAAATCTGAGAAGAAATGTTGCCGTATAAACTTTTAAATAGGATTAAAACAAAAAATGTATGAATTAATACTGATACTTCCGGCCGCCGCTTTAATCGTTTCAATTTTTGCCGATGTTTTATGGATGGCTTATCTGCAGTTGGCGGTATCCGTTCTGGTATTTTGCGCTGTTGTAGCAATCGCTCTGTCTTTTAATTCCATTACGATTTTTTTGGGCGGTTTTTTCTTTATGGATTATATTAATTTAGTCATACTTATAACGGTTTCGACCCTTGAACTGTTTGTGGCATTTTATTCGTTCGGATATGTCAGAACCGAAATAGCGGGCGGCATATCGAAAAGAAAATTCAAATTTTATTATTTCTGGAAAAATTTATTTGTTTTCAGTATGATGGTTTCGATATTGTCGAATAATTTAGGCATCTACTGGACAGGCCTTGAAGCTACGACATTGGCCACGGCTTTATTGGTTTCTTTCAATAGGACCAAAGAATCTTTTGAAGCTACGTGGAAATATGTCATTATGTGTTCGGTGGGCATAGCGATAGGGCTTTTTGCGATAGTTATTCTATATTTCACGACTTCGCAGGTTTACGGCGAAAGCTTAAAATCCCTATCTTTTATAAATATTATGCATGCCGGTTCGAAATTAGACAAAAATTTTCTCATGCTTGCATTTATTCTTGCGCTTGTTGGGTTTGGGACGAAAGTCGGGTTTGCTCCCATGCATAATTGGCTCCCGGATGCCCATTCGCAGGGTCCAAGTCCGGTCAGCGCTTTACTGTCGGGGGTTTTGCTTAATACGGCGCTTTTGGGCATTTTAAGATTTTATCAGATAAACGGGGCGGCAGGCATATATTACCCAAGGTATTTTTTAATAGGTTTTGGATTTTTTACTATTCTGGTTTCAGCTTTTTCAATAATAAAACAGACCGATTATAAGAGGCTTTTCGCATTTTCTTCGATGGAAAACATGGGTATTATCGCATTAGGTTTCGGCATAGGAGGAATTGCCGTTATAGGAAGCCTCCTCCAGATATTTTTTCATGCTTTGAATAAGGGATTATTGTTTTTATCCTCCGGAAACGTTCTTGCGGTCACCCATGAAAGGAAAATCGAAAAAATAAGAAATTTGTCTAAGAATTTTCCTATTACCGGACTCGTGCTTCTTTTTGGAGTTATGGGAATCAGCGGAATGCCCCCTTTTGCAATGTTTCTGGGGGAAATTTACATTATGACCGGCGTGTTTAGAAGCAATATAATATTGGGATTTTTAGTTTTTATCCTATTGATTTTTATTTTTATAGGACTTTTCGGCAAGATTCTTAAAATGTACGCGGGGAACAACGATAGCGACGAAAGAGCAGATGAACTCCAAAGCGAAAATGCGGCGCACCCTTTTATGATATATGTCCCGTTAATTCTCTTATTGGTTTCTTCTTTATTGTTATTTTATATTCCTTCCCAATTTTTAAATATTGTAAAATCGGCATCTTATGAATTCGGAGGCAAGATAATTTTTTAAATGGATAAAATTTTGATTAACAAACATATTATCGAATCAAACGATTTTGTAAATTCGGCGGATAATCTCAAAGGGTCTGGAAAATATCTGCTTGGTATCGCCGCGGCAGACGAGAGAAGCTTAAATTCTAAATTTGGCATCAGGTATTTTTTCGGCGGTAACAACAGTATAGACGAATATTCAGTCAAAGTCGACGAAAGTTTTCAATCTATATCTAGAGTTTGTCCGGCAGCCAAAATGTATGAGCGCGAAATATACGATTTATTCGGGCTTACGCCAGACGGACATCCCGACTTAAGACCTTTAATGCTGTATCCCGAAAACTGGAATTCCTCTCTTCATCCTTTAAGAAAGGATTATAATAATTCAATTCCCGAAATGAAGAGATACGGCGAATATAAGTTTAAAAAGGTTTTGGGAGAAGGAATTTTTGAAGTACTTGTCGGACCGGTGCATGCAGGAATTATAGAACCTGGGCATTTCAGGTTTTCGCTTGCGGGGGAGCCGGTTTTACAGCTTGAAATAAGACATTTTTGGAAACACAGGGGAATAGAGAAAGTTTGCGAAGGCAAAGACTTCAAAGAAGCGCTGGATTTAGTCGCAAAGATTTCTGGAGACAATAACGTAAATATTACCATAAGCTATCTTGAGGCCGTCGAAAGTATTTTAAACCTTGAAGTAACCGAAAGGGCTAAATATATCAGAGTAATACTCGCAGAGCTTGAAAGAATATGGAATTACGTCAGAGATGTTGCATGGATTTTTATGGATATCGGTTTTGCTCTGCCTGCGCAGAGCCTATTTGCATTACAGGAAGAATTAATGAGACTTAACAAAAGCTTGACTGGACACCGTTTTTTGTTTAATGTCTTAACCGTGGGGGGCGTGAATTTCAACCTTGATTCTTCAAAACTTAAGGCCATAGATAATATGATTAACAAAGTCGAAAAAAACATAAAAGAATGCGAAGCGTTTATTGTAAATTCATCGACCGTTTTAGACAGGCTTGAATTTACAGGAAAAATTAATAAAAAAACGGCCGATGAGCTTTCTTTGTGCGGAATAAGCGCGAGGGCATCCGGACTGCCGCGGGACTCTAGAATCGAGTATCCATACCTGATTTACGATAAGTTTAATTTAAAGCCCGTTTTACTTGAAAGCGGAGATGTTTTTGCAAGAACGGCTTTAAGAATTAAAGAAATTTACGTTTCCAAGAAAATAATCGGCGATTTATTATTTAATTTACCTAAAGGAGATATTGCCGTTGCTTATGAAAATAGGCCGGAAGCTTATAAATATGCGGCGGGGAATTCTGAAACGCCTAGGGGCAATGCTTTTTTCTATGTTATGGCGGATAATGACGGAACAATTTTCAGGCTTAAATATATCGATCCGTCGTTCAGGATATGGCCGTCCATTCAATATGGCGTATTGGGCAATATAATTGCCGACTTTCCTTTGATAAACAAAAGCCTTAATTTATCTTATTCAGGGAACGATATGTGATTATAAGAAATTTCTATATTTATAACGGGTGACAATATATGGGATTTTTAAGTAAATTATTATTTAAAAATAAGACGCAAAGTATTGTTAGCGGCAATAGCGATTCTGTCTTAATAAAAGGAGATGAATTAAAGCGCTCTGTTGACGAGGTATTTGGAAGAAGTTTATTCGTAAGGCTTGTGGACAGCGGCTCCTGCAATGCCTGTGAAAACGAGCTTGCCGCCCTTTCCAACCCTTATTACGATTTAGAAAGATTCGGCATAAAGTTTGTCGCTTCTCCGAAGCATGCGGATGTTATTATGGTAACCGGCTGTATAACAAGAAATATGCTTAATCCGCTGTTAAAGACTTATGAAAATATTCCGGCGCCCAAATTTGTGATTACGGCGGGAGATTGTCCCGAAACCGGCGGACCATTTAAAGATTCCTATTCGGTATGCGGTCCGGTTTCAAAATATTTAACGGTCGCGATGAATATAAAAGGGTGTCCGCCCGAACCGGAAGCTATAATATCAGGATTTTTAAAATTTATGGATATGCTGAAAACTTCTTAAATTCATACTGAATTGGCGCTTCTTTTTTGTCCTTTCGTTTATCCTTGTCGAAAAATTGCAAGTTTCCGCATAGCACCCGTCAGCAAATAATTTCCTCATTAAATTTATCGCCGGGTACCGTTTTGATTTCTGAATTTATGCCTGTTTATGTGCTATAATTTATATAAATAATATAAAATTGGAAATATTATATAGCGCAATGGAAAAGCAGGGCAAATTGATTTTGCGTTTGACCGAAGAAGCTAAAGGCGGGCAGGGCTCTTTGTTTTATATATTGAACGGTATAAATGAAGAGATTGGTTATATACCCGAAGATGCCGTATCGCAGGTAGCCGAAAGCCTTAATATCTCTAAGGCTGAAGTTTACGGTTTTCTAAGTTTTTTTAGAAATTATAAAACGGATGCCGCAGATAATAAGATTTATCATAAAATTGTCGTCTGCAAGTCTGAAAGCTGTGAAGCGGCTGGTTCAAAACAATTATTGGAACATATAAAAACAAGCTTAAATCTGGATTTCGGCAAATACAGTCCCGACGGAAAATATTTTTTAGATTACGTTTATTGTTTCGGACATTGCGCCGCCTCTCCGGCAGTTATGGTGGACGGGTTGTTATATGAAAAAGTTACGTCCGAAGTATTCGACGAAATAATAAAAATGATTTCCGTGCCTATTAAGAATTTAGTTTCCGTTAATCCCGCCGATTTTAAAAAACCGGAAAATTATATAGATGCGAATGTGTCCGAAATAGTAAAGAATGGCGAACTGCTTGTATTTAAAAGGTGCGGTAATATAAATCCATTATCCTCCTTTGATTACGTAAACGCAGGCGGGTTTAGCGCATTAAAAAGAGTCATAGATGAAATTAAAAGCGCAGGAGACGAAGGTAAAATTTTATTTATTAATGAACTGAAACGTTCTAAACTCAGAGGCAGGGGCGGGGCTGGATTTCCAACGGGCATTAAGTGGGAAACTGTTTTCAAAGAACAATCCAAAGATAAATATATAATATGCAATGCCGACGAAGGTGATTCGGGAGCCTATGCCGACAGAATTTTGTTGGAAAACGACCCGCTCTCGGTTATGGAGGGGATGGTTATTGCAGGCTTAATAGCAGGAGCTAAATCAGGTTTTATTTATTTAAGGGCGGAATATGCAACGGCTAAGTTTATAGTCGAGAGCGCTATCGATTTATTAAGAAAGGCTGGTTATCTCGGCAAAGATATTTTAGGTTCCGGCTTGGAATTCGATATTAATTTAATAGTCGGCGGAGGCAGCTATGTTTGCGGAGAAGAAACAGCATTGATGGAAAGCATCGAGAACAGAAGGGGAATGGTAAGGCAGAGACCTCCGGTTCCGGCGGTAAGCGGTTTATACGGGAAGCCTACCGTTCTTAATAATGTGTTGACGTTTGCTTATGCCGTTTATATTTTTAACAATAATTCAAATTTAAAATATTTTCTATCTTTAGGTACGGAAAATTCTAAGGGCACGATGCCTTTTCAGGTTTCGGGAGCGGTTAAAAACCCCGGAATTTTTGAATTGCCTTTCGGTGTTACTCTGAGGGAACTTTTAAAGCTTGCCGAGGCAGACGAAACTGCAAAAACCGTTCAGATAGGCGGGCCTCTCGGCGCATATTTTCCGTTAAGCGGCGAGTTCCTCGATTTGAAGCTTTCCTATGAAGACGTATTCGAAAAAGGAGGTATTTTAGGTCATGGCGGCATCGTCGTTTTCGATGATTCGATGGATATTAAATACAGGCTTTTGAGTTCCCTTGATTTTTTTATAGACGAATCCTGCGGCAAATGCGCCCCATGTAGAATAGGGACGGTGAGAGTAAAAGAACTGTCCGAAAGGATTTTAAAAAAACAAAATACCGAAGAAAATTTAAAAATAATAGACGAGATTCTGGAATCCATGAAATACTTGTCCTTATGCGGTTTTGGAGTCGGCATGCATATTCCGGTTAGAAGTCTGCTGACTTATTATAAAAATGAGATTATAGAAGTTTAGAAAAATGAACGACGAAAACGAAATTTGTAAAGACAGGGTAAGAATTGAAATAGACGGCAATATCATTAATACCGAGCATGGCAGTACGGTATTGCAAGCCGCGAAACAAAACGGCATTTACATTCCTACCCTTTGCGATTACAGCGGATTGCTTCCTTACGGTTCATGCAGGCTTTGCGGCGTTATCGTCGAAGGAAAAAAAGGATACTTGCCGTCATGTTCCTTATATGCGGAAAGCGGAATGAAAATAAAAACCTTTTCGGACGAACTTTTTTCTCATAAAAAAACTTTAATGGAGTTATACCTTTCCGACCATCCAAACGACTGCCTTACCTGTTTTAAAAACGGAATATGCGAACTTCAGACCGCGGCTTCTTATTTCGGCTTAAGCGGCATAAGATTCAGAGGAAAAAGCCATTTAAATCTTACGGTTGACAATTCCAACCCGTATTTTTTATTCGACCCCAAAAGGTGCATAGTCTGCGCAAGATGCGTCAGGGCTTGCGCAGAAATTCAGGGTAATTTTGCCCTTACCGTTACAGGGAGAGGCTTTAATTCCGTTATAAAAGCAGGCTGGAGCAAAGAAAACAGTTTTTTCAATTCAGAATGCGTTTCCTGCGGCGCGTGCGTAAAAGCCTGTCCTACGGGGGCTTTTATCGAGAAAGGCGTTGTGGAATACGGCAAGCCTTTTAAAAAAACAAGAACGACCTGCGGCTACTGCGGGGTAGGATGTTCGTTTAACGTGGAAACAAAAGGAGATAACATCATAATAGCGGTTCCCGTCGACAAAAGCCTTTCAAACTATGGACATTCCTGCATTAAAGGCAGATTTTCCTTCGGCTATGCCAAGAGCGGCGAGAGGCTTAAATATCCTCTTATAAGGGAAAATTTAGGTTTGCCTTTTAAGGAGGTTTCATGGGAAGAAGCTTTTGTTTTTGTTGCGAAAAAGTTTAAGGGAATTCAGGAAAAATATGGAATGAATGCGATAGGTGCAATAAGTTCTTCGAGGTGTACAAATGAAGAAAATTATTTAATGCAGAAACTTGTAAGAGCAGTTTTTCGTAACAACAACATCGATACGTGTGCGAGGGTTTGCCATCAGCCTACAGGTTACGGACTTGGAGTTGCATTCGGCGCCGGAGCGGGAACGCAGGATTTAAGTTCGGCGTTTGAATCCGACGTTATAATGGTTATCGGCTCAAACCCCACGGAAGCTCATCCGGTAGTCGGTTCGTTCATTAGAAAAACGGCGCGTCTGGGGGCAGAGATTATAGTAATAGATCCCAGAAAAACCGAGGTTTCAAAATCGCCTCATATAGCCGCGCGTTACCACTTAAGGCCGCTTCCCGGCACAAACGTGATACTTCTTAATGCAATGGCCCATTATATTTTAAAAGAAAATTTAATTAAAAAAGATTTTATAGAAAAAAGATGCGACGAGGAATCCTTCAGGTTATGGAAGGATTTTATAATAAATGAAACAAACTCGCCGGAAGCAGCATCAAAAATCAGCGGCATCCCAAAAGAAGACATAGAGTGCGCAGCCGGCCTTTATGCTAAAGCAGGCAAGGCTTCGATATTTTACGGTCTTGGCGTAACCGAACATTTGCAGGGTTCTACCGGAGTTCTTGCCATAGCAAATTTAGCTATGGTTTGCGGAAATATCGGCAAAAAAGGCGTAGGCGTCAGCCCTTTGAGAGGGCAGAATAACGTGCAGGGAGCGGCGGATATGGGGGCGGAACCTTCTTCCCTGCCCGGCTACAGACATATTTCCGACGAAAAGGCGAGGGCGGTATTTGAAAAAATATGGAGCGTAAAATTAGACAGAGCTCCGGGCATGAGGCTTCCGGATATGTTGCGAGGCGGCTTAGACGGCAGATTTAAGGGAATATATATAATGGGGGAAGATATAGTTCAGACAGACCCTGATTCCAACAGGATTATCGAATCTTTAAGCAATATGGAAACGGTTGTGGTGCACGATTTATTTAAAACTTCAACCGCCGAGTATGCGCATGTTTTGCTTCCGGGTTCGTCTTTTCTTGAAAAAGACGGGACTTTTACTAACTGGGAGAGGCGGATGCAGAGGGTAAGGATGGTTATAGAACCTATTGCCGGGTTGCAGGACTGGCAGGTAATTGCAGGAATTTCAGGCGCTATGGGGTATGAAATGCCTTACGGACATCCTTCCGAAATAATGAACGAAATCGCCCTTACAACGCCTCAGTTTGCGGGGGTTAGCTATGATTTATTAGAAAAAAACGGTTCGGCACAGTGGCCGGTTAATGCCGAAAATCCGGACGGCACACCCATTCTTCATAAAGATAAGTTTGTCCGCGAAAAAGGAAGATTTACGATTACCAAATTTATAGGCTCTAAAGATTCGATATCGGAAGAATACCCCTTTATTTTGACAACCGTAAGAAACCTCTACCAATATAACTGTTCTAACAATACCCGTAGGAGTTTTAACAGCCTGTGGTATGGACGGGATGTTTTAGAAGTTTGCGGAGAGGATGCCGAAAAACTTTCTATAGCCGACGGCAGTCTCGTTCTTGTTAAAAGCAAAAAAGGCGCTGTTACGCTTAATGCAAAAATAAGCGGGAGAGTTATACAAGGCGTAGTTACTACGACTTTTCATTTTCCGGAATTTAAAACCAACATTTTAACAAGCGAATATGCAGACTGGTCCACGGAAACACCTGAATATAAAGTAACGGCTGTTTCTTTAAATAAAGCCGAAAGACCTTTTCCTGACTTTGACACCTCTTTCCAATCCTGCCGCTGCAAAACACCATAATTACTGCATCCTTCATCCGAAAAATACCGTTTTTTTCCAGAAATGGTAGTAAAATATTTTAATAATATTTAACT
>JAKAQA010000008.1 GCA_021811805.1 bacterium | reverse complement strand
CTGAAACGGACTGTTATTTCGGTAAGGATTAATAAGTCTTCCCCTTATATCGTTAAATACGAACCGGAATCCGGCGGCTATAAACTTTTTCTTGAAGACGGCTATATTGGGGACGTTTCTTTTTCTCCCGAAAAGTCTTATATGCTAAAAAAAACCGGGTCGGGAAAATCGGTAAGGGACGTCGCTCCGACTATAGAATGGGGCTATCTGATATATCTTGCCGTTTTCAGAATGTGCCAGTATTTTGAAAATCATACCGAGTGCGCATTCTGCGATATGAATTCAAATTACTTAAATCAAAAAAAAGCAAATAAAAATTATTCCGCGGTTAAATCGGTCGAGGACATTATAAGCGCGCTGTCGGTAATAGAATCTTCAGAGGATTCTTCCGCAGGGGCATATACTTTAACAGGCGGGAGCATTATAGACGAGGTCAAATTTAAAGGCGATACGGAAATAGATTTTTACGTTAGATTTCTTGAAGCTATAGAAGAAAAGTTCAAAGGTAGATGGCTTAGCAAGGTCGTGGTGCAGGCACATACGCAAAAAAATTTAATGAGGCTTAAATCCGCCGGCGCTTATATTTACCATACTAATTTCGAGGTATGGGATAAAAATCTTTTTGAAAAAATTTGTCCCGGCAAATCTAAATTTATCGGAAGAGACGAATGGATTAAAAGAATCGTGGACGCAGTTGCGGTTTTCGGCGAATACAAGGTTATTCCGAACTTCGTCGGCGGCGTAGAGCTTTCAAAGCCTTTCGGGTTCGAAAGCATAGACCAAGCGGTAAATTCAACCGCCCAAGGGCTTGAATTTTTTATGTCGCAAGGAGTTATCCCGAGATATACTACATGGTGTCCAGAAAAAACCAGCAAGCTTGGAAAATTGGGCAATTTATCCGCTCCGCTGGAATATTACGTTAAACTTCTTCTTAAATGGCATGAACTGCACTATAAATATAATCTTCCGGTTCCGGAAGGCTACGGTGCGGCAGGACCCGGTAAAGCAGAGTTTTCGGTCAGCGCATTTATGGATGCTTTTAGGGTTGAAACGCCGCAAAATTTATGATAATATGTAAATATATGTATATTTATATACAAAACTATTATTATATAACTAAAATTAAAGAGGGGTTTTTATGAATAAAGAAAACAACGGAAATGAAATGAACGGAAATAAAGACTATTATGAAGAAGGTACGGATTCCTGCGGTTGCGGTAGCGAAGACGAAGGTTCCTCCTGCGGCTGCGGAGGAGGCGAAGGACACGGACACGAAAGCAAAAACCCGTTTGACGAACAAACGCCGATAAGCGGAGTAAAAAACATAATTGCGGTCGCAAGCGGAAAAGGCGGAGTAGGAAAATCTACGTTCAGCGTCAATCTGGCTATTACGCTTGCAAATCAAGGAAAAAAAGTAGGGCTGTTAGACGCCGACCTTTACGGTCCCAGCGTTCCCACTATGATGGGAATAAATAAAAGACCAGACCTAACGTCTAGTAATAAAATCGTCCCCCTTGAGAAATTCGGGATAAAACTTATGTCGTTAGGATTTTTAATTCCGGAAGATGCTCCCGCTATATGGAGAGGACCGGTGGTAATGCAGGTCATAACCCAGTTCTTAAAAGACGTCGAATGGGGCGAAATAGATTTTCTGGTAGTCGATCTTCCTCCGGGAACCGGCGATATTCAGCTTACGCTGGTGCAGACGGTTCCTATAAATTTTGCCGTAGTCGTTTCGACCCCGCAGGATATTTCGCTTATAGACGCAAAGAAAGCCCTTGCGATGTTCGATAAAGTGAACGTGCCTGTTTTTGGAATTGTCGAAAATATGAGTTATTTCATTTGCCCGCATTGCAATAAGCGTTCCGATATATTTAAACATGGAGGAGCCAAGGCGGCCGCCGAAAAATTAGGCGTGAATTTTCTCGGAGAAATACCTATAGTCGAAGATATTTGCGAACTGTCGGACAAAGGCGAGCCTATAATGACCAAAGACATACACCCGGAGGTAAAATCGGTATTTAATAAAATATCGGATTCCCTGATTTTAAGGTCTGAGCAGAAGGTGGGGGCATAAAACTATATTAGAAACAAAAGATGTAAACATAAAAAAAATTATTAAATCTTATTAAGGAGGATTTACTAAATGTCTTCAGAAAAAGTTTTAGCGTTTACGGATTCAAATTTCGATGCCGAGGTTTTAAAATCGGATAAGCCCGTGCTTGTCGATTTTTGGGCCGTATGGTGCGCTCCGTGCAGGGCGGTTGCCCCTGTAATCGATGAAATCGCATCGGATTACGACGGAAAAATTAAAGTGGGCAAGGTCAATGTTGACGAAAATCAGGTTATTCCAGGCAAATACGGAATAAGAGGAATACCTACGGTCATTCTCTTCAATAAGGGACAGGTCGCCGACCAGATAGTAGGAGCGGCTCCGAAAGGCTCTTTCAAGCAGATGATTGACAAAGTCTTAGGAAATTAAATAGAAAATAAAGGTGTCAAAAAAAGGCACAAAAAAAGGTGTCAGATTTATTTATTTTAATAAACAAATCTGACACCTTTTTTATTTTATTTTATTCACGCCGCACCTTTCGTTAAAAACTTATAACTACTTCTTTTATCGATTTGCTCGTAGATTTTGACACGGTAAAGTTTATATTATCTATGGTAAATTTTTCGCCCGGAACCGGTATGCGTCCCAGCCTGTCCATTATTAATCCCGATACGGTCTCATAATCCGCTTCGGGATTATTTATTATGCCTACGTTAAAAAGTTCGGACAGTTCGTCTAAAGTCAATTTTGCGTTTATTAAATAAGTATTTTTTCCTATTTTTTTATACATTGCTTCCTCTTCGTCGGTTTCATCCCTGATTTCGCCGACTATTTCTTCGAGTATATCTTCGAATGTGATTATTCCAGATGCTCCGCCGTACTCATCTACCACTACGACCATCTGCTGGCGGCTTTTTTGCATTTTCAGCATTATGTTGGATATTTTTAACGTTTCAGGTATAAATAATACCGGTCTCGAGATTTCGCCTACTAATTTATTTGCGTTTTCTGCGCTGTATATATCGAAAGCAAAGACTATTCCGGATATATTGTCTATTCTGTCTTTATAAACCGGTATTCTAGAATAATTAGTTTCGGAGAAAATCTGCCTTGCTTTGTTTACATCGTCGTTTTCGTTTAGCGCTATCACGCTTATAAGCGGAATCATAATATCTTTTGATGTTTTTTTACCGAATTCGAATATCCTTTTTATTATTTTTTTATCGTATTCTTTAAATTCTTCGATATTTCCGCTTATCGTCAGAACTTTAATGAGTTCGTCTTTAGTTAAAAAGACATTTTTGGACTTGCTTTTAAAAAGCAAATTTAAAAATTTAGACAGGGTTATAAAAATTATATTTACGGGAAAGAATATTACGGAGAAAAAAGTTATAAGAGGAATACTTTTAAGCATAAAAGAGTTTGCATGGCGCCTATATAACATTTTGGGAATTATTTCGCCGAAAACCACCATAACGGGGGTAAGAATAATTGCTACTATAAAAGGAGTGTACGATTTTGCATATTCGTATATAATGGCGGTCGCAAGAATAGTAGCCGAAGTGTAAGCTATATTATTTCCTATAAGCGACGTGGAAAATGTGCTCTCCGGTTTTTTGGTCATTAAGAGCAAAAACTTGGCAAGCTTATTCCCCTTAGATTCTTTATGTTTTATTTTAATTTTGTCGTAACTTATAATGCCTATTTCCGAACCGGCAAAAAATCCTTCAAAAAATATAGCCGCAATTATTACGGAGATATAAATATATATATTATTGTACGTCATATTCGTCCTCTATCTCTCCGAAAATTTCTTCCAGCAGGTCCTCCATCGTTATAATGCCTGCCATTTTCCCGTATTCGTTGACTACTACCGCGATATGAATTTTTTTCTTTTGCAGTTCTCTGAAAAGCTCCAGCGCGTTTTTTGAACCGGGTATAAAATAAGGCTTTACAAGGAAAGAATTAAGGGTTCTTTTTTCTTCCCCTCTATTATAAACTTTGGATAAAATATTCTTTGCAAGGATTATTCCTATTATATTGTCTTTTTCCCTGAAATATATAGGAATCCTGGAAAAATGATAAGATTCTATTAGTCCTACGGCGGAAGAAACGGGAGTGTTAACGTCTAATTCAAATACGTCATCCTTTTTCGTCATAATACCCGCGGCTTTTAAATATGAAAGCTTTAAAAAATTTTTTATAAATTCGTATTCTTTTTCTTTTATTTCGCCTTCATTTTTGCCTATTTCAATAATAGTCCTTAATTCTTCGTTCGATATCGACTCTTCCTTTTTTAACTGAAGGCGTTTTCCGCTTAGCCCGGTTTTTTCTATTAATAATCCTGCAAAATAGACCGGATGGAAAAATATATCGGAAACCATTAAAGATAATTCTATGGGTTTCTTAAGGGCGATTATCTTCGGAACTATCTCTGCAAGGATTATAAGGATAAGCGAAATAGATATAATAGAATAAATCACCGGAATATGTTTAAAATATCGGTTTAAAATTATAGAGCCTATGCTTGCCGTTATAACATTTGCAGCCATATTTCCTATCAAAATTATTACAAGAAATACGGATGAGTTCCTTATTAAAAAAATCACCCTGTTTTTTTTTCTCATATTTAGTTCGTCTATATCTGCCTGAGTAAGAGAAAATATGGAAGATTCAGAAATAGAAAAAACGGAGGAAATTATAAGAAATAAAATAAAGAGAAAAAATGAAATGAGGCTGTACATATAGTTTATAATAAATGTTTAAAGGTAAAATCTTTAGGAATGTAACGGGTGCCGTTCTTTAAAAAATTCACGCATGCGGGATTATCGTTTATATATCCGATTTTTTTTATTTTAACTCCGGTGGATTTTGACAGTTTCAGCAATTCTTTTTCTTTATGTTTTTCCGACGTCCATAAAAGTTCGTAATCTTCCCCGAATGAAACTGCTTTATCGACGTAATCTTCGATATTTAAAATCATGCAGATATATTTCAATTCCTTATTTAACGGAATCTCGTCTAGATATATTTCGCACCCGCACCCGCCGCCGATTACGTTAAAAATATCTTTAACGAGTCCGTCGCTTATATCCGTTAACGAGCCGGCAAGTTTTTCCCCTGATAATTTTCTGCCTAAATTTATCCTCGGCTCAGGAAGTTTATGTTTGTTTATGAAATTCTCTATGAGTTTTTTATCCTCCGGGCTGAGATTCAGATAATTTTTAAATATATAATCTTTATTGGAGCTAAGATAAAACGCCATCCAAGAATTTCCGAGTTCCCCGGAGACATATACTTGCTCGCCTTTTTTTGAATTATATCTCTTAACGACGTTTTTGTCTTTATAGTCGCCTATTATGGTAGCGGATATCGAAAATTCGGATGCTTTCGATATATTTCCGCCTATAAGGGACACCCTGTATTTTTTTGCGGCGTCGATAATGCCCCGCAATGTTTGCTTGATATCGGCTTCGTTTACATACGCGGGCAAAAAAAGGGACAAAACGAATAATCTGGGAATTCCTCCCATAGCGGCAATGTCGCTTAAATTTACGAGTAAAGATTTTTTTCCTATTTCATAAAAATTGTATAGAACAAAATTGAAATGGACGTTTTCGGTTATGCTGTCGGAACTCACGAGCATACGGTTTTTGTCTTTAACGATAGCGCAATCGTCCCCGATTGATTTAATAATTAACGACTTATTAAAACCTTGAGTTTCCGAACTTAATCGTTCTATCTCTTTTATCAGCTCCGTTTCACTTAACTTTTCTTTTTTTAGCACCCTTATTTTTATTAACAGGCTTAATTTTATTAGAGTTAGAGCCGGAATCAGCATCCGTATCTCCGGCGGATATACCTATAATTGCATGCTTTATAACTTCGTCCATATGCCTGACGGGTATGAATTTCAAATTTTTCTTAACTAAAGGAGAAATATCTTCAAGGTCTTTTTTGTTCCTTTCGGGTATGAGAATGGTTTTTATTCCTGCCCTTAAAGCGGCTAAGGATTTTTCTTTTAAACCGCCTATAGGCAGGACGTTGCCCCTAAGGGTTATTTCGCCGGTCATAGCGATGTCTTTTCTTACGGGTTTTTTTAATACCGCCGAAATCAGCGACGTCGCCATAGTGATTCCAGCGGAAGGCCCGTCCTTCGGTATGGCGCCTTCCGGTATATGGATATGAATATCGTTTTTTTCAAACGTATCAGGTTTAATTCCAAGTTCGTCCGCCTTGGAGCGGGCATAACTGACGGCGGCATGAGCGGATTCTTTCATAACGTCGCCGAGCTGGCCGGTAAGCGATACAGCCCCCTTGCCTTTAACGAGAATAGTTTCTATATAAAGAACTTCTCCGCCGACCGGAGTCCAGGCAAGACCCGTGGCTACCCCAATTTCGTCTTTCTGCCTTTCTTCCTCCGGAAGTATTTTTATGGTTCCGAGGTATTTATGTATGTTTTTATCGGTTATAATATATTTCTTAATTTTATTTTCGGCTATATTTCTCGCGACTTTTCTGCATACCGTTCCTATTTCCCTTTCTAAATTTCTTAAACCTGCTTCGCGGGTATAACCGGCGATAATAGTTTTTACCGCACTCGGCTTAAATTCGATATAATCTTTTTTTAATCCGTTTTCCTTAATCTGTCTTGGTATAAGATATTTTTCGGTTATTTTTTCTTTTTCTTCCAAAGTATAGCCGGACAGATTTATAATTTCCATCCTGTCTCTTAAAGGGGAAGGTATGGTGTCCGCGACGTTAGCGGTTGCGACGAACATAACGTTCGATAAATCGAAAGGAACATTGAGATAATGGTCGGAAAAAGAAAAATTCTGCTCCGGGTCCAGCACCTCTAAAAGAGCGGAAGAAGGGTCGCCCCTAAAATCAGTTCCTACTTTATCGATTTCGTCTATCATAAAAACGGGATTATTTGTCCCAGCCTGTTTTATTCCCTGAATGACTCTTCCAGGAAGCGCTCCGACGTATGTTCTTCTATGCCCCCTGATTTCGGCTTCGTCGTGAACGCCGCCCAGAGAAACCCTGATGAATTTTCTATTCATAGCCTTTGCGATAGATTTGCCGAGAGAAGTTTTTCCGACGCCGGGAGGTCCGATAAAGCATAGTATCGGTCCTTTCATCTTTTTGTTTAGTTTTCGGACGCTTAGGTACTCAAGTATTCTCTCCTTGATTTTTTCAAGGTCGTAGTGGTCCTCGTCCAAAATTTTTCTTGCGGTTTCTATATCGAGATTATCCTTAGTCTTTTTCGACCACGGTATATCGGATAGCCATTCTAAATAAGTTCTTATCGTCGATGCTTCGGCGGCATCCTGATGCATAGATTCGAGTCTAGATAATTGTTTTTCGGCTTCTTTCAGCACTTCCGGAGGCATTTTTGCCGCCGTTATTTTTTCCCTCAGTTCGGCAATTTCCTGAGATTTTTCATCGGTTTCGCCGAGTTCCTGCTTAATCTGCCTTAATTGCTCCCTTAGAAAATAATCTCTTTGGGTTTTAGTCATTTCTTCTTTTGCCTGAGATTGAATTTTAGCCTGCATAGAAAGGATTTCTATTTCCCTGGCAAGTATATCGTTAACTCTTTTAAGCCTTTCTATCTGGTCGGTTTCTTCTAATATTTTCTGAGATTCGTCTATTTTTAAACCTAAGTTGGACGCTACTATGTCCGCAAGCCTTCCGGGGTTGGTTATATTTTCTAGTATGATTAGTATATCCTGAGACGGAAGCCTGCCGAGAGATACGTATTTTTCAAGCTGTTCTTTTACGTTTCTCATGAGAGCGTCAACGGCCGGCGTAATTTCTGCAACGTTTTCGTCTTTGATTTTGGATACTTTTACAAGGTAGAAAGGTTTAATTTGAACGAATGTTTCTATTTTTGCTTTTAATAAACCCTGAACTAATATTTTAACTCTTCCGTCCGGAAGTTTCAGCATTTTCATAATCATCGCAACGACCCCTACGTCGTAAATATCGTTTTGCGAAGGTTCTTCGACTATTATGTCTTTTTGGGCGGATAAAAGGATTAGCCTGTCTTTAGACAGGGCCTCATCTACCGCTTTAATCGAAGCTTCTCTTCCTACGAAAAGCGGTATTATCATAAAAGGAAAAAGAACAAGGTCCCTTATAGGCAGAAGCGGTATTACTTCCGGCAGTTGAATTTCTTCCGGTAAATCCTGCTGTTCGATGTTTTCTCCTTTTCCTATAACAATTTCTTTAATATTATTGCCGTTCATATTTGCATCAATTTTATTCATATTTTATTCCCCTTTTTGCTGTAGCGTATATATAAATATTATACTATAATTATAGAATTATAGCTATAATTGGTGATATATATTTACGAAATAGGTATCGAGGTTTCGGAATTTATAAAAACGTCTCCTATTTCAAAATTTATGCTTAAAACGCCGTCAGATAAAACGGCCCTTATATTTTGTCTGGAAGGAGTGACGGGCAGAAGGACGAATCTTTCGAACCTGCCGAATCTTCTTTCTATGCAGAAAAAATTAACCCCGGATTTTATCTTCGGTTCCGATTTCCATCTTATGACTAATATATTATTGTGGACTGCTATAAGTATATTGTCCTTGGAAATTCCGGGCAGTTCGATTTCTATAGTAAGTCTGCTTTTATTCGTATATATGTCGATAGGAGCGGAGTTTGTCTTAAAAGCGTAGGGGAGGTCCTCCATAGGGAAAAATCCGAAGTGGAAATGAAAAATCCTTTCCACTTCATTTTTAAATTTAATCATCCTTCTGCTGAGGTTTTCGTTATCGTCAAAAAATTTCATAATTTAATTTCTGCACCATTCCGATTTTCCGATAAATTCTATTAATCCGTTTTTTATTTCATCGTTTTTTAATCCGAAGATTATCTGCGCTTTAAGCAGGTCTAATTTGTTGCCGCCGTCGTATCTGTTTCCTTCGAATTCTAAAGCATAAACGGGTTGAATCTGCAGAAGCGACTTTATCGCGTCGGTGAGCTGAATTTCTCCTCCTTTCCCTGGCTTAGTATCTTTGAGAAAGCCGAATATATCAGGCATTAAAATATATCTTCCTATTATGGCAAGATTGGAAGGGGCATCTTTTATGTCGGGTTTTTCGATTAGGTTTTCGACGGCGTATAACCCTTTATCAATTTCTTTCCCCTTTATTATTCCGTATTTTGAAACGTCTTCGTCATTTACCCTCTGGACGGCTAAAACGGAATATCGGAAATTTTTATATATATCCACCATCTGTTTCATAACGGGCGTATCCGAATCTATAATATCGTCGCTTAAAACGACCGCAAACGGCTCTTCGCCTACCATATTCTGCGCGCACAATATTGCATGACCCAAACCGAGAGCTTCTTTCTGCCTCGTATATGTAAGGCTGATGCGACTGGATATTTCATCTACCGATTTAAGCAGATGGTGTTTCCCTTTTTTTTTCAGTAAAATTTCGTGTTCTATAGACCTATCGAAATAATCTTCGATAGCCGTTTTGCCCCTGCCGGTAATAATAATTATATCGGTAATGTCGGCGCCTATGCATTCTTCTACTCCGTATTGTATAAGCGGCTTATCGACCAATACAAGCATTTCTTTCGGAATTGATTTGGTAATCGGCAGGAGCCTTGTTCCGAGACCGGCGGCGGGAAAGACCGCCTTATTGACCTTCATAAAGTAAATAGCCTCCGTATATTTTAAATGAATGAATACTGCAATTAATATATCATAAAAAAAAAAATTATCAATACCTTAACTCGCATTTGTCAAGCCAAAATAAAAATGTCACCTTTGGGCTATAAACAAGGTATTCTATAAACAAGTTTACTATTAAGTTTTTTTGCTATATAATGAACTAATTATTTACAGAGAGAGTAATTAGAAAAAGCCGGATTTTATTTCGATATCTATTTTGTCGAAAATCGGTCAAACGGTGTTTTTTATAAAGCTAATTATTACAATATAAATAAGTTACAATATGCGAATGCCGGACTTAGAATCCAGAGGAGCAATCCTTGCGGGTTCGAGTCCCCTCTTTCGCACCAAATATTTATTATTTTACTTTAGGAGGATTATTTTATGTCCGGTCACAGCAAGTGGAGCACGATTAAAAGAAAAAAAGGCGCTTTAGACGCAAAAAGAGGCAGGATTTTTACTAATATCATACGCGAAATCATTACAAGCACCAGAATAGGCGGAAAAGATATTTCGTCTAATCCGCGCCTCAGGCTTGCCGTAGATGAAGCAAAAGCCGCTAATATGCCCAAGGAAAATATAGAAAGGGCAATTAAGAAAGGTGCCGGCGAACTCGAAGGCGAAACTTACGAAGAGATAATATACGAGGGATACGGGCCTGCAGGAGTAGCCCTCCTTATTGAAACGCTAACGGATAACAGAAACAGGACGGTTTCAGAAGTAAGGCACGCTCTTTCGAGACACGGCGGAAGCCTCGGCGAATCGGGTTGCGTTATGTGGATGTTCAATAAGAAAGGTGTAATAGGATTCGATGCGGCTTCCAATACCGAGGACGCTATAATGGAAATTGCCTTAGGGACGGGAGCCGAAGACGTAAAAACCGAGGAAGACGAAATTTTAGTTTACAGCGACGTAAAAGATTTCGAGAGCGTGAAATCCGCTTTCGAGTCTAAAGGTATAAAGGAAAAATTTTCAGAAATTTCATATATTCCGCAGACCGATATCGAACTTAAAGGAAAAGAAGCCGACCAGATGGTAAGGCTCATGGACGCTCTTGAAGAAATCGAAGGAATTCAGAACGTTTACTCAAATTTCGACATACAGGAAACCGAAAGTTAAGCCGGCTATATATAAATATTTACCTTGAACCGGAATTATTTATGCAAGGTTTTTAAATTATGGGCTATCGAATTTTAGGGGTTGACCCCGGGTCGAGATTGACTGGATGGGCTGTTTTAGACTTGCCTTATTTCGGCAAACCGTTCGAAATTATATCCTGCGGTTTGATAGATGCGGGGAAGAATAAGTTTCCTTCAAATCTCGGCAAAATTTACAATGAGCTTAAGGAAGTCGCCCTTCAATATCCGCCGGACTTTATGTCTTTAGAATCGGTCTTTTCCGGCGTAAACCCGTCGTCTTTGATTAAACTGTCGCAGGCAAGAGGGGTAATATGTCTGCTATCGTCGGCTTTGAATATAAAACTCAAAGAATATTCTCCAAGATTCGTTAAAAAAAGCATCTCCGGTTACGGAGATGCCGATAAAAGCCAGATGAAAGATGCACTGAAGCTTATTTGCGCCTCTAACGGCGCTAACGTAACGGATTTTTTAAACCGAAATCTTGACGATAATATATCGGATGCGCTTTCGATTGCAATTTGCTGCGCTACCGATATGGCTAATTTCGTCGGCATATAATTATATATAAAATGATAGCATTTTTGCGCGGAACGTTAATTTACAGAGATATTGAAAAATCGCTTATTATTCTGGAAACGGGCGGGGTAGGATACGAGGTATATATGCCGATGCCGAATTTTGAAAAAAATTCTGCATACGTAAGCGAAGGCATGGTTCTGAGCCTTTTTATCCACACCTACGTCAGGGAAGACAGAATAACGCTTTACGGTTTCAATACCAAGTTTCAGCGGGAAATTTTTTCGCTTCTTTTGGACGTAAAAGACGTTGGTCCTAAACTTGCCGTTACCATCCTTTCCAGCATAGATGCCGGAAATCTGATAAATATTCTGACCATGCAGGATATCTCCGCACTCTGCGCCATTAAAGGCATAGGACAGTCTAAAGCAGAGAGGATAATAATGGAGCTTAAGAATAAGATACTAAAAAAATCCGCGGCGTTTAACGATATAAAAGCAGGGGACCTCTGTATAGATAACGGTAAATATAGGGAAAGCGAAGATGCAAATTTAAATTCGGAAAAATTACGACTGACTCCGGAAAATAAAAACGGAGGCGAAATAATAAACCGGACGATACCCGCTGAAAAACAGCTTTCCGATATAATAATGGAATCCGCTCAGGCGCTTGAGGCGCTCGGCTATTCGAGGCTCGATTCCTTTAACCTTGCAAGCAAGGTGTTCGGCGCTATTAAATCTAAAGGAAACGTTCCCGCCACTACCGAAGATTTAACCAAGGAATGCTTAAGGCATATATATTCCAAGAAAAATTTATAAATATTATTATGGCATCGTTCAAAAAAGAATTTAAAAGCGCGGAAGACGAAAAAATTACGAAAAATGCATCTGAAAATGCGGACGATGCGGTGTCTGCAGTTTCTCCTGAAAAAGATGAAGCGGGCGATTTCGACAACCCCGTAAGGCCGCTATCATTCGACGAATACATAGGCCAGACGAAATTAAAGGAAAACCTCCTGATTTTTATAAACGCATCTAAAAAAAGGGCTTCTAATCTCGGTCATCACGACCTCGACCACCTGCTGTTTTTCGGACCTCCCGGCCTCGGCAAAACCACTCTTGCAGGAATTATAGCAAAAGAACTCGGGGTGAACATTAAAATAACGTCGGGGCCTTCGATAGAAAAGACGGGCGATATAGCCGCTCTTCTATCCGCAGTTTCCAACGGCGATATAATCTTTATCGACGAAATACACAGACTGCCTAAGCCTGCCGCAGAAATGCTTTATCCAGCTATGGAAGACTTTAAGCTAGACATCATAATAGGCGAGGGGGCAACGGCTAAATCCATAAGGATAAATCTGCCGCGGTTCACTCTCGTAGGCGCAACGACGAGAGCCGGGCTTATTCCGTCGCCCTTAAGGGACAGGTTCGGTTTTACCGCCCGTCTTGAATATTACGACGAGGACCAGCTTGCCGCAATAATAGCCAGAAGCGCAAAACTTTACGGAATAGGCATCGAAAACGCCGCCGCCGCCGAAATATCCCGCCGTTCCAGGGGAACGCCCCGGATAGCCAACAGGCTTTTAAGAAGACTCCGTGATTATATGGCTCATCTTAAAGAAAACCGCATAACGCTCGAAGTTGCTAAATTCGGCATTGAAAGCCTCGGAATAGACGAACTCGGTTTGGACGCCAACGACGTTCTTTTTTTGAAAACCGTAATCGAAAAATTCGGAGGAGGGCCCGTAGGTATCGAAACGATAGCGCAGGCTATGAACGACGAGAAAGACACGCTTGAAGACGTCGTAGAGCCTTATCTTGTCGCCTGCGGTTTTATACAGCGGTCTAAAAAAGGCAGGGTTGCTACGGAACTTGCATACAAACACTTCGGTTTAATAAAAGAAGATTCGCTGTTTTGATTTGCTTTGCAAAAACTGCGAACTATTATACGCATTACGACGGCAAATATATGTGAAAAATAGTTCGCATATTACCTTAGAGCAATACAGTATAAAGCCTTCCACCCATCCGCAATAAATCTAATTTATTGCTTTTTTTAAATAAAACGTAACAATAAAGAGGGACCTGATTTAAAATCTGTTCTCTCTTATACTTTTATTCATTATGGCATATTTATTGCATTTAAAACTTTATATTTTATATTTATTTTATCTTAGAGGTTTAATTGAACATGGAAAACTATGCGGTATTAAAAGAAGAACAAAACGAATTTCAATGCACGGTTTCAAACATACTTTATTTTAAGGGGATAGGTCTGCACACCGGAAAAGAGGCATCCATAATCGTCAAGCCATCGAAAGCCGATTCCGGCATCACGTTCGTCAGGAAAGACTTGAATCCCAACTTAATAATAAAAGCTAAAGCGGATAACGTATGTTCGACTTTGCTCAGAACCAGCATCGGGCTTAAAAAGGAAGGAAACGCTAAAGATGCCTCCGGATGTATTTCAACCGTAGAGCACTTGATGTCGGCGCTTTGGGGCGCCGGGATAGACAACGCTTTAATAGAAGTTTACGGATGCGAAATTCCGGCTATGGACGGAAGCGCGAGAGTCTTTTACGAGTCTTTTTACGAAAGCGGCATCAAAGAACTTAAAGCAAAACGAAAATATATCGAAATACTTAAGCCTATCGGCGTAGACAGCGAAAACGGGGACAAGGGACCGTCTATAGCGGTATATCCGTCCGAAGATTTTGAAATATCCTACAATATGGACTTCAGCCATCCCTTAGTGCAGTCGGGTTCGTTCGATATGAAAATAGACGGATTCAATTTTTACGGCGAAATTTCCAAGGCAAGGACATTCGGATTTTTAAAAGACGTCGAATATTTAAAAAAGGGCGGTCTTGCATTGGGCGGCAGTTTGGACAACGCTTTAGTACTTGACGAAACATCCGTTCTCAACAAAGAAGGCTTGAGATACAAAGACGAGTTCATAAGGCATAAGGTTCTGGACTTAATCGGAGATTTATACCTTTCCGGTTATAGAATCAAAGGAAAGGTGCTGGCAAAAAAAACGGGGCACGATATGAATTCGAAAATAGTAAAAAAAATCGGGGAGCATTTAAACAGCGTTCCGCTTGCGGCAGAAAAAAAGGAGGATAACGGTTTTATTAATGTAGGGAAGGCCGCCGCAACCGTTTTTGCATAAGAATTATCCGTATATTAGAATATTTGAATAGTTTAATATATAATAATTTTTTTTTAAAAAACTATTAATTTTTCTTGACAAGTTTATTGCAGATATGATAACTTTTAATTTACGTTTTTGTTTTAGCATTAAGCGTGATAGTTCGTAGGGGGACTATTGAGTTATTTAAGATTTCAAAAATTAAAAACCGAATCATTAAGGGAGGAAAAGATGAAAAAAAGATTTTCAATACCGGTATTGGTCGTAGCAGTCGCAATAGTCGGTTTTTTTTTAAGTTTAACAATGTCTTCTAAGTCTTTTGCCGCTTCACAGGCAAACAAGGCAGGGGCCAGCTTTTCTTTGTCGGGGCAGTATCTCGGCATAGGCGAATGGTCGCAGAATCAGGCCCAGGCGTTTAGTACTACAGCAGGAATGCCTACTAAGAATTCTTATCAGGCGTTTATCCAGAGATTGAGACTTAATACGTCTATTAGTTACGATAAATTGGCCCACGGCATGCCTCTCGCCGCTCTTTTCGTCCAGATGGATTTGACGAATGCCTATAACGGCATTACAAACGGTTACGGCACTAACGGCTATTATCTGCTTGGAGGAACTCCTGCTCCGACCGGTTTCAACAACGACTTTAACACATTCGGCTTAAGGCAGGCTTACATCAGGTTAATCACCCCTATAGGCGCGATTATGTTCGGCCGTATGCCCGTTAAGTTCGGTCTCGGAGTCGCGGTCAACACGAATGCGGACGGGTTTGGCGATTTCCTGCCTTTGGGCAATATCGGAGTGTTTGCGGGAACGTTGTTCGGAAGCGAAGTTAGTGCGTATGATACCTATCAGTGCAATACTTCAACTATTGGCTTGGGTAATAACAGTACTAATTGTGCACTTTCTGGAACAACTGAGGGATATTATCCTCCTGCTACGGAAGGATACACCCACATACAGATGGGAACAATTCCTACTATCGAAGTTATGACGATGAAGCCCATAAATGACACATCTTACAGCGCATGGCTTACAGAAGCTCATTTGAATCAGTTTGAAGCTGCCTTATCTTCTGAAAATACGGCTTATACTGGAACAAATACAACTCTAAATTTATCATCTACAATAGGTTCTGTTCAGCCTACCGCAAATATAACCTTTGGAGGTTTGAGTGCAAAATACGCAAATGCCGGAATTAAGTTTGCAGGAGAGCTTGATTATTTCATGGGCAGAATTGTTGAATCAAATCAATCCATAACCAATGGAATGGGTTACTTGCCCGTCCCAGCCTCTGGTTCCAATCAGTATGATGGAATAAATTCCTATGACCTGTATTTAACTGGTTCTAAACTGTTGCAAACTTCGACGCCAGTTCAATTAGGAGTGAAATTTGGTATAGGCGCTCCTATCGCTCAGGGCGATTACAACTTTACATATTATTCGACTATTCAAAATACTAAAACATTGTTCGGCGATGTTATCGGTTCGTCATGGCAGCCGATTCAGTTTAACGCTCCAGGAAATAATTACATATACGGCGGTGCGGCAGGCGAACAGGTTGGTCCAAACCTTGCAAATAAATGGGTTTTAATGGTTGATGCAAAAGAGTATTTGCAGTCGAATAACACTTTAAAGGAATCTTTAATACATGCTGCTTGGCTGCAAACGAATATCGCTAATGCTCCGGAGTTCGGCGGTTCTAATATAGGCACTGAATTCGACCTTAACTTTACCCATCACTTTACGAAGACATTAGCTTTCCAGGCATGGGGTTCGTATGTATGGACAGGTTCCGGTGTGGAATCCGAACCCACAAATTCTGCCTATGTTAATTCTCAAACTAATCCGCTTGGATATACGGGTTCATTCGCAGGTGCAACAACTAAAAACATAACTGCTCTTGGAACGGACATTTCATGGAATTTCTAAGCCGATAAAAAAGGTGCCAGATTTATTTACTCACTCCCGACCGCGTCAAACGCAGTCGGGAGTTTTTTAGTCCGTTATATTAAGTAGTGAACTAAATATATTCTTATATAATAATAAGCAGTGCTCGTCTTTAAATATCATTTCCAGCGGTATTCCCTACATTTTTCTCCGCTTCGGTATTTGAACATTCCGAAGAATTCTCTAATAATAAACTATATTATTAGCATCCTTTTTTGAAATAATTCAATCAGTCTTATAGCATTAATGATATTGGCGTTCATTTTGCTTATAATTATTTTTTTAAGAACTTCCTCGCCGGATATCGTTGCCTTTCTTGCGGTAAATAGAAGCCATTTTCTACTCCTTAATTCGTATTAAAGTCGAGAAGAAAATCTTAAAAAAATGTTTAAAATACTGCGGTTTTAAAGTGGTGCCGAGAGGCGGAATCGAACCGTCGACACGAGGATTTTCAGTCCTCTGCTCTACCGACTGAGCTATCTCGGCATAAAATGTAGACAAAATAATTTAAAACATTGAATAATTAAGAATATTTATATTACCATAAAAATTGAGGCAATACAAATATTTTTTAACAATATTTTTTAAACTTTTTCATCATTTTAAGAATATCGCCTTGAACGGGTTTGCGTAAAACAGAATAAAAGTTATCAGGAGGGCGTAAAGGGCTAAAGACTCCATAATAGCCATACCGGTTATCATCCAAACTATTAATTTTTTTTCCATTCCCGGGTTTCTTCCCATAGATTCTAACGCGCCCCTGACGGCATTACCCATGCCGACCCCTGCGCCTATAACTCCCAAGCCGATGGCAAGTCCGCCGCCCAGAGCCGATAACCCGAAAAACAGGCTTTTCGATAAAAGCGCCGAATTATTTACTATGTGCTCATGAAGCGGAGCAGCGCTGCTTGCCGCTTTATCCGCAAAAGCTTTAATGCCTAAAACCGATACCGATAAAAACGTAAAAATAGAGATTAAATACTTAACCATGGAATACCCCCGGTATAATTTTATTTTTATTAATTGTTAATATTATTTATGATTAATCTTAATTTTCTTCTTCTAAAGATAAAGCGATATAAATAATCGCCAGCAGATAAAAAACAAACGCCTGCATTAAATCGGTAAAAATCTGCATATACATCATAATTGCCGGAATCGCCCATGGCAGTAAAAATAAAAGAACGGTAACCATAAACTCTTCGGCAAATATATTTGCAAATAACCTCAAGGCGTGAGAAAAAGGACGGGATAATGCCGACATTATCTCTATTATTATCATTATAGGCGCGATTATTATAAGCGGTCCGAGAAATTTTTTTATATATTTTGCTTTATGTTTTTTAATTCCGACGGCATGGGAAAGAAAAAATACTATAAGGGCTAAAACGGCCGTAGTGTCTATCGTAGCCGTAGGCGAAGTAAAACCGGGAATACTGCCGAGCAAATTAGAAAAGAGAATAAAAACGGCAAACGATGCTATAAGAGGCAAATATATGCCGCCTTCTTCTCCTATAATTTCTTTCAGGAAATATTCGGTCATTATAAATATAAGTTCGAAAAAACTCTGCATGCCGGTCGGAACTATCCTTAAATTTCTGCCGACGATGAAAGCGGCGGATAATATCAAACCCATCACGATAATCGTCATCGTCCAGTAAGCGGGTATTCCTGGAATGCTTATTAGAATAGGAGCTTTTAACATAACATAATTTTTAATTTACGCGTTAATGTTGTTAAACGGGAAAAATATCTGCAATACCGCCATGGAAACCGGAGTTATCGTAATCCCGGCCGCCGTAGAGATAAAATTAAGTTTAATAATTTTATAGGATATTATAAAAAAAAACAGGATTATGAGCAAGTCCTTTATCGCAGTAAAATTCAATTTTACGATATTTATATTTTTAATGTTTCTGAATAAATACAACGCGGTATCGGCAAATAGAAAATAAGAAGCCGCAAATCCGACAGACATACTGATTATAATATTTAAACTATCCGCACCGGCATAAAACAGCTTTACCGCTCCGCTTGAAATAAATACTAAGAACAAGCCGATAATAAATACGCGCAAAATTATATTAAATTTTAGCGATTTATTATAATTTAGTATTAAGTTCCCTTTTAACCGCTTTATATATTTCATAAATTCCGGCCGCAAAACCCAAAATTAAAAAAACTATAAAAAAAAGATATTTAAACCCGAAATATTTATCGATTTCTATTCCGATAAAAATTCCGATTAGGACGGATATTATTAAATTTAATCCCAATGAACTCATTCTTGTAATCTGCTTAATAAATTCTTTATCCATAAAAATAAACAAAGGCATTTGCCCTCTATAATTATATCTTATTTATGCAATAAAATATAATGAAACGGCAAATGCCTTTAAAATAAACTGCTTATCTTTATTTATGCAGCATATAATTATTTTTTGGCAGTCTTTTTGTTTGAAGGTTCAGCTTTTTTTGAAACCGAAACCGGAGTTCCCCACGGCAAAGAAGCGGGCGGCGTCCATTTCTTATGTTCCTTTTCAAGGTGCTGGTTATAGGCTATAATGTTTAAGGAATTAAGATAATGTACTATCCGTTTCCCTTCCGCATTCGTTATCGGACAGCCGTTAACGTCTTTCATGACGTGAATGACAACGTTTTTCCAATCTCCATAGGGTTTTCCGTTATATCTTTCTACCCTGTTTAACGTATGACAGATAACGCACTTGTCGTTTAACAGATTGAACCCCTTTTTTACAGGCCACGGATAAACGATGGCCGGAACATAATTCGTTCCGTTTAAATTCATGGTCTGGTATATTATTCTATTCGTTCCTCTTGCCGCGATTTTCATGTAGCCCATAACCGGCACGTTAACTGCAACGCAAAGTCCGCTCAATATTAAGAATATTTGCGGAAATTTCGAAACATTTCCGAATTTGAAATTAGGCGTAAGGTCTTTAAGATAATAACCGAGGACTAAAAACCCCGTTATAAAAAGCCCTGCCAGTGATAAATACTTAACGGGCTGCATATTTCCCAGAATGCCCATAGTAGGAGGAAGCATTCCGAAACCTAAAGAAACAAAGCCGACTATTATAAGGAATATTATAAGGCCGACGGAAACCGTAGGTTTAGTTTTATCTCTGCCGTTTATCAGCTTCCACAGCATATATATAAATTCGAGTATTAAAGCCGCGCCGGTCGTTCCCAAAAATACATACATAATCCACTGATATTTTCCGAGCATAATCCTGTTAAATCCTGAACTTGAGGTAGCTCTGAAGTGTTTAAACCAGCCGAAATAGATTACCGGATACATTACCAAAAACATAACGGTTATAATGCTTGCAAACGACCCGAGCCAGTCATAAAACTCTTTGTCGGCTTGTTTAGAAGCAAATATATACCCGATTCCCGCCCATATGGCAAGTAAAGCGCCCGCCAGAGCAAAAGTTTCTATGTTTTTCTCAATTATTAACAGCAAAACCATCGGTGTTCTTATAGCCGTATCCGGCGATGGACCCATTGTATAACTTTCAGAAATAGTATAAAAAATATCGGAAGCAAAACCGGATAGAAAAGCGATTATTCCGATAAAAACATTCCATCCCTGATGCCTTCCTGCCCCTTTCCTGTCAAATCCTGCATAGTATATTGCGCCGAGAACCAAAAACGCTAAAAGAAATTCCATCGAATAACCGATAACTCCGGGTTGTAGTTTATTCATGAGAATCCAGAAATTGGGAATTCCGTTTTTTAGCAGGCTTAAGAAATAAAAATACACTATCGTTTGTATCGTGCCTATTGCTAAAGCGCACATAATCAGAGACTTAGCAAGCCTGAAATACCTGTCTTCTTTTTTAAATATCCCTATGTACTGGGATATAAAAGCAATCGCCATAAAACCTAGCGCAAGCCTGTTTATAAATAGATTTACTATATCTGTAACACCTAAATTCATCGTATTTGCCCCTCTTTTGATTTTATACGGTAGCGGGCGCTTTTGGTTCGCCGCCGATTAATGTTAAATAAACTAACAAAAGGAGAAATAAAATCCCGAGCACCGTTGCCGCAGGTCTTTTAAACGGACTTCTCTCGTGTCCTCTGTCGATAAAAGGCAATGCAAAAAGTATAACAAATCCTATCGTAGGAATAAGGAAAGTCGAAAATACAATAAGTCCGTGGCCGGGGAAATATTTTAACAGTTCCTCGTTTGCAAGGAAATACCAGTCGGCTTCTGGAGCAAAATTAAGCGCAAGCGGCCTGTACATAGGACCTATTGCCGCTCCGTAAACTACCGCAAGTATATAAACTACGCCAAATACGGCTAAAGCGATTATTATATCCTTATAAAATTGGTCAGGAAAAAAAGGTACGGTGGCATCCGGATGTTTCCATTTATTTATGTCGTCGTCGGATAATTTGCTGTTTTTATATTCCAAAGCCATGCCTTGATGTCCTGTTTTTCTGATAAAGAGTAAGTGCATCGGTATGAACATAATTACTATAATCGGCAAAAGCCACACGTGGACGGCAAAAATATGCTGCATCGTTAAAACGGACGTTTCTGTTCCGCCTCTGACGATAATCCTTAAAAACCCTCCGACAACCGGAGTATGAGACGCAACGTTCGTAAGAACGTTAATCGTCCACCATGAATTTTCGTTGCCGATGAGCATATAGCCGGTCAAGCCGAGTACGACCACGACGGAAAATAAAACCATGCCTGCAACCCATTGAAGCTCCCTCGGTTTTTTATATGCGCCGGAAAAATACACTCTCGACATATGGACAAGAAGAAAAAATATCATGGCAAAAGCGCCCCATAGATGTATGCCGAGAAGAATATTGCCAAAAAGAACATGGTGTTTTAAATAGTACGTCGCATTTCTCGCCATCGGAAAATAGGGAACATAATAGAATAATAAGAATATACCGGTCGCAACTTGAACCGTAAAAAGAAACGCGAGCAGACTGCCGAACGTATATACCCATCCGCCCCTTCTCGGAATTCTTTCGCCGTTAAATTCTTTTATTAATTCGGTGAGCTCTATTCTTTCATCAAACCAGTTTTGAATTTTTTGAAACATCAAACCCCCCTTTCTTTTGGATTATCTAAAAACTTATTTTGGATTAATACGGCGCCGTTTTCTATTTTATAGACCCAAGCGAATAAAGGTCTGGGCGGGGGGCCTCCTACCACCTCGCCTAGAACGTTAAACATGCCGCCGTGGCAGGGGCACATAAATTTTTGTCTTTCAGGAATCCAGTGCAGAGGACAACCTAAGTGGGTACACTGATTGGAAAAGAAATAAAGCTTGCCGGCTATATCCTTGACTACTATAACCTGCCTTGGAAGAGTATTTACCGTCCAGCCCTCTTTAACCCTGAAATAAACTGGAACAAACTTCGGAACCAACGGCTCGATATTCTCTAAGTCGCTGACTTTTCCCAGTTCAGACCACACGATATCCCTTCTTTTAAACAGCGGATTTAATACTTCCCCCATAATCGGAATCGCAAGCGCGACGCCTATTGCTACGGAGATTAAACCGATAACGACCATCATAAAAGTTCGCCTTGACGGCGACTCTTCTGAACTTTTAGTCATTTTACCCCCTCCCCTTAAGTTTAAACTTGTGACTTTTTGTATTAATTTTTTCGGTAGAGTATAATTAATTGTGTAAATTTATTATGGCAAAAAGGACGCGCCTCATATAAAATAATATTAGTTTTCTATCCAGAAAAATTAGTTAATTTTAAAGAGTAAACATATCCATTATGAATTTTACCATTACAGTAACAGAAATTAAAGAACTTTTTTCATTAATTAAAGAAGAATCTCGAAACTATTCAAGATGACGGAACTTAATATCCAAAAACAGGCAGGCAAGTATCTCTCGCAAGTGTCCTTACAAAAACTGCAAGATACGATAAAAGGCTCTTAAACGGTCTTTACGCTATGTTTTTATCCGCGGAATAAGCACAAGAACCTTATCTGCCTTAAGCTCTAAATTAATAGGAAGAAAGGCTTCGCCTTCCGAGATATCTTCTATATCCAACAAAGATATTAAGCATCTCAAAATAGACGGAGCTAATTTTCCGATGGGAATTACAGACTCGATAGATAATACCCATATTCTTGCAATAATCGGAGCAACCGAAAAAGGAACAAGATATAATTTGATTTTTAATTTAAAATGATGTATAAAAAATAAAAACATTTTATATTATTTACTTTAATTAATTAATCTTATAGCCTGCATCAAAAATGAACTTGCAAAATGAATTAATCGAACGCTACGCAGAGCAATTTCCCGATTCAAGAATCGGGAAATGTATAAAGATAATAGAACGGGCGGCAAAGATGAAAATAAATCTTCTTATTCAGGGGGAAACCGGCACGGGAAAAACAACCTTGATTAATTTTGTAGGTAAAAAAATTTTTCCGACAAAGCCACTCGTAACGGTATCCTGCTTTAATTTATCGGGCGAACTTTTTCAATCGGTGCTTTGCGGACATCTAAAAGGCGCATTCACCGGCGCCGTAGAAACTACGAAGGGAAAAGCCCAAGCCGCCAATAACGGGGTATTGTTTTTCGACGATGTGGATACTTTAACTATGAATAACCAGTCCAAGCTTTTATATTTTCTGGATTATCACGTGTGCGAGAAAGTCGGCAGTACAATGCGGGAATTATTAAACTTATGGACGGCATTCTCCACGAATTCGAATATCGAAGAAAAAATAATGACCGGATTTATGAGGGAAGATTTTTATTACAGGATTTCGACTGTTAAGGTAAACATCCCTCCTTTGAGGGAAAGGCCTAATTTTATAAGATATTTTATTGAAAATTATTTAGACGGCTTAAAAATTTCGTACCGTAAAAAATTTATGGATGAATGCCTCGGATACGAGTGGCCCGGAAATATCAGGGAGATGACCTCTGCGCTGGATAGAATTCATATTTTAAACTACGACGGCTGCAAAAAGGTTCAATCGCTTAAAGAATGCGGCATAGATACGCGCGGGTATAAACGCAAAGGCGAAAATCCGGCGCAAAACCGTTCGGAAAATTATCCGGCGGCATTAAAACAAAACGGCGGCGGAGAAGATATTTTCGATATAACTTCCGAGAAAGACAGAATTATGTCCGCATTAAAAAAAGCAAAATACAAAAGAAATAAGGCATGCAAAATATTGGATATTTCATATTCTACGCTGTGGCGGAAATTAAAACGATACGAAATTTACGAAAGTCTCAGATAAATAAAAACCCCCCTCCGCTGTTTATAAAAACGCGGATGGGGGCAGGTTTACACAATCAAACCGATTGCCGATAAAATAAAACTACGGCCTGACGTTAAACTTCTTGAATATCCACACTTTTGCTATATCGACAAAGAACAAGTAAATTACGCCGATTATTAAAATTCTAAATATGTCCCCCCAGGAAACTGCCGTTATCAGGGGACTTCCTCCGCCGATACCGCCGATACCGTAGTGCGCCAGCAGGGAAACGAGTATGAAATCGGCGACGGTTGCCGTAATCATAAGTTTTGACGGCATGGACTTGTAAAAATAACCTCCGGTCCTGACGAGATACAAAACGCCCTGTCCCGTAAAAACCATTATCAGGAACACTATTGTTTGAATCTGTCCGGTGGGGTAATTTTTAGAGAGCAAATATATAAGAGCGCCGAAGGAAAAAATTAGTTGGAATATTCCCATGGGAACGGAACCCATTATCATATTCTTAATCTTCCAGTCGTTCGGTTTAGGAGAGAATTTCACGTTATCCGTCGATATCGACATGGTTACGAAGTCGTTGGTGAATAATAAAAGTATTACTAAAAGCGGAGTTATTATGAACGATTGGGACGGAAGTTTATGATAAAAGTAATTCATAAGAACGACTCCGAAAATCGTAAAAAACGAAATTTCTATGGTTTTGGCTATCTTGTTCAGAACCCACGTAGCCATTCTCTGAAATATTTCCCTGCTCGTTTTAATAGCGCCGACGATATCCGCAAGGCCTGGGTCTGTAAGAACCACGCTGGCTGCAGCTTTTGCCACGTCGGTAGAACCCGAAACGGCTATTCCGACCTCTGCCTGTTTAAGCGCCGGCGAATCGTTTACGCCGTCGCCGGTCATTCCGACGATATAGCCGTTATCCTGAAGCGCCTTTACTATGCTATACTTATCTTCCGGATAAATGCCGCCGAACACGTCGTAACCGGCAAGTTTTTTCTCGCCTTCTTTGGTTTTGCTGAGTTCAAGAAGTTCTTTCCTCTCGCAAACCCTGTCGCCGATGTCGAGCCTGCCTGCTATAGTCCTGGCGGTTATAGCAGTGTCGCCGGTCAGCATAATAGTCCTTACGCCCAGATTGCGAAGTTCATGGACGAGGGTCTTGGAATCCGGTCTTTCAGGGTCCATATAACCCAGGAACCCTAAGAAATCCAATTTATCGCCCTTTTTGCACCCGACCGCAAGAACCCTTTCCCCTTTAGTCGCGAGGCTTGTTTCAACTTGCTCGAATTTATATCCCGAATCTTTTCCGCCGCTGACCATTTCCCAGATGGTTTTGGGCTGTCCTTTGAATACCTGGACATCCTGACCGTTTACGTTGTAAACGGCTTCGGTTCTTTTAGTAGCAGGGTCGAACGGAGTGAAAGATACGCGCGTCCCGTCCTCTTTTATATTTAAAGGGTCCGAAACCTTAAATATCGCATCGTCTAAGGCATCCTGGCTCTTGGCGTCGCTTGCCATAATCGCATATTTTAACAATTCTTCTTTCGTATGTCCGTCAACCGGAGTAACGTCTTCAAGAATAACTTTGTTTGCGGTAAGGGTTCCCGTCTTATCGGAGCATAGAATCGTCATTGCCGCGGATTCCTCAATGGCGGAAAGTTTGGTCGTCAATACGCCTTTTTTGGAAAGTTCGACCGCGCCGAGCGCCGTGGAAAGCGTATATGTTGCCGGAAGGGCTATAGGGATAGCCGCTATAAGTATTACTAATATAAAAACAAGCGTGTCGAGGAGCGGGAAACCGTTATATATTCCGTATACTAAGAAAAACGCCAGGATAACGAAATCTATCGCCATCAGGTATTTAACGATTTTAAAAATCAATCTCGACAGGTTGCTTTTGGTTTTTGCAATTTTAACGAGTTCGGCAGTCTTGCCGAAAAAGCTGTTTTTTCCCGTTCCAACTACTATTCCCGTCGCTTCCCCCCTTTTTACTACTGAACCGGAATATGCAACGCTGCCCGCCTCAGCCTCGACCGGAAGAGATTCCCCGGTCAGAGCCGACTGGTCAAGCTGGACGTTGCTGTCTAATATTTTTACGTCTGCAGGAACGAAATCGCCCATTTTTAAAAGAACCAAATCATCTGGCACGAGGTATTTTGCGTCAAGTATGGTCCACTTGTCGTCCCTCATGACTTTTGCCTTGACGGCAAGCCTCTGCTTTAAAAGCTCGAGGGCTTTCTGCGCCTTTCCTTCATGAAGAAAGGACATTACCGCGTTAAATATTAAAAGCGCTATTATTACTCCGGCCTCAATATACTTTACCGATTCCTTAGTGGTAATCCCGGCTATAACTTCCAGTATCGCCGCAAACTCTAACATCCACGGAATAGGCCCCCAGAACCTTTTTAAAAAATCCATAACCGGATTCTTTTTTTCTTCCTCAACGCAGTTTAAACCGCACACTTCGATTTTCTGGTTTGCCTGTTCGGTCGTAAGACAGACATACTCGCATACAGTTTCCTTTTTTTTAGACATTTACCCCCCAATTTGTTTAAAAATATGGTTAATTTTAAAAAATAATGATATTATAATACAGTAAGATAAAATGCGTATTAAGAATAAAGAAGCATTTTTTATGCCATAAAATATTATTATACCGTTTCTTTTAGATACGACCGGTTTAAAATAAGGTTAGACCCAAATCCCGATTAAGAATTCAGTAATTCATAAATATAAGTTGACGAATATGAAATAAAATGAGATAATTTGAAATAAAATGATATATAGTGAACTTACTTGAAATTGGACAATCCGGCTAAATACCTGCCGATAGACGAATCCCTGTTAACGGAAATCTCCTCCGGCGTTCCGCATGCGATTATTCTGCCCCCGCCGTCCCCGCCGTCCGGTCCCATATCGATTATATAGTCTGCCGATTTTATTACGTCTAAATTATGTTCAATTACTATTACGGTATTGCCTGCTTCTACTAAAAGATTCAATATGTTTAAAAGTTTGCTTATATCGTCGAAATGAAGTCCCGTGGTAGGTTCGTCGAGTATATAAAGCGTCTTATACTGTCCCGGCCTCGACAGCTCTTTCGAGAGTTTTATTCTTTGAGCCTCGCCTCCCGACAGAGTAGTAGCAAGCTGTCCTAAATTTATATAATCGAGCCCGACGTCGATTAAAAACTTTAGCTTATGCGCGAGAGCCGGAAGCGTATCGAAAAATTCATAAGCTTCTTTAACGGTCATGTTCAGGACGTCGTAAATATTTTTATTCTTATATGCAATTTCTAAAGTAGGCCTGTTATATCTTTTCCCCTTGCATACATCGCACATAACATAAACGTCCGGCATAAAAAGCATTTCTATTTTTTTTACACCGTCGCCGCTGCAGGCCTCGCATCTGCCTCCTTTTACGTTAAAACTGAATCTGCCGGGGTCGTAGCCTCTTGACCTCGCTTCTTTTGTTCCCGCAAAAATATCCCTTATGAGCGTGAATATTCCGGTATAAGTAGCCGGATTAGACCTCGGCGTTCTCCCTATGGGGGACTGGTCTATATTGACTACCCTGTCGAAATATTTTACGTTTATTATATCATCCGCCTCAAACTTTTTAAAATCCGATATATACCCGTTTTTATAGGCCGACAAAGCCTGATAGAGCGTATCTATTATCAAGGTGCTCTTCCCCGACCCGGATACTCCGGTAACGCATATAAAATTATTCAGCGGAATTTTAACGTCGATATTTTTCAGGTTATTCATCCTGGCGCCTTTTATTTCCAAATAACCCGATAAACTGCCCCTTCTGAAACCCGGCATATTTATTTTTAATTTTCCGGTTAAATATTTTCCGGTTAAAGAAGCTGGGTTTTTCATGATTTCTTCCGGGGTTCCCTGGGCTACTATATAGCCTCCGTTTTTACCCGCTCCGGGCCCCATATCGATAATATAGTCGGATTTAAGCATAGTAGCTTCGTCATGCTCGACGACAATAAGCGTATTGCCTTTATCGCGCAAATCTATAATCGTTTTAAGAAGCCGCTCGTTATCCCGCATATGCAGTCCTATGCTCGGTTCGTCCATAACGTATAGAACGCCGGTTAAACCGGAGCCTATTTGCGAAGCAAGCCTTATTCTCTGGGACTCTCCGCCGGAAAGCGTTTGAGCCTGCCTCGAAAGAGTCAGATATTCAAGCCCTACATTGGTTAAAAATTGCAGCCTGTCTTTAACCTCGTTTAAAATTTTGGCCGCGATACCCGCTTCGTAATCGCTTAAATTCAAATTTTTTAAAAAAACTAGGGCATCTTTAATGCTTAAATTTACAATTTCTGCTATATTAAGTCCGCCTACCCTGTAACTGAGCGATTCTTTCTTTAATCTGAAGCCTCCGCACTCGGGGCATATTTTCTCGGCTCTAAATTTTCTTGGGTCCAGCAGATAATTCCCTTCCGCTATATTTCTTTCAAGCATGGGCATGATGCCTTCCCAGTATTTTAAATGGAACGATTTATCGTCGTTCATGGCGTCGTAAAACTTTATTTTTTCGCCGCCTGAGCCGTATAATATCGCATACTTTATATCTTCGCTTAAATCCGCGTAGTGGGTATCCGGAGCAAAACCGTAATGTTTCGATAAAGCGTTTATAATTTGATTTTTATAAACAGGGGTAGCATTTTTGAAAATAATTAATGCATCTTCCTTAAGAGAAAGATTTTTATCTGGAATAACAAGGTCTTCGTCAAAATATTCCTTATAGCCCAATCCGCCGCATTCCAAACAGGCGCCCTGCGGGCTGTTAAACGAAAAAACAGACGGTTCCGGCTTGCCGTAACTTATATTGCAGTCTAAACAAATCGAGTTCTCGGTTAATATCTCTTCCCTGTTTTCGTATTTCAGCTTTAAAATTCCGGAAGATAATTTTAAAGCAAGTTCTATGGAATCGAATAATCTTTTTTTATTTTCTTCTTTTATGACTAATCTGTCGATAACCAAATCGATATTATGTTTCTTTTTTTTATCGAGATTAATCGGCTCGTCTAAGTTATATTCTTTACCGTCGGCGTATATTCTGTAAAATCCGTGTTTAAGGTAATCGTCGAACTTTGCCCTGAACTCGCCCTTCCTTCCGATAACTATCGGAGACAAAACTATCAGTTTTTCTCCACCCTTATTGGAATAAACCGATTCCACCATCTGGTCTACGGTTTTGGGTTCTATTTTTTTACCGCAATTATAGCAGTATGGAACTCCCACTCTTGCAAAAAGAACTCTGAGATAATCATAAATTTCGGTAATAGTTCCTACCGTAGAACGGGGGTTTTTGCTTACCGATTTCTGTTCTATGGAAATAGCCGGCGAAAGTCCTTCAACCGAATCTACATCGGGTTTGTCCATCTGTTCCATAAATTGCCTTGCGTAAGAAGACAGGGATTCCAGATATCTCCTCTGTCCTTCGGCAAATATAGTGTCAAAAGCCAAAGAGGACTTGCCGGAACCTGAAAGGCCGGTTATTACGACAAGTTTATCTTTAGGAATTTCTAAGCTTATATTTTTTAAATTATGCTGTCTTGCCCCTTTGATTATTATCTTTCTGTCCATTTATTTCTGTTCTCCGATATCCTGCGGACTAATTTTACCGACTCGAGCATGCTTTCGTAATCCGCCGTATTCTTGCCGGCGATATCATAAGCCGTTCCGTGCACGGGAGACGTTCTTATAATCTTCAGTCCGGCGGTAACGTTAACCCCTTTGTTAAAAGAAAGAAGTTTAAACGGTATAAGCGCCTGGTCGTGATACATAGAAACTATTAAATCGAAATCTTTATATCTTTTCGCAAAAAAACTATCCGCCGGAAAAGGCCCTTCTATATTTTCGTTTTTGTTCCGAAATTCTTCGACGACGGGTATTATAGAATCTTTTTCCTCCACACCTATCCTGCCGTTTTCTCCGGCGTGCGGATTCAAACCTAATACGGCGATTCGGGGGTTTTTTTTGCCGAAATCCTTTTTTATCCAGTTAAGCGATATATTTATTATATTTTTTAATAAATCTTTTGTTATTTTAGCGGGAACGGCCGATAACGGAATATGAATAGTCGCAAG
>JAKAQA010000073.1 GCA_021811805.1 bacterium | reverse complement strand
AGTTTGCGCCTATTACGTCGGCTCCGAGGCTGTCGGCGGTTACCGCAAAAACCTCCGGCGTAGTTCCCAGTATAGTTCTATAAGTGCCGTCGAACGTCATCATTGCTATAATAGGCTTATCGCATAATTCTTTAACGGCGACGATAGCGCTTCTGATTTCCTGCAGGTCGAGCATAGTTTCAAGCTGAAAAATATCGGCTCCGGCATCCAATCCGGCCTTTACCTGCTCTTTGTATATCTTCAGGCTTTCCTTAAAAGTCGTCTCTCCCACCGGGTAAATAAATTTTCCGGTGGGACCTAATGACATTGCGGTCAGCGCGCTGCCTCCGGCAATTTCTTTAACCGCTTTAACGGCGTTAAAATTTACGTCGTATGTTTTATCGGACAGGCCGTACTCGGCTAATTTAATTCTGTTTGCACCGAAGGTGTTGGCGACTATTATTTCGCTTCCGGCGTTAAAATAAGTTTTATGAACGTCTTTTATATATTTAATTTTTTCCGAAATATTAAAACTTTCTGGGAGAAGGCCTTTCGGCAGGAGATTTTTAAGTTGAAGGACCGTTCCCATAGCTCCGTCCGAAAGTATTAATCTTTTTTTTAATTCCTTCCTGAAATCTTTTATCATGATAAAGTTATAATGGATAATCCTTTTAAAATTTATTTAATGCCTTCCGCTAACCCTACATTTTCTATAGGCCTGCCCAAAAATTTTCCGCCGAGTTCTTTAAATTTTTCGACGTCGTCGCTGACGAAAAAAGATTCGCATCCCTTTTTCTTTCCGGCCTTTAACATCCCGTTCCGCTCCAAATAATCTTTAACCGCCGCGGCGGTTTCCACGCCTGAATCTATTATTTCCGTATTTTTGCCGATTTGAGCGGAAATAGAGTCTTTAAGAATTGGATAATGGGTGCATCCCAGTACCAGACATGACGGCTTTTCCGTGAACAATGAAGATAAATAATAATTTATGATGCCCTTAGTAATTTCTTCATCCGCAAATCCTTCTTCTACTAACGGAACAAAAAGCGGGCAGGCTTTCTCCGTAATTTTAAATTCGCCGCCGAAAAGACGGCTCTGACCGCTTTCCAAAGAAGCTATTTCTTTATATATAGCCGCAGAATACGCCCTGCTCTTAATCGTTGCGGATGTTCCTATTACGGCTATATTTCCGCCGGAAGATACCCGCACCGCTTTTTTAGCTCCGGGTTCTATTACGCCGAATACCGGAACGTCCGCTTTGTCTTTCAAATATTCTAAAGCTAAGCTCGACGAAGTATTGCAGGCAACCACTACTATTTTTACCCCCATTCCTGTTAAAAATCCTAAAATTTCGGATGAATATTTAATGATAGTTTCTTTCGACTTATTTCCGTACGGGACCCTTGCCGTATCGCCGAAATAAATCAAATCCTCGAACGGCAATATTTTCCTTATTTCTTTAAGAACCGTCAGTCCTCCGAGTCCGGAATCGAATATTCCTATGGGAAAATCGTTAAATTTCATTTATAATTTTGGTATGGAATAACTTTAATAATTATGATAAAATCGTTAATTATTTTAATTATTATAAAATAAAAAATAAAAAATAAAAATAAAAAACTCGACGGTTCGTTCTATGGAAGACAAATATATAAATAAAAGATTCGACGTATTATCGGAAAAAAATATCGACGCAGATATTCTGGAAACCTTGGATTTCCAATACCGGGGGAGCGGCACGCTCGTAACTATAGCAACCGAGGAGTTCACGTCGGTCTGCCCGTGGACGGGGCTTCCCGATACTGCCGAACTTTCAATTACTTATCTTCCTTCAAAAAAATTGGTCGAAATGAAATCTTTAAAATATTATCTTCTGTCTTACAGGAACGTCGGAATTCTTCAGGAACACGCCGTAAATAGAATTATTAAAGACTTGTCTAAAATACTAAAGCCGGAATTTATGGAAGTAGAAGCAAAATTTGAATCGCGCGGAGGGCTTAATACCGTCGTAAAAGTTAAATACGAAAAAGAAAAACCGCTCTCTTAAATAATGAATTTTCTTAAATCTTTTATATCTTTCCTCGCATGAATTTCGAAATCGTTATCTACTGCGCCCACGCCCTTTATTTTTAAGGCCTCTTCAAGCTTAATTCCGTATTTGTTCTTTAAAGCGGTATCTATAAGATAATCGCAAAAGGCAAAATTTTTAGGAAGAAAACTCCCGTGCATATATGTTCCGAAAAAGTTTCCCGTCCTTGCCCCTTCTGTTTTATCCTCTCCGTTGTTTCCGTGTCCTTTTAAAACTTTGCCTAAAATATCCTGCCCTTCTTCCAAATAAGTTCTGCCGCCGTGATTTTCGAATCCCGCCAGAACGAAATCTCCGGCTTTAACGGCTATATTTCCTATTAACCTCGGAGTCTTCGATTCCGTATATCCCCTAAATAAAGAAATGCCTTTTATCACTTTGCCGTCTTTAGATTTGTAATAATCGCACAACAGCTGATAACTGCCGCATACCGCCAGCATTATTTTATTATTTTCCATAGCTTCGGTTAAAATATTTTTCTTATTATTAATAAAGTCTTCATAAATTAATGCCTGCTCCGCGTCCTGTCCGCCGCCCATAAAAAATATATCGGCTCCGCCGTATTCTTCTTCCTCTCCCTTTCCTATCGAAACGTCAAAAATCCTGATATCTATCCCGTAAAGGGAACATCTGTATTTAAAATAAATAATATTTCCTCTGTCTCCGTAAATATTCATAATTTCGGGATATAAATCTACGGCCGTCAATTCAAATTTATTTTTATTTTCCATTATTTAATTTTACCGTTTATTATTTTATTATAAGACGGTTAATTTGCTTTTAATTTATTTAAATATTTAATTTAATATATAAATATGTTATTATAATAATCGCATATGTCTTTATTATCCGAATTAATCTCTAGCAGAATCGAAAAAAATAAAAGGCTCGGCCTCTATAGAAAAATCCCCGAAATAAGTTTCGATAAATACGTTTATAATAAACTTAATTATAGCACCGGAACCGTTAATCTTGCAACAAACGATTATTTGGGGCTTTCTAAAAACGAAAAAATAAAAAAAGCGGCGAAAAAAGCCGTCGAAATATACGGAACTTCATCCTCCTCTTCTTTTCTGATATACGGGCATTCCGATATACACAGGGAATTAGAAAAAGAACTTTGCCTGTTCAAGGGCGGCTATGAAGACTGCATTTTATACCCTTCCGGTTATCAGGCTAATACTGGAATAATCAGGTCTCTGTCTAATATTTCTCCTTTAAACACATTCATAGTTTTCGACGAGCTTTCCCACGCATCTATTATAGACGGAGTACTGTCTTCCGGCGTAAAATTCAAAAGTTTTAAACATAATAATTTAGAACATCTCGATAGCATATTGGGCAGGCATAAAGACTATGAAATAAAGCTCGTCGTAACCGAGGGCGTTTTCAGTATGGACGGAGACATACCGGACATACCCGGTATTTTAAGCATAGCAAGGCGATACGACGCCTTAAGCATAGTCGATGACGCCCATGCAACCGGTACCGCCGGAGAGAAAGGAGGCGGAAGCGCCGATTTGCATAAGGTAAAACCCGATATAATCATAGGAACTCTGGGCAAGGCTCTGGCGTCGAACGGAGCTTTCGCCGTTTCGAGCCGCCTAATAATAGAATACTTAATTAATTTCGGCAGGGAATTCATATTTTCTACCGGAATACCGCCGTCTTCCGCGGCAGCGGCTCTATCCGCGATAGAGTTCATAAGGGAAAATCCGGAAATAGTTAAAACATTGCGGAATAACTCGGAATTTGCCCGCAAATACTTAAAAGAGTCGGGGCTAAACACGCTGGATTCCTCGACCCATATAATTCCGATATTAATAGGAGACGAAGATAAAGCCGTTTTAATAGAAAAAGAGCTTTTAAAAGCGGATATTTACCTTAAAGCGGTAAGGTACCCTGCTGTTCCCAAAAAAAGCGCGAGATTAAGGCTCGGCATAAATGCGTCGATAGACGGCCGGACGCTTAAGCATGCCCTAAAGGAAATAGCCGTTCAGGCCAAATTAATTTAGTTAATTGAATGTAAATCTATGATAGATAAACATAAAGTTAAAAAAAATTTTTCCGAAGCCGGGGATTACGACAATCATACTTCTTACCATAATATAACCCTCGAAATGATATCGCGGACTATAAAAAATTATAACCGCGAAAAAAACCGGCGGCTTAATATACTCGATATAGGATGCGGAACGGCTCAGGGATATTTTGCCGTTAAGGATGCCGTTCCCGCAAATTCTTTCTATTATTTAGGTTTAGACATTGCTTTGGGAATGCTTAAAGAAGCAAAAAGGAAAATAACCGGCGCCGACGGTGACGCAAATAATGCCGGCCTTATTTGCGGAGACGCCGAACTTATGCCGTTAAAGCATAAAAAATTCGATATTATTTTTTCAAATATGACCCTGCACTGGCTCAATAATACGGATTATCTTTTAAACATATGCAGCTCCCTGTTAAAAAAAAAAGGAATTATTATATTGTCTTTTTTAATTTCGGGAACGTTAAAGGAATTTGAAGAAAACTTCAAAACCGCCGAAAACGAAAACCCTATAAAACTTCATAAGTTTCCGGAGTTAGAACGATTCAAAGAAAAAATAGGCATTGCTGGCTTAAAGATTAACTATTTCGAGGTCATAGAATATACTGAAACCGCCGTGTCTTCTTTGCATCTTCTAAAAAAAATAAATATGCTCGGAGCAAAAAATGCCGTTAACGAAAAAATATTGGGGGCGGGGTCATTGAGGCGGTTACTGACTGCTTACGATAAATATTACCGCAACGATAAAAATATGGTTTACTGCACATATAAAATTGCTTATTTAACGCTTGCAAAACAATAAAAAAACCCTGAATAAATTATTAATCTATTCAGGGTTAAATTTTAATTTATAACTTTAGGATTTTTGCCGCTTATTTAACAACCGCAAAATGGTCCCTTCTGTTTATCGCGTAACATACTCTCGTATGCGCTCTGCATAAAGGTTTTTCTTTTCCATAGCTGATTGTTTTGAGTCTGCCTGCCGCAACGCCAAGGTCTTGAAGATATGCTTTGGCGGCGTTGGCCCTTCTCCATCCGAGCGCAAGATTGTATGCTTCGGAACCTCTTCTGTCGCAATTTCCCTGAATCTGAATAGCAACATTGGGATTATACTTAAGATAAATCGCATCCTTTTTAAGTATCATCTTATCGAGCGGGGTAAGGATAGATTTGTCGAAAGCAAAATGAATGTTGTTTGAATTGGCTTGAATATCGTAATTTGCAAGCCATGGATACTTTTTCATGTAAGACGGCGTCTGCGGTGCGGCCTGAGGGGCTGCCGCCGCCGCTGCTGCGGCTGGTTTTTGTGCCGGAGGCAGGGCGCTAGAGGACGTTTTTGTTACTTTAGGAGCGCATCCGGAAAGGACGGCGGAAACTCCGAAAACTAAACCGAGAATAGAAAGACCGATCTTTGTTTTTTTGTTCATCGTAAACTCTCTCCTTGAAAGTTAAAATAAAATTAAATTAATTGGCTTTTAAACCGGATTATCCGGATTAGATAAATTGATTAATTTTTACATAATATATATATATCATTATTTAAAAAAAAATCAACAGTTTTTTTATCGCAGAAAAAAAATCTTTGAATAATTTTAAAATATTATTATACTATACGCTTAATATACTTTATAATAATTATAAATGTGCTATTTCGACTACAGGCTATATAAACGGGTTAAAAAGATAATTTTTATTCTTAAAATCGCAATACCGGCCGTAATTATCGGATACCTTTTTTTATACGCATTTACTCCTCAGTCTTTCACCTATAAAAAACCTCAACTTATTACTATCTCAAAAGGAAGCTCGTTAAAAGAAATAGTATATAAACTTTACGCTCAAAAACTCGTAAACAACCCTTATTTATTCTATCTTATAGGATTTATCAGCGGTTATTCAAGATATATACAGGCAGGGACTTATTACGTATCGATAAACCGGTCTCCGGCTTCTATATATTACGAATTCGTAAACGGCAAAGTCGCGAGAGCTAAAGTGGTTATTCCTCCGGGATTAAATATTTTCGATATAGCGCAAGTTCTGTCTAAAGATAAAATAACGGCCAAGAAGCTTTTTCTAAAAAAATGCTTCGACAGGAAATTTCTTTTAAGCATCAAAATAGACGCCAAAAGCGCCGAAGGATTTTTATATCCCGACACCTATGTTTTTAAAATAAATTCAAAACCCCAAAATATAATTAAAAGAATGGTGAGCGAATTTTTTATAAAAACGAAAAATCTGAAGCCGACTTATAAAGATTTAATTATAGCGTCCTTGATAATAAAGGAGGCTGACGAAAACGATAAAAACTCTGCCGGCTTCATATCGTCCGTAATACATAACAGGCTGAGGATAAATATGCCTTTAGATATCGATTCCTCGTCCATTTACGCGCTGAACCTTACAATGTATAAAAACTACTTAAAAACGGGAGATAGATATAAACCCATATTCCATATGAAACAGATATATCTTAAGGCAAAATCCCCATATAACACATATATGAACTACGGACTTCCGCCGACTCCTATCGCAAATCCCGATATAGAAGCTATAAAGGCGGCTATCCATCAAGCAAAAACAAAATATTTATACTACATATCGACAAAAAAAGGCAAAACGATATTTTCCGACAGCCTTGCGGGACAGATAAAAAATATTGACAAATATCTTAAATAAT
>JAKAQA010000007.1:22727-30305 GCA_021811805.1 bacterium | reverse complement strand
AACACTTCACTATTTGATAGTATCTTTCAAATCCGCTGACCATAAGAATTTGTTTGAATAGTTGGGGAGATTGCGGAAGAGCAAAGAAATGTCCGTGGTTTAATCTGGAAGGAACCAAAAAGTCTCTCGAGCCTTCGGGCGTGCTTTTTGTTAAAAAAGGGGTTTCTATATCGAAAAAACCTTTAGCGTTTAAAAATTCCCTAATAAGATATGTAAATTTAGACCTGAATATAAGATTATCCTTTAATCTCTTGCTTCTTAAATCTAAATACCTGTATTTCAGCCTGGTAAATTCGTTAACCTCGCTTTCTTCGTCAATCTGGAACGGCAGGGTTTCGCAGGCGTTAAGAATCTGGACGGACTTTGCAAGAAGTTCTATGCCGCCGGTTTTTAAAGCCGGGTTTGCCGTCCCCTCCGGTCTTTTTCTTACCGTTCCCGTAACGGAAACTACATATTCGTTTTTTAATCTTTTAGCGACGATGAAAGATTCTTTGTCGATGTTTTCGTCGAAAACTATCTGGAGTATTCCCGAATAATCCCTTAAATCGATGAATATCAACCCTCCGTGGTCGCGGTAGTGCATTACCCAGCCTTTGAACGTAAACTCTTTACCGGAATCGGATTCATTGACCCCTTCGCATAATGTTCGCATTTTTAGAATGTTTCCCAAAATTTTTAAAATGGTTGGATTTTAGTTCAATTTTAAAGTTTATAATTTTAGCGTTGCTTATGTCAATAAAAATTTATCTATCTCTTTCCCCATGGCATAATTTTCGTATAAAAAATCGATATGATTTTGGGCGGGAATATCGCTAATGACGGAACCGGTTAATTTTTTATGCAATTCTATAACGCATTTGTCTTTTATAATTAAATCTTTTTTAGAATATATAAGATTGAAAGGAATTTTTCCGCGGTTAATAATATGTAAATCGTTCCTGCAATGCCCGCTGTAATATTTAGAATACTTGAAGTCGTTTATTACGGCCTGCCGGGGAGTTCTTTTTATATCCGTTAAAGCGCCGTTTAAAATGTTTTTTTCTTTTGACGCAAGCGCGTCTCTTAAAAAAAGCATAATCGTTCCGTCAAACGACTTTTCCAGACTTTTTATGAAACTATCGCTTATGCCGGTATTATGGCATCCTGCGATAAGCATGACCTTTTTGACATTATTAAGGAATAGGGACGCATATTTAAGGCAGACCTGCGCCCCCATAGAATACCCTATTAAAATATAATTTTTGCCTTCTCCAAAAAGCTTATACGAAAGAGCGTTTATAGTTTCCGCGTAATAAGTTATGCCGTCCTCGTATTTCAAGGAGAAACCGTAATTTAATATGTCTTCGCCGGCAGATGCGGCAGACTTGAAATGAAAAGGAAGATCTAAAACCAGTATATTGAATATTCCGCCGTATTTTTTCTTTATATAATCAAAAATCCAGAGCATCGAAAGATGGTTTCCTCCGGCGCCGTGAACCAGGATGACCGTTCCGGCTTTTGCAGGCGCCGAAGATTTATGAAGTATATAAAAAATCCCTGTGTCGTCTAATTTAATATGCGGCATATATTTATTATATAATAATTTATAATGGTTCAGATTCAAAAATTTAGTCAAATATGGTAATATAATATATTAAAAAAGTAAACCGATGTTCATTGTTGCGCAATATCTTTGCCGATTGTTCCGGGCGGACAAGATGGACGATAGTTTGATTATAATAAGGGAAAACGATGATTTTCTTAAAAAAATTAATATATTATTATTACAGAAACAGGCTTAAAAAGGAAGTTTTAAATAATAAAATTCCCAGGCACATAGGGATAATACTTGACGGGAACAGAAGATACGCAAAAAAATGCGGATTAGAAGATACATTTAAGGGGCATAAGAAGGGGGCTGATAAGCTATATAAAGTTTTATCGTGGTGCATAGAATTAAATATCAAAGTCGTTACCGTCTGGGCATTTTCTACCGATAATTTTAAAAGAAGCAAGTCTGAAGTAGATGCCTTATTCGAAATCATAAAGGCACAGCTTGAATTTTATATAAATTCAAAATTTATCAATGAGAATAAAATAAGGGTTTCGGTTATAGGGAAAAGAGAACTTATTCCAGATGATTTAATAAAGGTTATAGAAAGGCTTGAAGATAAAACGAAAAATTATGCCGGTTTAAGGCTCTATATAGCTATCGGATATGGCGGAAGACAGGAAATATGCGATGCTATAATAAATTTTATTTCGGATAATATTTATATTAAAACAAAATTAAATCCGGTTCATGAAACTCTTAGCGGTTATAGCGAGGAAAGCGTTCCGTTAGGTTCGGCAATTCCCGAAAATAATTTATGCCGGTACCCATCCGGTTTTGCGGACGATTACGATTATCTTTCTAACATCATTACGGTCGAAAATATATCGAAATATCTTTACGCAAAAGGCTCTCCCGACCCCGACTTGATTATCAGGACGAGCGGCGAAATAAGGCTGTCCGGATTTCTTTTGTGGCAGAGCGCTTACTCCGAGTTTTACTTTTGCGATGCATACTGGCCGGAGTTCAGGGAAATCGATTTTTTAAGAGCGATAAGAAGCTATCAGTCCCGCCAAATAAGGTCGGGAAAATAATTTACTCAAAATATTAAATATCATGGAGAATGCAGTATGGCTTTTAACAAAACGCAAAAAAAGACTATTGCGGCAATGAGTTCCGTCGTGGGTTTAAGGATGCTCGCGGTATTTCTTGTCCTGCCGGTTTTTGTCCTTTTTGCCAAAAAATTTTCGTCGAATTTTATTTTAATTGGAATTGCATTCGGCATTTACGGATTATCGAGGGCTATTTTTCAGATTCCTTTCGGCTATCTTTCGGATAAAATCGGAAGAAAAAACATCCTGTTTTTCGGCATGATGTTATTCGGCGCATTAACGTTTATAATAGGATTTTCTTCCAATATTTACGAACTTATTTCTTTAAGGTTTCTCCAGGGGGTCGCCGCCGAAAGTTCCGTGGCATTCGCTTTGGTTTCAGATACCGTTTCCGAGAGCGACAGGACAAAAGCTATGGCATTTCTCGGTATTCCTATAGGTCTCAGTTTTGTAGTAGGTATCGTTACGGGTCCGCTTCTCTCTTATTACTTCGGCTACTCTTTCTTATTTTACGTTTCCGGCATTCTCGGGATAATCTCGGCCGTCTTAATTCTTGTTTTGGTAGAAGAGCCTGAAGGCAAAGAAATGCTAAAGGAAATAGAGGTTTCTTTCAAAGATGCGATATCCGTTCTAAAAAATAAAACCCTTGCAAATCTTTCAATTCAAGGTTTCTTATTATCTTTTTTTATGACCGTTTTCTTTTTCGGCATGCCGTTGATAGTTAAAAGCGAACTCGGAACAGGGTATTATTACAAGGTTTTAATTCCTATGGTCGTTTTTTCGCTTTTTGCCATGATGAAAGCTTCAAAAAAAGCCGATATGGGATATGAAGTGCATCTTTTAAAGCTAAGTTTTGTATTAATGGGTATTTCAAGTATTTTTATGTTTTCTTACGCGGGCGGCAATGCTCTGCCGGTTATTATTCTCAGCGGAATACTTTTTTTTACCGGTTTTTCTATTACGGAGCCTATAATGCCTTCTTTAGTAGCGTCATCGTCGGATAAATCTTTGGTGGGAACTTCAATCGGGGTTTACAATACCCTGCAATTTTCGGGAAGTTTTTTCGGCGGAAGCATTGCGGGATTATTGTTTAAAAATTATTACGGTTTAATCCCTGCTATGCTTGTTATATCTTCCTTAGCCTGTTATTTTTTAATAGCGAGATTAAAAAGATAAATTTATTTAGAATAAAAAATATGAAGTCAAACAAAATTAAAAATACACGGCGGATCTATTCCTTTCTTTATTTTATGCTAAATATTTGGAAAAGATTTCTTAACGTTTCTTTAAGAATTAAGTTAATAGGACTTGCCGTATTTACAACACTTTTTTTAGGATTTGCGATTGTATATTTTATGCTCTCTTTTTACAGGATGGAAATTTCTCATGATGCAAAGTTTATGAGCGAAGTTGTCGGAAGACATATCGCATACGATGCGACGAGTTTTATTCTTCATAGAAATATTAATCAATTGAATAATTTATTAAGAAATGAAATTAAAAATAATAAGAGTATCCTGTATATATTTTACCGAAATAACAAGGGAATAATAGCCGCTTCCGCTTTTCGGAGTAATTTCCGCTTAAATATCCTTGATAATGCATCGACAGTTAAGAATAATCGAAATCGTTTATCTACTATTAAATCGGTAAATGACGCGCACGGGAAATTCATGGATATATCCGTTCCCGTATCCGATGGCAAACTTGGAATTATAAGAGTAGGGGTATCCGTGAAACAAATAAAAGCCCCTTTTTTAAGGTATGAAGGCCCCCCGTTTTATAAATATATCAGCCTGATTTTAATATTTACGGCTGTTTTGTTATATTTAATATTTACGGCTATTGCATGGCGGTTTTCGACCCCCGTAGTCGAACTTTGGAAAGCCGCCGAAAAGATAAAAAAAGGCGATTACGATGTTTACATAAATAATTCAAGCGATGACGAGATAGGAAAGCTTTCAAAAGCTTTTAACGAAATGACTTTGAGTTTAAAGGAAGCGGAACAGAAAAGGATTAAAAATGAAAACTTAAGGAAAAATTTTATAAGCGGCGTAATCAATGCGCAGGAAGAAGAAAGAAAAAATATATCTCGCGATTTGCATGACAGAGTCGGACAATTTCTTTCCTATTTAAAAATAAAACTCAAAATGCTTGACGATATAAACGATTTGAATGAAATTAAAAATAAAATTCATCAAATAAGGGGTGATTTAACGGAAGGGCTCGACCTGATACGCGATATAGCTAAAAACCTAAGGCCGGGCGCACTCGACGAAATAGGGCTGATCAGCGCCATCGATATATATATTAATGATGTCGTTAAAAATAGTGCAGGTATAAAAATATATTTTTATCCTGTTAATTTTGAAAATTACAGATTAGATAAACATCTGGATATTATTATATACAGAGTGGTTCAGGAGGCGGTATTGAATGTTATTCTCCATGCTAGCGCTAATTTTATCACGATAATTCTCGAAAAGCATGAGGGGAAAATCAAGGGAATCGTTAAAGATAATGGAACCGGCTTTGATTATTGCGAAGGCAATGAGGATTATCTGGGAATAAACGGTATGAAAGAAAGGGTAGAATTATTCGGCGGCGAACTGACTATCGAATCGGAAATGAATTTAGGGACGGCGGTTAAATTTCAGATCCCGATTCCGGTTGCTACTAATTTGGAGGGCGGCGAAAATGATATCGATAGTATTGGTTGACGACCATTCCATATTGCTTGCGACCTTAAAAATATTTTTAGACGGTCGGGAAGATATTAGCGTTGCAGGAACGGCCGACGATGCTTTGCGCGCCCTCGAACTTATAAAAGTAAAAATTCCCGATGTCGTTTTGCTTGATATATCTATGCCAAAAATAAGCGGAATCGACTTAATTCCAAAAATCAAAAAAATCTCGCCCCTCACGAAGATACTGATTTTAACTATGCATGAAGACAAACAGTATATGCAAAGCTCTATGGATGCGGGCGCTTCCGGGTTTTTGATAAAAAAGGCTATGGATTATGATTTAATTTATGCAATAAAGACGGTGGCAAGGGGAGAAATTTACATTTATCCTTCGATGCTTGAAAATTTTATCGATGTGGTTAAACTCCCTATCGGCGATATTAGCAGGGAAGAATCATTATGGAACATTTTAAGCAAACGGGAAAAAGAGGTTATGATTGGCGTTGCGCAGGGCTTTACAAATAAAGAAATTGCCGAAAAGCACTTTTTGAGCGAGAAAACCGTTGCAACGTATCGCTCAAGGGGAATGGAAAAATTGGGTCTCTCAAATAAATCGGAACTTGTAGATTTAGTTTTTTTTAATCTTAAGATTTTAAAAAAATAACATAATTATTTTGTGTAAGTTTATTTCCTACATAATATTTCTTTATTATATTACAAAAATCAGCATTTATCCTATTTTAAATTCTCCCTATAATATATTAAATTAAAACCATATAAAAAATAACAATAAAGGAGGTCGTCACTATTATGAAAAAGTTGTTGCCGATATCAATTTTTATAATAGGATTTATTACAATAAATTCGTCATTGAGTTATGCCTTGACAGGCAAACAATTATTTAGTAAAGAAGGGTGTGCAATGTGCCATGCGATTGACGGTAAAGGGGGAACTATGAGCCCGGATCTTTCGGCTATAGGTAAAATCAGAAGCTACGCGTGGATTAGAAGGCAAATAAGAGACCCGAAATTGAATTTTTTTACGCCCAATTCCTTTGCCATCTTCCGCGGAAAGACATATGAATCGATTATGCCGGCGGATAAAAAAATAAGCGGCGCAAATCTCGACAAGCTTGCCGGATATTTAGCATCTTTAAAAAAATAGTTCAGGTTTGCATAAAATCGGAAACAAAATTAAAAAGGAGGAGGTGAAAAATTATTATGAAAAAAATTATCGGATTACTTATTGTTAGTTTTGGATTGATTATGTTCAGCGCACCGACGGTTTTTGCCGCTTCGGGCGCATCTCTTTTTAAAGCTAATTGCTCCATGTGCCATGCAATTAATGGGCAGGGAGGCAAAATGGCGCCGAATCTATCCCATATAGGCAGCAAAATGAGTCTGTCGGCTCTGGAAGCTAAAATACCTACTATGCCCGGTAAGGCAGGTTTGCCTAAATCAACAGTCGATTCTATAGCTAATTATCTTGAATCGCTGAAATAATTCAAACAGAAGCGTAACGGTTTATGAACCTTACAGCCTATTTTAGGCTGTAAGGTTCAATTTTAAGAACTAAAATTTTTTAATATGCAATGTATGTAATTTTAGAAAATAAATTTAAAAATTTAATTATTACTATATAAGTATGAATTCGAAAATTAGAAAAAAATATATATCAGTTATTTGGGTATTTTTTTTTTATTTTTTGGGGATCGTTATATTATCGGGTTGCGGAGGAGGCGGAAATAAGGGACAAAGCGAAAGCGTATCGACCACGGGATTTGCCATAATAAATTCCGCCGGATGTATGGAATGTCATACTATTAAGGGTTCGGGCGGAATTGTAGGCCCCGACCTCTCGACTATCGGCAGTACGCTCAGCGCTAACGGAATTAAGGTTGCAGTCGATTACATGGTTAAGGGCGGTTATGCTTCATTGTCTCCCGCGGAAATTTCAACCGTCGTAAATTATTTATCCACGTTGACCGCTCCGTCTCCTGCCGTTAATACCGCAAGCGGCGAAACCATAATGCAGTCCGCGGGATGCCTCGGCTGCCATACTATAAACGGTTCTTCTCCGACTGCAGGGGTTAGCGGCAATATAAACGTAGGCCCCGACCTTTCGACTATCGGCAGCACGCTCAGCGGTAACGGAATTCAACTTGCCGTAAATTATATGAGTTCCGATGTACTTTATGCTTCTTTATCTCCCTCGGCTCTTTCAACCGTCGTAAATTATTTATCCACGT